>CALEFA010000080.1 GCA_937876775.1 uncultured Rhodobiaceae bacterium | reverse complement strand
TGGGGTGATTTATGAAAGCCGCCCGAATGTCACGGCTGATGCCGCTGCTCTGTGTTTGAAAGCTGGTAATGCGGTGATCCTGCGTGGCAGTTCGGAGATCCAAAACTCCGCCCGTCTGATTCATCAGTGTTTTGCCCGCGCTTTGAGCGCCGCCGGATTAGATGCCCATACGGTGCAAATCGTACCGACCCCGGATCGCGCTGCCGTCAGCATGATGCTGGCCGGCTTGAATGAACAAATTGATGTCATAGTGCCGCGCGGTGGCAAGGGTCTTGTCGGCTTGGTGCAAGAACAAGCCCGTGTGCCGGTATTTGCCCATTTGGAAGGCGTCTGTCATGTTTATGTGCACTCGGAAGCCGATTTGGCGATGGCGCGCGATATCGTGCTGAATGCCAAATTACGCCGAACGGGTATTTGTGGGGCAGCGGAAACGCTGTTGGTCGACGCCGCTTGTGCCGATGATTATTTACCATCGCTGATTGGCGCTTTGATTGACGGCGGCTGCGACGTGCGCGGCGATGCCACCGCCCAAGCTGCCCATCAAAGTGTCACACCCGCCTCGGAAGATGACTATTATTGCGAATATCTCGACGCCATTATCGCCGTCCGGGTGGTCGCTGATCTTGATGCTGCCATCGCCCATATCGGCCAGTATGGCTCCAATCATACAGACGCTATTGTTACCGCCAATGCCGCGGCGGCTGAACGTTTCTTAAATGAAGTCGACAGTGCCATCGTCATGCATAATGCCTCGACCCAATTCGCTGATGGCGGTGAATTTGGCATGGGCGCCGAAATTGGCATCGCCACTGGGCGTTTTCATGCCCGTGGGCCGGTCGGTTTGGAACAATTGACGAGTTTCAAATATGCCGTGCGCGGCTCAGGGCAAACGCGCCCCAAATAGGGTGCAGATTAAGATGACCCAAACACACGCATCCGCCATGCCCTATTTTGCCCCTGGCACTTATATAGGCTTATTCGGCGGCAGTTTTGACCCGCCGCATGCTGGTCATCGTTTGGTTTCACTCTCGGTAATGCGGACGCTGGGTTTGGATTATGTATGCTGGCTGGTGAGTCCCCAAAATCCGCTGAAAAACCACACGCCAAATGATATGACCGAGCGCCTCGCCGCCTGCCAACGCATGGCCAGTCATCCGCGCCTTATGGTCTCAGATGTTGAAACCCGCATTGGCACCCAATATGCCATCGACACGGTTCGCCAACTCAAAGCCCGTCATCCGGAGGTGCATTTTACTTGGCTCATGGGCAGCGATAATTTCGTCAACCTGCAACAGTGGAAACAATGGCAACAATTCATGCAAGAAGTGCCTGTCGTCATTTATCCACGCTCTGGCAGCACGCTTAAAGTGACCAATAGTCAGGCGGGACAAGTGTTTGCCCGCCAGCGAGTGGCAACCAGTCAGGCGACTGATTTCAAACATGTCGAAGCCCCGGCTTGGATTATGCTCGACGGCGTGCGCTCTGATTTATCTTCATCGGCCCTACGCCAGCGCGGCGCCAACAAACAAGATTGAAACCCACCCATAAAATAGGGTAAACAAAGATGACGGTTATGCCGACAGCTTTTGTCAGTAGACTTAAGAAGGAATACGCTCTGAGCGAAAACACGCCAATGGCAACAATTGAAGGCCCCGATCAGATTGACGGCGAGCTTCATAAAATGATTCTGGTTAGCCTAGACGACGATCTAGCGCAGGAAATTGTCACTATCTCTCTAGCTGGTAAATCAGCTATCGCCGACCATATGGTTATAGCCACTGGCCGCTCGAAACGTCATGTCGGTGCATTGGCCGATCATTTGCAACGCAAATTGAAAGAGTTTGGCCTCAAATCCATTCGCACGGAAGGCATGACCAGTTGCGACTGGGTGCTGGTCGATGCCGGCGATGTGGTCGTGCATTTATTCCGCGAAGAAGTTCGCAGTTTCTATGACCTTGAGAAAATGTGGGCCGCTGAAGCCATTGCCATGACCTATGCGCCCAATCAAAAAAAACCGGGTGCGCTCGGCTCGAACGCCTAATCCATGCGCCTTGACCTGCTCGCTGTCGGCCTCATGCGGGGCACGCCGGAAGAGCTTTTGGTGTCCACGCATATTGACCGAGCGCAAAAATCTGGCCGACAAATTGGCCTTGATGGGCCGCATTTGCAAGAAATCAAGGAACGCAAAGGGGCGACGGGCAGCGCCAAACAGCGCGAGGAATCAGCCCTGCTGATGGCCGCCCTCGATCAGCGTCCGGGGCTGGTGATCATGCTCGATGAAACCGGCAAGCAAATGACCAGCCGTGGCTTTGCGACCCAAATCAGTGATTGGCAAGACAAAGGGATGGCGCAAGCCAATTTTGTCATTGGCGGCGCCGATGGACTGACCGACGCCTTGCGCGCCCGCGCCGATATTATGCTTTCTCTGGGGCAAATGACATGGCCGCATATGCTGGCCCGCACCCTATTGTGCGAACAAATTTGGCGCGCCATTTCCATTTTGACCAATCACCCTTATCATCGCGATTGAGGGCACTGAAACCTATGAAAAAGCTTCTATATATTCTGATCGCTGTCTTTTTTGTTGCTGCCATGCCGCCAGCGACAGCTCAAGATGCAGATCAAAGGGAAAAGCTTGAGGCGCTGAACGACGAAATTCGTCAGCGTCAACAACGTGCGCAAACGCTAAAGCAAGAAGCCGAGGCGCTTAAGCAGCAAAAACGCACGCTGCAAAAACGGGTTATTGATTTGGCCCGCGATATACAAAATATCGACGCCGAACGCGACCGTTTGGAAACCCGCCTCATCGAATTGGGGGTCAGTGAAAGTTCATTGGACGCTAATTTGCAGCAAGACCGAGCGCAATTGTCGGAAATGCTGGCTGGATTGCAAACCATGCACGTTGAAAGCCCTCCCGCTTTCGCGGTTCACCCCGATGATGCTTTAACGGCCGTGCAAGGCGCCATTGTTTTGGCCAGTATTGTGCCTTCCATGCAAAGTCGGGCCAATAAATTGCGCGATCAATTGACCGAATTGAGCCTTATTCGCAAGCGCATGGATGCCCAATCACAAGCGCTGATTATCGCCGAAAATGACGCCGCCACAGCCCGCAAAGAGCTGAGCACAGCACTGGCCGCTAAATCTGAGGCCGAGAAAATCGCCCGCCGCGACGCTGAAAAAGAAGCCCGCGCCGTCGCGGTTCTGGTGAGCCAGGCACGCAATTTGAAAGATTTGGCCAATAAACTGCAAACAAGGGCGCAGAAAAGGCGCGCTCGACCGTCGGCCATACCACCGACTGACAGTCAGTTTGGCAAGGCCCGAGGTTTGGTGCCAATGCCCGTATCTGGGCGAATTATTGCCGGATACGGCAGCCAGACAGTCACCGGCGGGGCGCAACAAAAGGGTATTTTTATTGATGGCCGCCCAGGTGCACAAATCACCGCCCCTTATGATGCAAGGGTTTTATATAGTGGGCCGTTCCGGCAATATGGCAGCATTGTCATTCTGGCCGTCGAGAACCGCTATCAAATGATTTTGGCCGGCATGGACGAAACCACCGCCTATGTCGGGCAAGAACTTCTGGCTGGCGAGCCAATTGGTGTTTTGCCTGAAGAAAAAATATCGCTGGGGGGTGTGTCTTCGGGGCGCGGTCAGCTATATATGGAGTTAAGATTAGACGGTCAACCGATTGACCCGACCCCTTGGTTGAAAACAAGTTAGAAGCGGAACTTAGAATGCGTTTGCAAAATATAAGCCCATCATTTTTTATGCTGTTCAGCGGCCTGATTTTCTCATGTCTTTTGCTGGCTCCAAGCGCAGGCCATGCGCAAAAAAATAATGATGAGCTTTATCAACAATTGCAGCTTTTTGGCGACGTGCTTGAACAGGTGCGCGGCAATTACGTCGAAGCGCCAGATGACAAAGAGCTAATTGAAGCGGCACTTGCCGGCATGTTGAGTTCGCTGGACCCACATTCGGCCTATTTGCCGCCGAAAGGCTTTGAGGATATGCAGGTGCAAACCCGCGGCGCCTTTGGAGGCCTTGGCATTGAAGTGACCATGGATAAAGGCTTGGTCAAAGTCATCGCGCCGATTGACGACACGCCAGCTCAGCGGGCAGGCATGCGGCCCAATGATTTAATCTCGCATCTTGATGGCGAGCCGATTCTGGGCCTGACCCTATCTGACGCTGTTGACTTAATGCGCGGTGAAAAAGGCACGGACATCACCATTACCGTCTTACGCGAAGGCGAGGATGAACCACTGGAAATCACCATCACCCGGGATATTATCAAAATTCGCGCCGTCCGTTCGCGGGTTGAAGGGGCTGATGAAAATGTTGCCTATATTCGGCTCACCACTTTTAACCAACAGACCTCGGCCAATCTGAAACTGGCCCTCAATCAACTGCCAGCTGAAATAGGCAAGAATAAATTGGCCGGCTTTATTATTGATTTGCGCAATAATCCCGGCGGGCTTTTGAACCAAGCAATTAGCGTTTCGGATATGCTGCTTGATCAGGGCGAGATTGTTTCGACCCGTGGACGCAGCCCCGAAGACAGCTCACGCTACAATGCCAAACGCGGGGACATGGCGCGCGGCTATCCGATTGTTGTGATGATCAATGGCGGCTCGGCCTCAGCTTCAGAGATCGTCGCGGGCGCCCTGCAAGATAATCATCGCGCGATCATTATGGGCACGCAGAGTTTCGGTAAAGGCTCGGTGCAAACCATCATGCCATTGCCCAATAATGGCGCTTTGCGGATGACCACGGCGCGCTATTTCACCCCATCGGGGCGCTCGATTCAGGCACTTGGCATTTCACCCGATATTGTGTCGGAACAAGTCATTCCCGAAGATTTGAAAAAACGTGAAGCGCGTTCCGAAGCGTCTTTGCGTGGCCGTCTAGACGGCGAGAACATCGACGGCGAAAGCAATACGAAAGATACCAAAGAGCAAAAGAGAAAGCCTTCCATCGCCTTTATTCCACCAGAACCAGCCGATGACGCGCAACTGCAACATGCAATTAAGCTATTGATTGACTTACAGAAATCAGCTAATTCCGAGTTTAAACCAATCTCATGAACGCCCTCGCGCCCCCCCATTATGGCCCAGACCATCCGGCCCAAAAACTCGCATGGCGTGCCTGTGTCGGCATTGTTTTGCTCAACCCACAAGGCTTGGTTTTCACTGGTCGGCGCGTGGTCGATAAATTACCAATCGATGCACCATTATGGCAATTGCCCCAAGGCGGTATTGACGATGGCGAGACCCCCGAGCAAGCGGCTTTTCGAGAACTCGAAGAGGAAACCGGTGTCTCTCAGGCTGAGATTATTTACGAATTGCCGGAATGGCTGAGCTATGACTTGCCAGAGGCTTTGATTGGCACCGCCTTAAAAGGAAAGTTTCGCGGCCAAAAACAAAAATGGTTTGCCATGCGCATGATGGGCGGCGACGAGGCCATTCGCCTTGATGCGCATAAGCAAGTTGAATTTGATGATTGGGCTTGGCGCCCGCTCGACGCCTGTGTCGATTTAGTGGTCGATTTCAAAAAGCCGCTATATGCCGATTTAGCCGAACGCTTTGCCTTTCTCTGCCGCAAAGCCGCAGCTCCACATCAGCGGTAAAGGCTCATGAGCGCGTCGCTTCCCCTTATCGACTTCAGCAATTTCGCCACCGCTTCAACGGCCAAACGCCTAGCTATTGGTCAGGAAATTGGCGCCGCCGCCCGCGACGTTGGGTTTTTTTATCTCACTGGCCACGCCATTGACCCAGACCTAACCGAAGCAGCCTTTGCCGCATCCGCCGCCTTCTTTGCTCTGCCACAGGCCGACAAAGCCAGCATAGCAATCGAAAACTCGGCCTGTCATCGCGGTTGGTTTCGTATCGGTGGTGAAGTACTCGACGCCGAACGTCAACCGCAGGGCGATTATAAAGAAGGCGTGAAAATTGGCCGCGACCTGAGCCCAGAGCATCCACGTGTGAAAGCCAATGTGCCGCTGCATGGGCCCAATCAGTGGCCGAAACTGGCCGGTTGGCAGGCGACCATGCAGGCCTATTATGATGCCTGCGAGTGTGTCAGTCGGCAATTAATGGAAGGCTTTGCTTTATCTTTGGGTTTAGACGCGGATTATTTTTCGCCCCAGCTGACCCTGCCCATGGCGACGCTTGGGCCGCTTTATTATCCGCCTCTCAGTGGCACAGATGATGGATTAAGCGCTGGCGCTCATACAGATTTTGGCTGCCTCACCCTGCTGGCGCAACGCCATATTGCCGGTCTGGAGATCCTCAATAAGCAGGGGGTCTGGCAGGGCATTCCGGTGCTCGATGGGGCATTGGTTGTTAATATTGGCGACATGCTGGCTCGTTGGAGCAATGATCTCTATGCCTCAACGCAGCATCGGGTAATCAATAAAAGCCGCGAAGCGCGCTATTCGCTGGCGTTTTTTTTCGACCCCGACCCAGATGCCGATTTATCTCCACTGCCCGGCTGCCTTGCGTCCGGCAATCAAGCCAATTATCCTCCAGCGACATGTTTGTCGCATTTATTGCACAAGATTGAAGAGAGCTTTGCCTATCGGCAGAAGAGAGATTGATGAGTAAATTTGTTTTAACCCTATCGTGTCCTGATGCTTTAGGCATTGTTGCCGCCGTCTCCCAAACCTTGGCCAATGCGAAAATGAATATTGAGGAAAGCCATCAATATGGTGATCCCGATAGCGGAAAATTTTTTATGCGCGTGGGTATTCGTGCGCAAGGCAGTGATAGTAAGAATATTTTTGGCTCAACCTTTGAAGCCGTCGCGACCAAGTTTCATATGCAATGGCATTTATATGACGCCAGCATTAAACCACGCACGCTGATACTGGTTTCCAAGTTCGATCACTGCATGGTCGATTTGATTTACCGTTGCCAGCGCGGCAGCCTGCATATGGACATTGCTGCCGTGGCTTCCAACCATGAGATTGGCCGCGACTGGAGTGAGAACGCCGACATTGCCTATCATTATTGGCCGGGTGGAAAAGAGGCAAAAGCTGAGAACGAGGCTAAATTAAAATCACTGGTTGAAGCAGAGAATATCGAATTGATTATTCTGGCCCGCTATATGCAAATTCTCTCGCCCGATATTACCGCCGCCTATAGCGGCCAAATCATTAATATTCACCATAGTTTTCTGCCCAGTTTCAAAGGCGCTGAGCCCTATAGCCGCGCCCATGCACGCGGCGTGAAAATGATTGGCGCGACCGCCCATTTCGTGACCGCTGATCTCGACGAAGGGCCGATTATCAGCCAAGGCATTGAAGCCATTCGCCATGATATGAATGTCGAGGAAGTGATTGATGTCGGTCGCGATGTCGAACGCCGCACTTTAGCCACCGCTGTGCGCCTCTATACGGAGCGGCGCGTGCTGCTAAATGGCTTGAAAACAGTAGTTTTTGATTAGACTAGGCTTCGTCAGCGACACCACGTTCAGCCGCTTGCGCCTCGGTCAAAATCGTCTCAGCCAGAACCGTGACCCCTTCAGGAGTCACGTCTACAAAACCGCCATCAAGGTGATATTGGCTCACAACGCCATCATTCTCGACCACCAATACGCCTGGACGGATGATAGACATCACCGGACTGTGATTTGGCATAACCCCGAAATCACCCTCAAGACCCGGAACGCTGACGCTGTCGACTTGCGCTGACAGCACCAGACTTTCCGGCGAAACGAGATCAAATTGTAGCTTATTGGCCATTGATGAGAACTTCCTTAGGCAGCTTCAGCGGCCATGGCTTCTGCCTTGGCAATCGCGTCTTCAATTGTGCCGACCATGTAGAAGGCGGCTTCTGGCAAGTGGTCATACTCACCCGAGCAAAGGCCCTTGAAGCCTTTAATCGTGTCAGCCAAATCAACCAGAATACCCGGTGAGCCAGTGAAGATTTCAGCAACATGGAACGGTTGTGACAAGAATTTTTCAATTTTACGCGCACGGTTCACGGTCATTTTGTCTTCTTCTGACAATTCGTCCATACCCAAAATCGCGATGATATCTTGCAATGATTTATAGCGTTGCAAAATTTCCTGCACCTGACGGGCAACTTGATAGTGCTCGTCACCAACCACGCGTGGCTCAAGAATACGGCTTGTAGAGTCGAGTGGATCCACGGCTGGGTAAATACCTTTTTCCGAAATCGCACGAGACAACACAGTCGTGGCATCCAAGTGAGCAAATGAAGCCGCAGGGGCCGGGTCAGTCAAGTCATCGGCTGGCACATAAATCGCCTGCACTGAGGTAATCGACCCTTTGGTCGTTGTGGTAATACGCTCTTGCAGCGAGCCCATGTCTGTCGCCAAAGTTGGCTGATAGCCCACCGCTGACGGAATACGACCCAAAAGGGCAGACACTTCTGAACCGGCCTGGGTAAAGCGGAAAATATTATCAATGAAGAACAACACGTCTTGGCCTTCATCGCGGAAATTTTCAGCAACCGTCAAACCGGTCAAAGCAACCCGCGCACGCGCCCCTGGAGGCTCATTCATTTGCCCATAAACCAGAGCACATTTTGAGCCCTCGCCGCCTTTTTCAATATTCACGCCGCTTTCGATCATTTCCCAGTACAGGTCGTTGCCTTCACGGGTTCGTTCGCCAACACCGGCAAACACGGAATAACCACCATGCGCTTTCGCCACATTGTTAATCAATTCCATAATCAAAACGGTTTTGCCCACGCCAGCACCGCCGAACAGACCAATTTTACCACCCTTGGCGTATGGCGCCAGCAGGTCGACAACCTTAATGCCAGTAACCAGCAGCTCAGATTCGGTTGATTGCTCAACAAATGCGGGTGCTTCTTGGTGAATGGCGCGTTTGACTTCGGTAACCACTGGCCCAGCTTCGTCAACTGGCTCACCGATCACGTTAATGATGCGGCCCAAAGTTTCCTTGCCAACGGGAACCATAATTGCAGATCCAGAGTCCGTCACCGGCTGCCCACGCACCAGACCTTCGGTCGAGTCCATGGCGATGGTGCGCACGGTGCGCTCGCCCAAGTGCTGGGCTACTTCGAGCACCAAACGAGTGCCATTATTGTCTGTTTCTAAAGCGTTTAGAATTTCAGGCAAAGGGCCTTCAAATTGCACGTCAACCACGGCCCCAATGACCTGTGAGATCTTACCCATTGCTGTTTTCTGGTCTGCCATAATATTATCCTCAGCTCGCTTTCAATCCGTCTTAAAGTGCTTCCGCACCGGAAATAATTTCAATCAATTCTTTGGTAATTTGTGCCTGACGTGACCGGTTGTAGGTAATCGACAGGGCATCAATCATTTCGCCCGCATTGCGGGTTGCATTATCCATTGCGCTCATTCTTGCACCTTGCTCGCTAGCCGCATTTTCCAGCAGAGCGCGCAAAATCTGAATGGCAATATTGCGCGGCAATAGCGCGTCTAGAATTTCCGTTTCTTCCGGCTCATAATCATAGGCCGCGCCGCCCAAATCTGGGACCTCAACCGCTTCGATATGGGCTGGAATGATTTGCAAGGCCGTTGGCACTTGCGTCAGCACATTTTGGAAACGTGAATAATAGAGTTTGCAAATGTCAAAGCCGCCATTTTCGAAATCGCCAAGAATTTGCGTGGCCACTTCTTGCGCCTGATCAAAACCGATTTTTTTCATGCCTTGATAAGAAATCAGAGGCAATAATTCTTTGGTAAAATTACGCTTCAACACGTCGTAACCTTTACGGCCAACGCAAAGAATTTTGACGTCTTTGCCTTCTGCCATCAGGCGATAGGCTTCGGCGCGAGCCATACGAGCAATTGACGAATTGAAACCACCACACAGGCCGCGTTCTGCGGTTGCGACGATCAGCAAATATGACTGCTCGCTTCCCGTGCCTGCCAATAGCTTTGGCGCGCCCTGCGGGTCAGTAATACCAGCCGCCAGATTGCCCAAAACCGCACCCATACGATCAGCGTAAGGACGAGCCGCTTCAGCCGCTTCTTGGGCACGCCGCAGTTTCGATGCCGCCACCATCTGCATGGCGCGCGTAATCTTCTGCGTTGCCTGCACGCTGGCGATACGATTGCGAAGTTCTTTCAATGACGCCATTGATGGCCCCCTTCAGTGTCTCACCAGAGCCTATTCAAAGCTCGCTGCGTAACCATCAATCGCTTTTTTCAAAGCGGCTTCAGTTGTGTCTGACAATGCTTTTTCAGCGCGAATGGCGTCCAAAATGGCGCTTTCTTTGCTGTGCATTAATTCCAACAAACCAGCCTCGAAACGGCCAACGGCTGACGTCTCGATTTTGTCGAGATAGCCATTCACACCAGCGTAAATCACGACCACTTGTTCTTCCACTTTCAGCGGCGAGAACTGACCTTGTTTCAGCAATTCCGTAAGGCGCTCACCGCGCTTCAGCAATTGCTGCGTTGATGCGTCAAGGTCGGAACCGAACTGAGCAAACGCAGCCATTTCACGATATTGCGCCAATTCGCCTTTAATTTTACCGGCAACCTGTTTCATCGCTTTAATTTGAGCGGCTGAACCCACACGTGACACTGACAGACCCACGTTCACCGCTGGACGAATGCCTTGGTAGAACAAATCTGTTTCCAAGAAAATCTGACCATCGGTAATCGAAATCACATTGGTCGGAATATACGCCGACACGTCATTGGCCTGAGTTTCAATGATTGGCAGCGCGGTCATTGAACCGGCACCAAAATCATCATTCAGCTTAGCTGCGCGTTCCAACAAACGTGAGTGCAAGAAGAACACATCACCCGGATAAGCTTCGCGACCTGGCGGACGACGCAGCAACAATGACATTTGACGGTAAGACACGGCTTGCTTTGACAAATCATCGTAAGTGATCAAGGCATGCATGCCATTGTCGCGGAAATATTCGCCCATGGTGCAACCGGTAAATGGCGCCAAGAATTGTAGCGGTGCCGCTTCAGAAGCGGTCGCGGCGATAATGATGGTGTATTTCATCGCATCATTTTCTTCCAGCGTTTTCACGATTTGCGCAACAGTTGAGCGCTTTTGACCAATGGCAACATAAACGCAATAGAGTTTAGCGCTTTCGTCATCGCCATCATTGATGGCTTTCTGGTTCAAAATCGTATCAATAGCAATTGCGGTTTTACCTGTTTGGCGGTCACCAATAATCAATTCGCGTTGACCGCGACCAATTGGGATCAGCGCGTCAACCGCTTTCAAACCAGTTTGCATTGGCTCGTGAACTGATTTCCGCGGGATAATACCCGGCGCTTTCACATCCACTTTCATGCGCACATCTGTGTTGATTGGGCCTTTGCCATCCAATGGATTGCCGAGCGCGTCAACCACACGACCAAGCAATTCTTTACCAACCGGCACCGACACAATATCGCCGGTACGTTTGACCGTGTCACCTTCGCGAATGTCACGGTCAGAACCGAAAACCACGACACCAACATTGTCTTCTTCGAGGTTCAACGCCATACCGCGCACACCACCGGGGAATTCAACCATTTCACCAGCCTGAACATTGTCCAGACCATAAATCCGCGCGATACCATCGCCTACAGAAAGAACCTGACCAATTTCTGATACCTCAGATTTTTGATCAAATCCCTTAATTTGTTCTTTCAAAATGGAAGAAACTTCGGAAGCTTTAATGTCCATCAGCGTGCCTCATTCATTACCCGTTTAGGGCGGTTTTCAACGTATTCAATTTAGTTCGCAGCGAGCCATCAATCATTTGGCTGCCAATTTCAACAATCAACCCACCCAGAAGCGCGCTGTCTTGCTTGGCATCAACCACAATGGTTTTGCCAAATACATCTTTCAATTGTCGTTTCAAATCTTCAATTTGACCATCGGCCAACGCATGCGCTGAGGTGACATAGGCCACCATTTCATCGCGCGAACCGGCAACCAAAGTCGCATATTGGCGCGCCATGTCCGGTAGCGCCGATGTGCGGCGTTTGGAAATCACTAAAGACACGAAATTGCGCAATAGTGCGCTAGCGCCAGCCTTTTTCAGCACCGCGTCAAGCGCTGCGGTTTGCTCATCGGCTGAGATAATCGGGCTACGGATTAATTTTTGTAGATCGGCATTTTCAGACAAGAGGACCAGCAGGGTCGCGACATCATCATGCAATTGTTGCTGACCGTCTGCAGGCAGTTCCTGCATAAGCTCAAACAAAGCTACCGCGTAACGTTCGGCTAGGCCACCAATCATGCTCTCTTTTGAAGACAAATGACTATCCTGTTTGCTAGGCGAGATGGCTAAACCCACCTCGACGAAAAACTCACAATATGGCAGAAAAGAAGGCTATTCCACCAATATGGCTGATGCAATATCACGTCACAGGGACGCTTGCAACACCCCAATTCCAACTCATTCACAAGCAATGACGAAAAGCCTCTTTATTGCCGCTTACAGAAAACTATAAGGGTCGATATCGACCGACAAACGCAGGCTCCCCCGCAGCTTCACCGGGGCTAGCCATTGGTCGATAAAACCCTGCATTGAAGCCGTTTTTGGGCCCTTTAACAGGAACCGGAAGCGGAAACGGTCGCGGATTCGGGCGATTGGCGCAGGCGCTGGACCCAATACCACTATCTCCGGATGCGGGGGAATTTGTCGCGCCAAAGCGCGCACAAAATTAAGCGCTTCTTGCTGATCGCGGGCAGAAATAATCAGTGCTGCCAACCGACCAAAAGGCGGCATCGCAGCAATTTGACGGGCCATCGTCTCACGCTCGAAAAAAGCATCGCGATCACCAGCCGCCAAAGCCTGCAAAACCGGATGATCGGGCATATGGGTTTGCAGCATGGCATGACCTCTAACGGCGGCGCGCCCAGCCCGTCCAGCGACCTGCGACAATAATTGATAAGTTCGTTCAGCGGCACGCAAATCGCCATTGCCTAACCCCAAATCGGCGTCAACCACGCCGACAAAGCTGAGCTTTGGAAAGTGATGCCCTTTGGCGACAATTTGGGTGCCGATAATAATATCCGCCGCGCCCTCAGCAATTTGCTGGATCGTCTCACGCATGGCGGCGGTACCACCGGCCATATCAGACGACAGAATGGCCGTGCGGGCGTGTGGAAAACGATGAATAACTTCTTCGGTAATGCGCTCTACGCCGGGCCCGCAGGCGGCTAATTTATCGGCTTCTCCGCAGGCGTCGCAAATTTGCGGCACCGGCCTTTGGTTGCCGCAATGGTGGCACTGCAATTGCTGACGGAAGCGGTGCTCAACCATCCACGCGTCACATGCTTCGCAGGCATAACGATGGCCGCATGCCCGACACAGGGTCAATGGCGCATAGCCGCGTCGATTGAGAAATAGCAAAGCCTGCTCGCCACGCTCAACCGCCTGCTCAACAGCGGTGACCATTTCCGGCACCAACCAATGGCCGCGTGGCGGCGGCGAAGCGCGCATATCAACCAATTGCATATCGGGCAAGGCGGCACCGCCATGACGCGACGGTAGACGGTGGTGCACATAGCGCTTTTGCTGGGCATTCACATAGCTTTCAAGCGACGGCGTCGCCGATGCGAGAACCACCGGGCAATTAACAAATTGACCACGTACGACGGCCATATCGCGGGCGTTATAAATCACCCCATCTTCTTGCTTAAAACCGCCATCATGTTCTTCATCAACAATAATCACGCCAAGATCGCGCCATGGCAAAAACAAGGCCGAGCGCGCGCCGACCAAAACCGAAATACGGTCTTCTGCAACCTCGCGCCATGTACGACGACGTTCAGCTGGCCCCAACCCAGAATGCCACATGGCAGGCTGACAGCCAAAGCGGGCCTCAAAACGGTCGAGAAACTGCGCCGTCAATGAAATTTCTGGCAATAAGATGAGCGCTTGGCGACCGCTTTTGAGCGCCGCGGCAATGGCCTCAAAATAGACTTCTGTCTTACCTGCGCCGGTCACCCCGTCAAGCAAATGCACGCTGAAAGATTGCCCCGTCACTGCCGCCGTTAGGGCATCAGCTACGGGCTTTTGAAGCGCCGACAATTCGGTTGTGCCAGCATCGGCCATTGGTTGTTCAAACGCCATATGTCCCGGCAAATCATAGGCCAGTAAATGTCCGGCCTCCGCCAATGTCTTGACCACCGAACCACTGACCCCGGCCTGGCGGGCTAAATCGGCACTGGTTAAACCCTGTTCACCCAATTCAGCAAGAACATCAAACACCCGCTGACGCGCCGCTGTCATGCGCTCTGGTGGCGGGCCTGCGCGATAGGCGGTCATTGGCTTAGCTGGCTCCAGAGCCGCCGGCACGCGCATCACCTGCCGCAGCACCAGCCCCGGCGGTGACATCACATAACTGGCCACCCAGTCGATGAATTTGCGCAAATGCTCGGCCAGCGGTGGCACATCCAATCGCTTTTGCACCGATTTTAATTTTGCCTGTGGCGTATCGCCAAGGGCTGGCCCCCAAACCACGCCATTGACCCGGCGTGGCCCTAGGGGTACGCGCACGAAATCTCCCGGCTGAAGGTTCATATCAGACGGAACCGCATAATCGTATGGCCCCGGCAAACCGAGGGGAATCAGCACAGCGACAACTTGCATGTCGCCACTGTCTTATATGGCTTGAAGAAAGGCAAGCAGTGGTGCAAGTTTAACAAAAGTCTTTAGTGATTTACTTGCCACAATGAGGGAAATGCCATGAAATTTTTTATTGATAGCGCCGACACAGCCGCGATTGCCGATCTTGCCGCCACTGGCATGGTCGATGGGGTCACCACCAACCCGTCTCTGGTTGCCAAATCTGGCCGCGACTTCAAAGAGTTAATCAGCGAAATCTGCACCCTGACTAAAGGCCCTGTATCGGCTGAAGTAACAGCGCTCGACGCCAAGGCCATGCTGTCAGAAGCCGACCAGCTTTTGCCCATTGCCGATAATGTTTGCATCAAAGTGCCACTGACATGGGATGGATTAAAAGCCACGCGCGCGTTGGCCGACAATGGCCATAAGGTTAATGTCACTTTGTGTTTCTCGGCCAATCAAGCGTTGCTGGCCGCCAAAGCGGGGGCCGCTTATATTTCGCCATTTGTCGGGCGCTTAGATGACATTTCCGCCGACGGCATGGGGCTGATTGCCGATATTCGGCAGATTTATGATAATTACCCCGATCTTGAAACGGAAATCCTCGTTGCCTCCGTGCGCTCGCCTGAGCATATCCGGCAATCGGCTTTAATCGGCGCCGATGTCGCCACTTTGCCACCGGAAGTTTTGCGCAGTCTTATCGCGCACCCGCTGACAGACAAAGGACTTGAAGCGTTTCTCGCCGACTGGCAAAAAACCGGCCAGTCCATCACCTGATGCCGCCGCCCAACATGGCTGGTGACTTGCGGCATCAGCATGATGCGTGGGTTGCGCGCATGACCCATGAAAGCCGTTTGAGTCCGCATAGTGTGGCCGGCTATCAACGCGACATGCGGCAGTTTTTGAGCTTTCTGAATGGCTACATAGAGCGACCCACGCAATTATCCGATTTTGCTGATTTGGAACTGAAGACCTTGCGAGCCTTTCTTGCGTCGCGCCGGCTTGAGGGTGCGGAAAGCCGTTCTCTTTTGCGCACCATGTCGGGCTTGCGCAATTTTGTGCAATTTCTTGAGCAGCAGAAAATTGCCGTCAGTCAGGCGTTCTATCTGGTCAATATGCCAAAGCAAAAACGCAGCTTACCACGCGCCGTCGATAGCCAAAGCGTGCTGCAGCTTATTCAATTGGCTCTGGAAACCCCTAAGGAGAGCTGGATTGGCCAGCGCGACGCGGCTTTGCTAACCTTGCTCTATGGCTGCGGTCTGCGAATTTCCGAGGCTTTGGCGCTGAACGTGAGTGATGTACCAAATACCGCCGAAACCGGCCTGCGGGTGCTTGGTAAGGGTAATAAAATGCGCGATGTGCCGCTTCTACCGCTGGTTCACAAAGCACTGCATGAGGCGATACAAGCGGCGCCGTTTACCGCGGCGGCTGACGATCCGGTATTTCGCGGCGCCCGCGGTGGGCGTTTTAGCGCGCGGCTGGCGCAACAAATGCTGGCTCAACATCGCCGGACGCTGAATCTGCCTGATAGTGTCACCCCGCACGCTTTGCGGCATAGCTTTGCGACGCATTTATTATCGGCTGGCGGCGACTTGCGCACCATTCAAGAATTACTTGGCCACGCGCAATTAAGCTCAACGCAAATTTACACAGAGGTAGATAGCGCCAGCTTGATTGCGATTTACCAAAAAGCCCACCAGCGCAAATAACTACATGTGAAGGGCGCGCCCCTCAATCGCCAAGGCCGCCTCTTTCACCGCTTCCGGCAAAGTTGGATGGGCGTGGCAGGTGCGGGCGATATCTTCTGAACTGGCAGAGAACTCCATCGCCATGGCCGCTTCGGCAATCAAATTGCCGGCCTGAGCGCCCAAAATATGCACCCCAAGCACGCGGTCGGTTTTGGCATCGGCAAGAATTTTAACAAACCCATCGGTGGTGCCATTGACCTTAGCGCGGCCATTGGCGGTGAACGGAAATTTGCCAACCACATAATCGACGCCATCTTCTTTCAGCTGCTCTTCCGAACGCCCCACCCATGCAACTTCTGGTGCGGTATAAATCACCCCGGGGATGACATGATAGTTCACATGCGACGGCTTGCCGGCCAAATGTTCGGCCACAGCAACACCCTCTTCTTCCGCCTTATGAGCCAGCATTGGCCCAGCGATGACATCACCAATGGCGAAAACACCATCAATATTGGTTTTGAAATGGCCATCGGTTTGAATCCGCCCTTGCGGGTCGCGGGTAACGCCAACAGCCTCCAAACCAAGCCCGTCGGTATGTGGGCGTCGGCCAATAGCAATCAACACGCGATCTGCCGTCAGCGTCTCCTCAGCGCCTTCGCCGGAAGCCGGCGCCAATGTCACTTTAGCCGAGGCTTTGAGCGCTTTGGCAGCGGTAACCTTCTTGCCCAACATGAATTTAATGCCTTGTTTTTTCAGCACCCGCTGGAAGTTTTTTGCCAAATCAGCGTCCACCCCCGGGGTGATACGATCGAGGAATTCCACCACCGTAACCTCTGCCCCGAGGCGGCGCCACACAGACCCCAGTTCGAGACCGATAATACCAGCCCCGACAATCACTAAATGTTTGGGAATCGCTGGCAGGCTCAAAGCACCGGTTGACGAGACAATACGGTCTTCGTCAATCTCAATACCTGGCAGCGGCGTAACTTCAGAGCCAGTGGCGATGACAATATTTTTCGCCGTCAGGCTGCGTTGACCGCCATCGAGCAAATCAATATGCACTGCCCCCGGAGCCGTCAGCCTTGCTGCACCGTGAATTTCTTCAACCTTGTTCTTTTTCAATAAAAATGTGACGCCCTGCGTATTGCCATCAATACCGGCCTGCTTAAACGACATCATTTTTTCCAAATCAACTTTCACTGAGCCAACCGAAATACCCATATCGCCAGCGTGCTGAGTTTCTTGCAACACTTCGGAAGCGTGCAGAAGGGCCTTAGACGGAATACAGCCGACATTCAGACAGGTGCCGCCCGGCGCGCCACGCTTATCAATAATCGCCACTGTCATCCCTAATTGGGCCGCCCGAATAGCGCATACATAACCGCCGGGGCCAGAACCAATCACCACAAGGTCAAATTGGTTGGTGTTTTCTTCGTTCATTAAAGCCTCACTTAAATGTCTAGGAGCAATCGCTCAGGTGTTTCAAGGCACTCTTTTACACGCACTAAAAAGGTCACGGCTTCTTTGCCGTCAACAATACGGTGGTCATATGACAGCGCCAAATACATCATCGGCCGCACCACAACTTCGCCATTAACAGCCATCGGGCGTTGCTGGATTTTATGCATGCCCAAAATGCCTGACTGCGGCATATTCAAAATCGGTGTGCTCATAAGCGAGCCATAAACGCCGCCATTGGAAATGGTGAACGTGCCACCCTGTAAATCATTGATGGCTAATTGCCCATCTCGAGCCTTACGCCCGTAATTGCCAATCGCTTGTTCAATTTCGGCCAACCCCATGTCTTGCACATTGCGCACAACCGGCACCACAAGGCCTTTTTCTGTGCCCACTGCCACACCCATGTTGACGTATTTTTTATAAATGATTTCGTCACCAGAGATTTCCGCATTGACCGCTGGAATTTCGCGCAGTGCTGTTACGCAGGCACGCACGAAAAAGCCCATAAAGCCGAGGCGTACGCCATATTTCTTTTCGAACAGGTCTTTATATTCACTACGCAAAGCCATAAGCGCGCTCATATCCACCTCATTAAATGTGGTGAGCTGGGCGGCTGTATTCTGTGATTCTTTCAACCGCGAGGCAATTGTCTTGCGCAACCGAGTCATTTTGACCCGTTCTTCTTGACCGGCCACAGCAACCGCCTGACTGGCGAGGGGCGCAGCAGCATTTGCCGCTGGCGCAGATGATGGCGTCGCGGCACCCGATTGCGCCGCCTGCACAGCGTCTTCTTTGGTAATGCGGCCATCCTTGCCGGTACCGGCGATCATCTCGGGCGCCAGACCATGTTCTTCGACCACGCGGCGCGCCGCTGGTGACAAATCTTGCGTCCCTGTCGATGGTGTCGATGGTGCCACAGGCGCAGCAACCGGCGCAGCTTCTGATACTGGCTCAGGCGCTGGTGCTGGCGCAGCTTCAACAGCGGCAGGTTCAACAGCGGCAGGCGCCGTTGTCCCTTGGCCTTCACCAATTGATGCCAGCAGCGCGCCAACCTCGACGGTTTCGCCTTCCTTAGCAATAATTTCAGACAGAACACCGGCAACATGGGCCGGCACTTCAATGGTGACCTTATCGGTTTCCAATTCGCAAAGCGGCTCATCGACGCTGACCGCATCGCCGGGCTTTTTATACCATTGTGCAATGGTCGCCTCGGTGATTGACTCTCCCAACGCTGGCACACGAATTTCATTCGACATGGTGGTCTCCCTTAAGGTTTAGCAATTGGATCACTCAAAGCAGCCGCTAAAAAAGCATCGCGTTCTTGTAAATGGCGGCTCATCAGCCCGCTGGCTGTTGAGGCACCGGCACGGCGACCCGCATAGGTCGGTCGTTTGTGTTTCGCGTCCAAAGACACCAATACATTTTCAATTTCAGGTTCAATATAACTCCACGCCCCCATATTGCGCGGTTCTTCTTGGCACCACACCATTTCGGCGTGAGCATAGGGTTCCAGCTCGGCCAATAGCGGGCCGATGGGGAATGGGTAGAGTTGTTCGACGCGCATAATATAGACATCATCAATGCCCGCTTTCTCACGCGCTTCGAGCAGGTCGAAGTAGACTTTACCCGAACACATGACCACGCGCCGAATGTCCTTGGCCGGACGCAAACCGCCCTCAAGACGCGCATCCATATTGTCCCATAGAACACGGTGGAAGCTGCTACCGGATTCAAAATCAGTCAAATCAGAAACGCATTTCTTGTGCCGTAGCAACGATTTTGGTGTCATCAGCACAAGCGGTTTGCGGAAATTGCGTTTCAACTGACGACGCAGAATGTGGAAATAATTTGCCGGGGTTGTGCAATTGGCCACTTGCATATTTTCTTCGGCGCATAATTGCAAATAGCGCTCAAGACGCGCTGAACTGTGCTCCGGCCCTTGGCCTTCATACCCATGCGGCAATAACATCACCAGACCCGACATGCGTAGCCATTTGATTTCGCCCGAAGCGATAAATTGGTCGACAATCACTTGCGCGCCATTGGCGAAATCCCCAAATTGCGCTTCCCACAAAACCAAAGCATTCGGCTCGGCTAGACTATAACCATATTCAAAGCCCAGAACCGCAGCTTCTGACAACATGGTGTTTACCACTTCGAACAGCGCTTGATCTTCACGAATATATTTCAATGGTTTGTAACGGCGCTCGTTTTGTTGATCAATCCATGCCGAGTGGCGCTGTGAGAAAGTGCCGCGCTCGCTATCCTGCCCCGACAAACGCACCGGATAGCCCTCCAACACCAATGACCCAAAGGCCAAGGCTTCGCCCGTGGCCCAGTCAAAACCTGTGCCAGTTTCAAACATCTCCTGCTTAGCTTTGAGCTGGCGCACCAAAGCTTTATGCAGGTTGAAATTCTCCGGCACCCGCACCAGACCCTCGCCAATTTCCAACAGCATATCGCGCTCGACGCCCGTTTCGCCGCGTACAAAATCATCAGCTGCATTTTTCTTTTCAAGACCGGTCCATTTGCCATCGAGCCAATCAGCTTTGTTGGGCTTGAAATTATTGGCTGCTTCAAAGGCCACATCGAGCACCGCCCGATAATCACTAATCGCTCGCTCAGTCTCGGTTTCGGTCATCACCCCTTCAGCCACCAAACGGCGTGCATATTTCTTGACCACAGTCTCATGGGTTTTGATTTTCGCATACATGGTTGGCTGGGTGAAAGCTGGCTCATCACCCTCATTATGGCCGTAGCGGCGGTAGCAGAACATGTCAATGACCACCGGCTTTAAGAACTTCTGGCGGAATTCAGTCGCCACTTTAGCGGCAAAAACGACAGCCTCTGGATCATCGCCATTGACGTGAAAAATGGGAGCCTCAACCATCTTGGCCACATCAGATGGATATGGCGACGAGCGCGAAAAGCGCGGATTGGTGGTGAAGCCAATTTGATTGTTCACAATAAAGTGAATCGACCCACCGGCCTTATGACCGATCAGCCCCGACAGACCAAAACACTCAGCCACAATGCCCTGTCCGGCAAAGGCCGCGTCGCCGTGCAATAGCAGGGGAATCACTTTGCCACGGTCAGACATCGCCCGTGGATTAGGTTTGAATTGATCTTGTTTGGCACGCGCCTTACCCAAAACCACCGGATCGACCGCTTCCAAATGCGACGGATTGGCGGTCAACGATAGATGCACTTTATTGCCATCAAACTCGCGATCAGACGACGCGCCAAGGTGATATTTCACATCGCCCGAACCCTCAATATCATCGGGGTTGGATGACCCGCCTTTGAACTCATGGAACAAGGCAGAAAATGGCTTACCCATCACATTGGTCAACACGTTCAAACGGCCACGGTGCGGCATGCCGAGTACAATTTCCTCAACCCCCAAATTACCGCCGCGTTTGATGATTTGTTCCAGCGCCGGAATCATCGCTTCACCGCCATCAAGGCCAAAGCGTTTGGTGCCGGTATATTTGACATCGATAAACTTCTCGAGGCCTTCGGACTCCACCAATTTCTGGAAAATCGCCCGCTTACCCTCATCGGTAAAGGCGATTTCTTTGTCCGGCCCTTCAATGCGCTCTTGCAGCCATGCTTTTTCTTCCGGATCGGAAATGTGCATAAACTCAAGGGCCACTGTGCCGCAATAGGTACGACGCAGAATCTCCAGCATTTCATTTATCGTCGCGGTTTCCAGCCCGAGCACATAATCAATAAAAATTGGCCGGTCGAAATCAGCCGCCGCAAAGCCATAGGATGTTGGATCCAACTCAGGGTGGCTGGCTGGTGGTTCAAGCCGCAAGGGATCAAGATCGGCCGCCAAATGACCGCGAAAGCGATAGGCGCGGATCATCATAATGGCACGCACAGAATCGAGCGTTGCGGCGCGAATACTGGCGGTGTCATTGAGACCCATATGAGTTTCGATTTTTTGCGCTAATTTGGCCTGGTCGATGGTGTCATCGAACCAATTGCCATCAAGCGCCGAGGTCATTTCGCCATTGACGGTTGGCGGCCAGTCGTGCCGCTGCCAGCTTGGCAATTGCGGCGCCGCGCCAGTGCCCCCGTCGACCGCTTCCATCTGACGGAAATAGTCTACCCAACTGGCGTCAAGACTTGGGTCTCCGGCTTTAAAACGGCCATAGACTTGTTCCAAATAAATAGCGTTAGAGCCATCGAGCAGACCATCAATCTGGTCTGGCGTTAAATCCTTTTGGGGACTGTCTTCTGCCAATTTTAATTCCGATAGAAAAGTGTGACCATAAGGTCAGTTTACCCGAATTCCCGCGCATTGCCATAGACGAGTGACAATTTTGCGACCTATTTACTCAAAACATCGACCAAAGTTTTACCAAGTGATGCTGGTGAAGGCGACACATGGATACCAGCCGAACGCATGGCTTCCATTTTATCTTCAGCGCCGCCTTTGCCACCAGCAATAATCGCACCAGCGTGCCCCATACGACGACCAGGAGGGGCCGTCACCCCGGCAATAAAGCCGACCATAGGTTTTTTCACTTTCGAGGCTTTCAAGAATTCAGCTGCTTCTTCTTCTGCCGAACCCCCAATCTCACCAATCATGATAATACTCTCTGTTTCATCATCGGCAAGGAACATATCCAAACAATCGATAAAATTTGTGCCATTGACCGGATCGCCACCAATACCAATACAAGTTGACTGGCCCAGCCCCTCGGCAGTTGTTTGCGCCACGGCTTCATAAGTCAATGTGCCTGAACGCGACACAATGCCAACCGAACCGCGACGGTGAATGTGACCTGGCATAATACCGATTTTACATTCATCCGGCGTAATCACGCCTGGGCAATTCGGCCCAACCAGACGCGTGTTCGAGCCTTGCAAGGCGCGTTTCACACGGATCATATCGGTGACCGGAATACCCTCAGTAATGCACACAGCCAATTCGATACCGGCGGCAATAGCTTCCAAAATCGCATCAGCAGCAAATGGCGGCGGCACATAAATTGCCGACGCAGTGGCGCCGGTTTTCGCGACCGCGTCTTCAACTGTATCAAACACTGGCAGATCCAAATGCGTATCGCCACCACGGCCCGGTGTTACACCGCCAACCATTTTAGTGCCGTAGGCAATCGCTTGTTCTGAGTGAAAAGTGCCTTGCGAGCCGGTGAAGCCCTGACAAATAACTTTCGTATCTTTATTCACCAACACAGACATTATGCGGCCTCCTTCACGGCAGCGACAATTTTTTCGGCTGCGTCATTCAAATCATCGGCTGGAATAATCGTGAGACCCGATTCCGCCAGAATTTTCTTACCTAGTTCAACATTGGTACCGGCCAAGCGCACCACCAGTGGCACTGCCAATTGGGTTTCACGCGCGGCGGCCACCACACCTTCGGCAATCACGTCACAGCGCATAATACCACCAAAAATATTCACCAGAATGCCTTCAACGGCGTCATCTGACATGATGATTTTGAACGCTTCGGTTACTTTTTCTTTGGTCGCGCCGCCGCCCACATCAAGGAAGTTGGCCGGCTCAGCGCCGTATAACTTAATAATATCCATGGTTGCCATGGCCAAGCCAGCGCCATTGACCATGCAGCCAATTTGGCCGTCAAGCTTGATATAGCTGAGGTCAAATTCAGAGGCTTTCACTTCGGCAGGGTCTTCTTCTGCCAAATCGCGCAACGCCATAATTTCTTTATGGCGGTATAGCGCATTGCTGTCGAAATTGACTTTGGCATCGAGGCAAATCAAATCGCCAGCGCCGGTTACCACCAGCGGGTTGATTTCCAGAAGCGACATGTCTTTCTCGACAAAGCAATGATAAAGATCGCTAATCAGCTTGGTCGCCTGTTTGACTTGCTCGCCTTCAAGGCCCAAAGCATAAGCGATTTGGCGGCCATGGTGGCCTGAAATGCCGCCAGCCGGATCGACACTGACAGTCAGAATTTTTTCTGGCGTGTTTTCAGCTACTTCTTCAATATCCATACCGCCTTCGGTTGAGGCGATGAAAGAGACACGCGAAGTTGCGCGGTCTACCAGTGCAGAGAGATAAAGTTCACGGGCAATATCGGAGCCATCTTCGACATAAATCCGCCCGACTTCGCGACCTTCCGGGCCGGTCTGATGGGTGATCAATGTCATGCCAAGCATGCGTTCGGCTTCGCTGCGCACCTCATCAAGAGATTTAACAACCGTCACGCCGCCGCCTTTACCGCGACCGCCTGCATGGATTTGCGCTTTCACGACCCAAACCGGCCCGCCCAATTCTTCTGCCACTTTAACAGCCTCATCAGCTGTAAAAGCCACACCACCTTGAGGTACTGGCACGCCATACTCTTTTAGGACCTGCTTGGCCTGATATTCGTGAATATTCATATTTTCTATCCGCTTTGTTAAACAGTGGGCGAACGCTACCTTATGGATGCGCCTACCTCAACATTAAATTCGGCTAATTGATGATAATCTGGCGTTTTTCGTCGTTTTCGCCATCGTCCGAAGCAGGCAGTTCAATGTGCGTTCCATCAGTGGCCATGAACACACCCTGTTTGCGTACCTCGTCAACGCCGCGCATGAAAATTCTTTCCACCAGCGGGTTTTGCGGCACAGGCGCATAATGCGAAAACACCAGCAGGCCCGCATCGGCTTCATTGGCCGCCGCAGCCGCTTCAACCGGCGCCGTGTGATAGTCCAGCGTATCCATAATCAACTGGCCAAGTTTTTCCTGACCGGCCTTTTGCAATGTCTCTGACGTCAGGCGTACCAAATAGGGCTGCAAGACTTCATGCACAAGAACATCGGTTTTATGCGCGGCAGCAATCAGATTGCCGTCTTTGGTTGTATCGCCACTAATCACTACAGAACGGCCACGATAATCAATTCGATAGCCATAAGAAGGCTCAATCGGCGGGTGATTGACGCGAAACGCCGACACGGTGACATCGCCATCTTGATAAACTGTGATCATGCCTTTTGCTGGCGCGGTAAACCGATGCGCCTTCAGGCCCGAGGTCTTGCTGGGCATAATCGCTTCGCCGTGGTGGCCTGTGCGATAACCATAATCAAGCCCATAGGCCATGTTGAACCCATCGACCACTTGGTCAACGCCGGGGCCGCCATAGACATGCATTTTGCTGTCGCGCCCGCGCGCCCAGCTGGCCAAATGTAATTCGCCGAGCGAGGCGATATGGTCAGAATGGAAATGTGTTAAAAACACAGCGTCAAGACGTCCAACCGGCAAGCCCAGCCCTGTGAGTACATCAGTCGAGCGAGCACCTGAGTCGATAATGAAAAACTTGTCTCCGGCAAGAACGGCGGTGCAGCTTTGCGCCCGCCCGCGTCCCATCGGAGAGGCCGTGCCACAAAATACGACGTCGATTTTATCGCCGCCATAAGTGTCATTATTTTGCCCCAACACGCGCGCTAAGGCTTGCTCTGCCAACCAATCTTGAGCTGTCTGATTGTTCATAACAATCGTTCGTCCGGCGACCATGATTGCAACAACCACGACGACAGCAATAATTAACCGGTTCCCAATCTTCGACATGAACAACTCCATTTTTATTAGCTGATATTTCGACACCCTAAGCGTCTATCAGAAATAGCAAAAAAAGGCCGTTTCCGGCCTTTTCCTTGTTGCATGAAACTATTTCAGTTTTTTGTTAATGCCTTTACAAGCCGTTAACAGGCCATCAACGGCAGCTACGGATTTTTTGAACATGGCGCGTTCTTTGGCGTCGAGTTTAATTTCAACAACCCGCTCCACACCTTTGGCGCCAATCACCACTGGCACGCCGACATAAATATTCTTCTGCCCATATTCGCCATTCAAATGCGCCGCGCATGGCAGAACGCGTTTTTGGTCTTTCAAATAGGCTTCGGCCATTTCAATGGCGGAGGCAGCAGGCGCATAAAACGCTGAACCGGTTTTCAACAGGCCAACAATTTCAGCCCCACCATCACGTGTGCGCTGAACAATCTCGTCGATTCTCTTTTGTGTTGTCCATTTCATTTTAATCAGATCTGGCAACGGAATACCGGCAACTGTTGAGTAGCGCACGGATGGCACCATCGTGTCGCCATGGCCGCCCAAAACAAAAGCGGTGACGTCTTTAATGGAAACTTTAAATTCTTCGGCCAAGAAAGCGCGGAAACGACCCGCGTCCAAAACGCCGGCCATGCCGACAACTTTGTTTTTCGGAAGGCCAGAGAATTTTTGCAGCGCCCAAACCATGGCGTCGAGCGGATTGGTGATGCAAATCACAAATGCGTTAGGGGCATATTTTTTAATGCCCTCGCCAACTTGTTGCATGACGTTGAGGTTAATTTCAATCAAGTCATCGCGGCTCATGCCAGGTTTACGCGGCACGCCAGCGGTAACAATCACAACATCGGCACCTTTGATGCCAGCATATGATTTTGTACCAGACAGATTGGCGTCAAAATGGCTTGGCGCAGCACTCTGCTCCAAATCCAACGCCTTGCCTTTAGCAATGCCATCGTTAATGTCAAAAACAACAACGTCGCCAAGTTCCTTCAAACCAATCAGATGAGCAAGTGTGCCACCAATTTGTCCGCCGCCAATTAAGGCAATTTTTTTACGAGCCATGAGCTTCCCCTATGAAGTAAATATGATGGCTGTGACGTAGCGCGTTTAGACAAAAAGTGCAAGTCAGAGCGCGCTATCAGAGACCGCATTGGCATGCGCCAAAGCCAAATATTCTTGGCTCTGCATTTCCATCAGACGCGAAACCGTTCGTTCAAACTCAAAGGCCCCGTCACCGGATGGATATAAGTCTTGCGGCGCCCCATCGGCAGTCACCAATAATTTCACTTTTGCCTCATACAGCGCATCAATCAGCGTTACGAAGCGCACGGCTTCATTGCGCTTATCTTTCTGCAGGCGTGGAATATTATCAATCAACACCGTATGAAAATGCTCAGCCAAAGCCAGATAGTCAGCCGCACCCCGCGCCGCCACGCACAACTCGTCAAAACTCAACCGCGCCACACCGCCAGCCGCTTGCGCAATTGCCAATGTTCGGCCCGCCAAATCTAACTGCATGGGGGCGGCCTGAACGCCTTCGGTCAAAGCGTCAAAACGCTCATCAAGAGCGCGACGCGCCGACGGTCCACAGGGCGAAAACCAAACTGGCTTGGCCTGCAACCGCGCCAAACGATAGTCCGTCGCCGCCTGTAATTCCAAAAGGTCGAGACGGGCTTTCAATAGATCGATGAATGGCTCAAACCGATGTCGGTTCAAACCGCCCTTATATAGATCGTCCGGCGGACGGTTCGATGTCGCCACCATGACAATTCCACGATCCAGCAAAAGCGAAAATAAACGCCCTAGAATCGACGCATCGGCAATGTCTTTGACCTGAAACTCGTCAAAGCATAACAGCTGCGCCTCGCTGGCAATTTGTTTGGCAATATGCGGCATCGGATCACCAATCTTGGCATTGGCCTGACGAAATGCGTGAATGCGCTGATGGGTCTCTTGCATAAAAGCATGGAAATGGACGCGACGTTTGGCGGCAATCGGCGCGATGTCAAAGAACAAGTCCATCAACATAGATTTTCCGCGCCCAACAGCGCCATAAATATAAATCCCCGACGCCCGATCAGTGGCTGGTTTGGAGCGCCGCAAAAACCGACGCAAAAGCGGCTTAGATTTTGCCTGCTTCAAGGCTTGGCACAGGCCGTCCAATTGCATCGCCGCATGCGCTTGCGCTGCATCGGCCTTGATATGGCCGTCGCTTACCAAAGTTTGATAGCGGTCTACGACCGAAGTCGCGGCAGTGGAAGGTGAAACATCCATAGAATGCAATTATAACCCTAAGGCAAGCTTGGCAAGAATATTGCGCTGCACTTCGCTGGAGCCGCCATAAATCGTTGCGGCTCGATTATTCAAATAATCCGGCATGAACTTCATGGTCGCTTCGGGCCCGGCTGGTTTTTGATTATTGCCCATCTCGCGCAAATGCTGTTGCCACGGCGCCGCATAAATGCCCAGCGCTTCAATCGCCAATTCATCAATCGCCTGTTGCACTTCAGTGCCCATGACTTTCAATTGCGATGAGGCGGCGCCGGGAGAATGGCCGGCCGCCAATGCTGCTTGCACCCGAAATTCAGTCATTTCAATGGCCTGTACGCGCACGCTAATGTCACCAAATCGCCGCTGCATGGCCTCTGATTGGTCAGGGTCGATATCATCAATCAATTGTTTTAATTGCGTTAATCGGGTTCCCAGACGGGCGGCATAAGCGGCGCTGCGTTCAAAGGTCAGAAGCGTTTTGGCGACCGTCCAGCCGTCATTTTCTTCGCCGACAATCTGCCCCACTGGCACCCGCACATTGTCAAAGAACACTTGATTGACTTCATGGTCGCCGGCCAGCGTGATAATCGGCGCCACGCTAATGCCGGGTGTATTCATTTCGATCAGCAAAAAGCTAATGCCCTGCTGCGGTTTACCGGATTTTTGTGTCCGCACGAGACAAAAAATATGTGTCGCATGTTGCGCATAGCTGGTCCAAATCTTTGACCCATTGATGACATAATCATCGCCTTCGCGCACTGCTTGGCATTGCAGGCTGGCTAAATCTGAGCCCGAGCCTGGCTCTGAATAACCCTGACACCAAATATCCTCTCCCGACAAAAGCCGCGGCAAATATTTTTCCTGCTGTTCTTTTGTGCCGCAGACCGTCAATGTCGGGCCAATCATTCCCAAGCCCATCGGATACAACCGTGGTGCATTGGCGCACGCGCATTCATTAATCCAAATATAACGCTGCATATCATTCCAGCCAGTGCCGCCAAAATCCACTGGCCAATTAGGGGCAACCCAGCCCTTGTCGTGCAATATTTTATGCCAGCGCATGGTCTGTTCATGGTCGCCGCATATGCCACTGGCCAATTCACCAGCACGGCGCAAATCTGCATCTAAATGATCGTCAAGGAACTGCCGCACATCGCTGCGGAATGTTTCGTCTTCAGCGGTTAAATTTATTTGCATGTAGAATCTCCCGCTGAAACTTTACGGGCATCTTTTAACGCGGTCAAACGTCCTTGTCGGCTGTTTTGAGCAGCCAGCTCATGATCCATAAGGCCAGTAAGGCGCCAAAAATTTGCGCGCCCCAAAAACCTGGCATGTCGATCGGTCGAATACCGGCAAAACTATCGCTATAGCCGCGCGCCAAAGTCACCGCAGGATTGGCAAAACTGGTCGAAGAGGTGAACCAATAGCCAGCCGAAATATACAGGCCGACCAACATTGGGACTGCCTCGGCACGAAACTTCACACCCGCCAAAATCGTCGCCACGAGGCCAAAGGTCGCCACCGCTTCACCAATCCATTGACCTGTGCCGCTACGGATATTCAGTGAAGCCGTCATCAGCGGTAGGTCAAACATGGCATGGGCCAGCATCGTGCCGCACAGGCCACCAGCGCTTTGGACAAGAATGAACCCAATCAGATATTTCAAGGTGATCTCTTTGCGCAGAAAAAACACCAGACTCACGGCTGGGTTAAAATGCGCCCCCGATATCGGCCCCAATATAGTGATTAAGACATAGAGTATCGCGCCGGTCGCCAATGTGTTGCCCAACAAAGCGACGGCATTATTTCCATCGGCCATATTGACCGCCATAATGCCAGAGCCAATCACCACACAGACCAGTAAAAGAGTGCCGAGAAACTCGGCGAAAAGACCCCGTGCCATCTGCTTACTCCTCCGGCGTATCGTGTGACGCCAAGAATTCATCAAGGCGGGTTTTAATCATCGCGAAGACGGCCTCAAAATGCTGCTGTTTCTCTGTGTCGCTGCCAATGAATTTGGCTGGATCAGGAAACGGCCAGTGATAGGTCGTCGGATGACCGGGCCAAATCGGGCAGGCCTCGCCGGCCGCATTATCGCACACGGTTATAATAACATCCATCGTCGGGGCTTGTGGGGCCGCAAACTCGTCCCATGATTTGGAACGCACATAAGAAGCGTCAATATCATGCGCCGCCAATGTCGCCACCGCCTGCTCATGAACGGCACCGGTTGGCGTGCTGCCACCGCTAAAGCCGCGCCAATTTGTTGCCGCCGCATTGAGATAGGCCTCGGCCAGAACCGATCGACAGCTATTGCCTGTACAAAGAAAGAGAATATTTTTTTTCATCTGACTCTATTAAAAGCCCCACATGACAGTTTTGTGACATGTCATGCAGGGCATAATAGTTTTAACTCGCGGTCGATGGTTAAACCTCACGGGCGACCATAAGTTTTTTGATTTCCGAAATTGCTTTGGCCGGTGACAAGCCTTTTGGGCATGCTTTGGCACAGTTCATAATTGTGTGGCAGCGATAAACACGAAACGGATCTTCCAAATCATCGAGCCGATCGCCAGTCGCTTCATCGCGGCTGTCTGCCAACCAACGATAGGCTTGCAGCAGAACCGCTGGGCCAAGATATTTGTCTGAATTCCACCAATAGCTTGGGCACGACGTCGAACAGCAAGCGCACAAGATGCACTCATACAGACCATCTAATTTTTCGCGGTCTTCGCGCGACTGCTTCCACTCAGCTTGCGGCTTTGGTGTATCGGTTTTCAGCCATGGCTCAATCGATTCATATTGCGCATATAAAGACGTCAAATCTGGTACCAAATCTTTAATGACCGGCATATGCGGCAACGGGTAAATGGTAATGTCGCCTTTCACCTCATCAATGCCTTTGGTGCACGCCAATGTGTTTTGGCCGTCAATGTTCATCGCGCATGAGCCACAAATTCCTTCGCGGCAAGAACGCCGGAAAGTCAATGTTGAGTCAATTTCATTTTTAACTTTCAACAGCGCATCAAGCACCATTGGCCCGCAGTCATCTTCATCAATCGTGTAACTATCAATGCGCGGGTTCTCCGCATCATCAGGATTCCAGCGATAAATTTTCAGCGTACGCGCTTTCGCAATCTCGCCTTTCGGGGCGTGAGAAATGCCTTTATTAATTTTCGAATTGGCAGGAAGTGCAATTTCAACCATAGGACGCCCTCTTAGTAAACCCGAGCTTTTGGCTCGATATAAGTTACTTCATTCGTCAGCGTGTAATTATGCACGCCGCGATAATCGATCTTGGACTTACCCTTGGCATCAACATAAGCCAATGTGTGTTTCATCCATTCTTCATCATCACGCTCTGGGAAATCTTCACGCGCATGTCCACCACGGCTTTCTTTGCGCGCATTGGCGCCTTCCACAGTAGCCACAGCTTGCAGCGCCAGATTGTCAAATTCCAGTGTCTCAATGAGATCTGAATTCCAAATCAACGAGCGGTCGGCAATGCCAATATCATCCATCGCTGTCATGACTTTTTGCATCCGATCGCAACCCTCCTGCAGCACTTCGCCGGTACGGAACACAGCGCAGTTTTCTTGCATGGTTTTTTGCATTTCCAAACGCAGCTCAGCCGTCGGCGTACTGCCGCTAGCATTGCGGAAGTGGTCAAGACGGCTGACCGCATTTTCACCAGCATTGGCTGGTAGCGGCGCATGGCGTTCACCTGGTTTCACAATTTCAGACGCCCGCATTGCTGAGGCGCGACCAAACACAACAAGGTCAATCAATGAGTTTGACCCCAGACGATTGGCGCCGTGAACCGACACACAAGCTGCTTCACCAATCGCCATCAGACCCGGCACAGTCCGTTCTGCGTCACTGGCCGACGGATTCAGCACTTCACCATGATAATTGGTCGGAATACCGCCCATATTGTAATGCACGGTCGGTAGCACCGGAATCGGCTCCTTGGTCACGTCGACGCCAGCAAAAATTTTGGCGCTTTCCGAAATACCCGGCAGACGTTCAGCCAAAATATCGGGGTCAAGGTGATCAAGGTGCAGATAAATGTGATCTTTATTGGCACCAACGCCGCGACCTTCACGAATTTCAATGGTCATCGAACGCGACACCACATCTCGTGAAGCCAAATCCTTGGCCGATGGGGCATAACGCTCCATAAAGCGTTCGCCTTCAGAATTGATCAAAATACCACCCTCGCCACGCGAGCCTTCGGTAATCAAACAACCGGCACCATAAATGCCTGTCGGGTGAAATTGAACAAATTCCATATCCTGAAGCGGCAAGCCGGCCCGCGCCACCATGGCTGAACCATCGCCTGTGCACGTATGCGCTGATGTGGCGGAGAAATAAGCACGACCATATCCACCGGTAGCCATAATAACTTGCTTGGCTTGGAAGCGGTGCAATGTGCCGGTCGACATATCCATGGCTGTCACACCAACACAACGGTCTTCGTCCATAATTAAATCAAGTGCGAAATATTCGATAAAAAATTCAGTTTCATAGCGCAATGATTGACCATAAAGCGTGTGCAAAATCGCGTGACCTGTGCGGTCAGCCGCCGCGCAAGTGCGTTGCGCAATGCCTTCACCAAAATTGGTTGTCATGCCGCCAAATGGCCGCTGGTAGATTTTACCTTCTTCAGTGCGCGAAAACGGAACACCAAAATGGTCAAGCTCATAGACCGCCTCGGCCGCATTTCGGCACAAATATTCAATAGCGTCTTGGTCACCGAGCCAGTCTGACCCCTTAACCGTGTCATACATATGCCAGCGCCAGTCATCGTCACCCATATTACCAAGCGCTGCAGAAATACCGCCCTGAGCGGCGACTGTGTGCGAACGGGTTGGGAAAACCTTTGAAATACAGGCTGTTTTCAAGCCGCGTTCGGCACAACCAAGCGCGGCACGCAGGCCAGAGCCACCGGCACCAACGACGACAACATCAAATTGGTGATCATTAAATTCATAACTACTCATATCAGGCTCCTAATTTACTGAGCTGTAACCAGTTTCAGCACGGCCACACAACAGGCCACACCAATGGTCAGGGCAAAAAAATTATTGGCAATCAAAGCCAAAAGTTTAGAGGCTTCCCCATGAATGTAGTCTTCGATGACAACTTGTAAACCCAAACGCATGTGATAAATCGCTGAAACGATCAGCAACAGCATCACAACGCCAACAAGTGGGTTGCCAAGAAACGCTGTCATGGTTGCATAATCAGCGCCCGCATGGACCACAAGCGCACCAACCAAAAACAAGGTTAACGGAATATTTGCCAATGCAGTCACGCGCTGCATCCAAAAATGATGTGTGCCCTTTTTAGCTGAGCCAAGCCCGCGCGCGCGCGATAGGGGGGTCCGCATATCACTCATTAGAAAGCTCCTAAATAAGAATAGGCCAGAACCCAAACAATGATTGTCAAAACCGGCGGCACAAAGGCCGTCACACGGGCGATAATCTCGACATGGCGCAGGTCAAAGCCGCGGCCAGTGTCCCAAATGAAATGCCGCAAGCCACCAAACATATGGTGAAATAGTGCCCAGCTATATCCGAATAAAACCAAACGGCCATACCAAGCCGTCGAGATGGACTGCACCACGGCATAGGCTTCTTCGCCTGACGCTGCCGCCAAAAGCCAGCCAGCCAGCAAGGCGGTGCCAGCGTATAGCGCCACGCCCGTGGCGCGGTGCAAAATCGATAAAACCATGGTCAGAGTCCATCGATAAATTTGAATGTGCGGCGACAGTGGTCGCGGATGTTTGTTCGTTTCTACCTGATCGGACATGAGCTCTCCTGATAAGCCGGACGACGTCGCTTAACATAGCCGCAAGCGGCCAAATTAGCCAATGTAATTAGAGAATTTCGTCGCGACAGGCTGCCGCACACTCAACTTGCTGTTTAGCCCGCCCAGCGCGGCATCCAAACCCAGCAATCAAGCTCCAAAATCACCGACGGATCGCGCTTGCCGTCAGCTAAATAGCTCGGCTGAACGCTTGAATCGGTGTTTTTGCTGACCCAATGGCGCAGCCGTAGCGCGCCAATATCCGGTCGCGTATCAAAACTGGCCTTATCAATGATTTCACTCCAGCCATAAATCGTATCGCCAGCAAAGGCTGGGGCCGCATGGGTGCCACCATTGAGCGCCGCCACGCCGATAACATTGGGCAGGCCATTGAAACTCATGGCGCGCGCATGGGAAATAATATGCCCGCCATAAATCAGGCGCTTGCCGAAATTTGTCTGGCTTTGCGCATGGGCGTCGAAATGCACTTGCGCCGTATTTTGATACAGCCGCGTCGCCATCATATGCTCGGCCTCTTCCAATGTGGTGCCGCCGCCATGATGCAGGCTGTCACCAATGACATAATCGTCGAACAGCCGATCGCCGCCGCTGGCCTGACAATCCCAATCAGAAAAGTCGGCCTCTGGTAGAAGCAAATCATGTTCCGCAACATTATCGGCCAGTTGCGGCATCACCGGCGTCGGCGCCGCGCGATCGAGGTCGTTTTTGCGCACCATCACCCAGCGCACATAGTCCAGAACAATCTCATCATGCTGGTTCAAGCCAGTGGTACGCACCATCACTATGCCGCTTTTGCCATTGCTGTTTTCCCGCAGACCAATAACCTGCGAGCGCGCGCTCAGCGTATCGCCCGCATAGGCCGGATGATGAAAACGCCCCTCAGCATAGCCAAGATTGGCGATCGCATGGCGCGAAATATCTGGCACGCTTTTTCCGAAAATAATATGAAACACCAGCCAATCATCCAATGGCCGATCATGATAGCCGCAAGCGGCCGCATGCGGACGACTGCTGGTCAATAGATGGCGACCACCGTAAAGCGCCTGATAAAGCGCCGCATCGCCATCCGTTAGACTGCGTGGGGTGGCGTGAACAATTTCCTCGCCCAGCGTAAAATCTTCAAAAAACCGGCCTTCGCTCATCACCCGCCCTCATGGCGCGCGGCAATCGCGTCGGCAATAGCCAGTGTGCGCGCAGCAATATCGCGATGCAGCAATTCGGTCATTTTTCCATTTACTTTCAACACCCCAACACCCGCATTTTCCGGCGCCGCAAAGGCCGCAACAACATCGCGGGCTTGAGCAATTTCTTCGGTTGAAGGGGCAAACACATCATTGCACGCGGCCAATTGGCTTGGATGAATCAAGGTTTTGCCATCAAAGCCCATATCGGCCCCTTGCTGGCATTCATTGCGCAAGCCCAGCTCATCGGCAATGTCGTTGAACACGCCGTCCAACGCCACCAAACCATATTGGCGCGCCGCCATCAGCGCCATCGACAAAGCCGTCATCAATGGTGCGCGACCGGTCACCAGATTGGCCTGCATATCTTTGGCCAAGTCATTGGTGCCCATAACAAAACAGCGTAATTTGCTATCGCGAGCGCAAGCCGCCAAGTCTTGAATGTTGAAAATCGCCGCCGGTGTTTCAACCATAATCCACAAATCAACACCATCAGGCAGCGCTTGGCTCAGCGTGTAAACTTCATCACAGCTGGAAATTTTCGGCGCCAATATGGCCTGTGGCCGTGCCGTCGGCGCAAGCTGTTGCAGAGCCGTCAAATCATCTCTACCCCAAGGCGTGTCGAGGGCATTGATTCGCACCACCAGCTCGCGTTGACCGTAACCCCCTTGCATCAGTGCTGCACAAATCTGATCGCGGGCTTCTGCCTTGGCATCGGGCGCCACTGCATCTTCGAGGTCGAGCAATAAGCAATCAGCGTCGAGAGTTCGGGCTTTTTCTAACGCCCGCGCATTGGCGCCGGGCATATACAGGGCGCTGCGCCGAGGTCGCATGACAACAAAACCGCTAGGCTGCTGATTGTTTTGCTCGTTCATTGCCAAACTCCAGTGTAAACTCTATTTCAACTTAAAGATTTTCATGTAGAGGGCAAGATGGTTCGCAAAGCCAGCGTATTAGTAATTTCCAGCCAAGTTGTTAGCGGTCAAGTCGGGTTAAAGGCCATGATGCCAGGGTTTCGGCTATTAGGTTTTGAAACCGTCACCTTGCAAACCACATTGCTGGCGGCCCACCCAGCAGCATTTCCCGAAATGGGGCAACCCGTCGGGCGCATTGTGCCAGCCGATGAAATTTTACAAATCTTTGACTGGCTGTTGCGCGCCGGCGCGCTAGATCGCGTTGAAGCTATCGTCAGCGGTTATTTGCCATCACCCGAACATGTGGCCGCCATTGCCGAAATCGTCAATGCGCTAAAATCGAAAAACCCGGACGTGATTTATTGCTGTGATCCAATCTGTGGCGACAATGAACATCTTTATCTTCCCGACACAGTGGCGCAAGGCATTGCTACCAAACTTCTGCCTTTGGCCGATATCGCCACTCCCAATCTTTTCGAACTGCAATATTTGGCCGGTGGCTCACCCTTAGCATCAACCGAAGACGTGGTGCACGCCGCGCGCAGTTTGAATGTGCCACAAGTCGCCGTCACTTCGGCACCCGCCCCCGAGGGTCGTATTGCAACGCTATTGGTTAATAAAGAAACAGCACGTTGTGAAACCGCCAAAGCGCCGCGCGCGCGCCATGGCATGGGTGATTTATTTTCAGCCCTTTATTTGGCCTTACGCCTGTCTGGTGAGGCCAAAGCGCTGGGCATTGCCACGGGCACGTTATCAGCCATTGCCAATGCCAATATGGAAACTCAAACCTTACCGCACGGGCCGTTAGCGCTCGCCGCGCCAACTTTGCAAGAGACCTTAGTGGTGGCGCAAAAGACTAGCTAATGCGGCTTTTGGTCAGATGTTTTTCTATCAGAAGTTCAGCGATTTGAACGGCGTTCAAAGCGGCGCCTTTGCGCAGATTATCTGATACGATCCACATGTTCAGGCCGTTTTCGACACTGGAATCTTCCCGCAGCCGCGAAACGAATGTTTCATATTCACCGACACATTCAATCGGCGTGACATAGCCGCCATCCTCGCGTCGGTCGACAATCAAAAGACCCGGTGCGGCCTCTAAAGCCTTACGCGCTTTGGTCACCGATAGGGGGGCAGAAAATTCAATATTCACCGCTTCCGAATGACCAACAAAAACCGGCACCCGCACACATGTCACCGTCACAGCAATTTTTGGGTCGAGCATTTTGTGGGTCTCATCTACCATTTTCTGCTCTTCCGTTGTGCCGCCATCCTTATTGAAGTCACCAATATGCGGAATCACATTAAAGGCGATTTGCTTCGTGAAGTTTTCGCGTTTCAACTCGTCATTAACAAAGACCGCGCGGGTTTGGGTAAATAATTCATCCATCGCCTCATTGCCCGCCCCTGATACCGACTGGTAAGTCGACACAACGATACGTCGAATGGGGCTGATATCATGCAAAGGTTTCAAAGCGACAACCAATTGCGCGGTGGAGCAATTGGGATTGGCAATAATATTGCGCTTGCTATAACCGGCGATGTCATCAGGATTGACCTCAGGCACAATCAATGGCACGTCTTTTTCCATGCGATAAAGCGAGGAATTATCAATCACCACGCAGCCAGCTTCGGCGGCTTTGGGAGCATAGGTTTTGGTCGGGCCCGAGCCGCAGGCAAAAAGCGCAATATCGGCTTTCGCAAAATCATAAAATTCTAGCGCCTGAATTTTCAGCGTTTTATCGCCAAAACTCACTTCGCGACCTTGGCTACGCCGCGAGGCAAGCACATCAACCCGCGACACTGGGAATTTGCGCTCGCTGAGAATATTCAGCATTTCGCGCCCAACATTTCCGGTGGCACCAACCACTGCTACAACATAAGACATTTACGCCTCCGCACTATCGAGAGCGGCCAAAATGGCATCGCCCATGCCGCTCGTACCGGTCTGGGTCATGCCATCTTGCATAATATCGGCAGTCCGCAGCCCCTGGTCGAGCACGCGCGTGACCGCACCTTCCAACAAGTCAGCATCGGCGCCACGATCAAATGTGTAACGCAGTGCCATGGCGAACGACAAAATAGAGGCAATCGGATTGGCTAGGCCTTGACCGGCGATATCTGGCGCTGAGCCATGTACCGGCTCATAAAGCGCTTTCGCCCGTCCGCTGGCCGCATCTGGTGCGCCCAAAGAAGCCGATGGCAACATGCCCAAAGAGCCGGTCAACATGGCAGCAATATCAGACAAAATATCGCCGAACAGATTATCGGTCACCAAAACATCATATTGTTTTGGATTGCGAACCAACTGCATGGCGCAATTATCAGCCAACACATGTTCGAGGGCAATTTCTGGGAACTCAGTCGAAATAATCCGCGTCACCTCTTCATTCCACAATAGGCCGGACTCCATGACATTGCGTTTTTCAGACGAGGCCAAGCGTTTGCCGCGTTTCATCGCCAAATCACCCGCGACGCGGGCAATGCGCTCAATTTCATAGGTCTCATAAACTTGCGTGTTGACGCCGCGACGCTGGCCATTGCCAAGGTCTTCGATGCCGCGTGGCTCACCAAAATACACCCCGCCAGTCAGCTCGCGGACAATCATAATATCGAGGCCTTGAATAATATCGCGTTTCAAAGAAGAAGCATCGGCAAGGGCTGGGAAACAAATCGCCGGACGCAAATTGGCGAATAATTCAAGGTCGGCGCGCAAGCGTAAAAGCCCCGCTTCAGGGCGCGCTTCATAGGCCACATTGTCCCATTTCGGGCCGCCAACCGCGCCCAGTAAAACCGCGTCAGCAGCCAAGGCTTTTTCCATGGCAGCATCAGAGATGGCCGCCCCATGCGCGTCATAGGCGCAACCGCCAACCAAATCTTCGTCAATATTGGTTTCAAAACCGCGATGGGTGCCAAACCATTCAATCACGCGCCGCACTTCGCCCATGACTTCTGGGCCAATACCATCGCCAGGCAGAATAAGAATATTTTCCATTTTATACTTTCAACTTGTTCAACAAGGCGTCAGCCACGACCACTTGTCATGCGGCGGGTTAGCGCCAAGGTTGGGTTTCTAAGTCAGCTTCATAGCTGTCGATGGAGGCCGCTTTCTTCAAGGTCAGGCCAATATCGTCAAGCCCTTCCATCAGACATTGTTTGCGGAACGCATCGACTTCAAAAGCAATCTCGCCGCCATCAGGGCCGGTGATTTTCTGGCTTTCCAAATCAATGCTGACAACCGCATTCGCGCCACGCTCAGCGTCATCCATCAAACGGTCGACCTCGGCCTGCGGCAGTACAATCGGCAAAATGCCGTTTTTGAAGCAGTTATTGTAAAAAATATCGGCAAAGCTCGGCGCGATAATGCAGCGAATACCAAAATCAAGCAGCGCCCATGGCGCGTGCTCGCGGCTTGAGCCACAGCCAAAATTATCACCAGCAACCAGTATCTCAGCATTGCGATAGGCCGGTTGATTGAGGACGAAACTCTCAATTTCTACGCCATCTGGCGTAAACCGCATTTCATCAAACAGGTTTTTGCCCAAGCCAGAACGCTGAATGGTTTTCAAAAACTGCTTTGGAATAATCATATCCGTGTCGACATTGATCATATTCAATGGCGCTGCAATGCCGGAAAGTTTGTTAAATTTTTCCATGATTAAGCGTCCTTCCCGAAGTCACGAATGTCGATAAAATGACCGGCAATGGCCGCCGCTGCTGCCATGGCAGGAGACACCAAATGGGTGCGCCCGCCGCGACCTTGTCGGCCTTCAAAATTGCGGTTCGACGTCGACGCGCAACGTTCGCCCGGCGCCAGCTTATCGGCATTCATTGCCAAACACATAGAACAACCCGGTTCGCGCCAGTCGAAGCCAGCCTCAATAAAGATTTTATCAAGCCCTTCTTCTTCGGCTTGTTGTTTAACCAAACCAGAACCCGGCACCACCATGGCTGACACAGAGGCGGCAACTTTATGGCCCTGCGCGACCTGCGCAGCGGCGCGCAAATCTTCAATACGGCTATTGGTGCAGGAGCCGATGAACACACGGTCAATGCTCACTTCCTGCATTGGCGTGCCAGCGGTTAGCCCCATATAATCCAACGCCCGCTCCGTGGCGCGGCGGCGGCCTTCATCGCTCAGCGCTGATGGGTCGGGTACTTTGCCGGTGATTGATATCACGTCTTGTGGGCTCGTGCCCCAAGTAACCAGTGGCGGCAGATTGGCCGCATCAATGGTGATTTCTTTGTCAAACACTGCGTCATCATCAGATTTCAATGTCTGCCAATAGGCGACAGATTTTTCCCAATCATCGCCGCTTGGCGCTTTGGCGCGGCCTTTGAGATAGGCGAAAGTTTTCTCATCTGGCGCCACAAGGCCGGCGCGCGCACCCGCCTCAATCGACATGTTGCACAAAGTCATGCGGCCTTCGACAGATAGGGCTTCAATCGCTGGGCCGGCATATTCCAACACACAGCCGGTGCCGCCGGCAGTGCCGATCTCGCCAATAATCGCCAGCGCAATATCTTTGGCTGTCACATAATCAGGCGCATCGCCGATGACATTAATGCGGAAATTTTTCGCTTTGCTTTGAATCAAAGTCTGAGTGGCCAGCACATGTTCAACTTCTGAGGTGCCAATACCATGCGCCAAAGCGCCAAAGGCACCATGCGTTGAGGTGTGACTATCGCCGCAAACAATCGTCAAGCCTGGCAAGGTGAACCCTTGTTCGGGGCCTGCCACATGAACAATCCCTTGGCGGATGTCATCCATTTGCAAGTATTCAATACCAAATTCTGCGCAATTGGCTTCCAAAGTTTGGATTTGCAATTTGCTCTCTGGATCAGCAATGGCGGCCACGCCACCAGCGCGGTCAGAGGTGGGAATATTATGGTCGGCAACGGCCAGCGTTTTGTGCGGCGCGCGCGGCCGGCGATTGGCCATGCGCAATCCTTCGAAAGCCTGCGGGCTGGTTACCTCATGCACAAGATGGCGATCAACATACAAAAGGCAATTGCCATCCGCTTGCTCATCGACAAGATGTGCGTTCCAAATTTTATCGTAAAGTGTAGTCCCGGTCATCGTCTTCGCCTTTTCATCCCGAGGGGCTGCCCCGGGTTTGGGGTGGGGCCGCTTGGGAGAAATCTTTAGGCGTCTACGTTGACGCTAGGATCCTCCTGAGCCGCCGCAACATTCTTAATTGTTTTGGCTTTATCGGCTTTGGTTGATTTCACACGGCGTTCGGTAATACGCGCAGCTTTACCGGTCAGACCACGCAGATAGTAAAGCTTAGCGCGGCGCACACGACCGTGGCGGACAACTTCAATACTATCAACCAGCGTGCTGTAAATTGGAAAAACGCGTTCGACGCCTTCACCATATGAAATTTTGCGGACGGTGAAATTCTCGTTCAAACCGCCGCCTGCGCGAGCAATGCAAACGCCTTCAAAAGCCTGCACGCGCTCACGTGTGCCTTCGATTACTTTCACATTTACCTTAACCGTATCGCCGGGCTGAAAGTCAGGCACGACCTTATTGGCGGCCAGGGCTTCGAGTTGCTCGCGTTCAATTTCTTCGATCAGGTTCATCATCGCACCTATAAAAATGGGGTGGGCCTCGCCGCACCGGAAGGGGGGAATTACCACGTAAAATATGACCTGTCACCCCTTTCGAAGGGTTTTTTTCTACTTTTTCGTTGGTAGATATTTGGCCCACAAGTCAGGACGCCGTTTTCGGGTGATTTCTGCCGATTTTTCAGCCCGCCATTGGGCGATTTTTTGATGGTCACCAGACACTAAAACATCCGGTATTTCAGCACCTTGCCAAGAATTGGGTCGGGTATATTGCGGATATTCCAGCAATCCATTAGCAAAACTTTCTTCCTCCGACGACTGCGCACTGCCCATCACCCCCGGCAAAAGTCGAATGATCGCATCGCTGATGGCCAGTGCCGCCGGCTCACCGCCAGACAAAATATAGTCACCAATCGACACTTCGCGCACATCAAACGCTTCAATCACCCGCTCATCAACCCCTTCAAAGCGATTGCAGAAAAATATCGCCCCCGGGCCTTGGGCCAATTGTTGCGCCATCGCTTGGTCAAATACTTGCCCACGCGGACTTGGCAGTATCAAGGGGAGATTGTGGGTTTGTGCCTGCACCTTCTCAATCGCCGCCGCCGCCACATCGGCGCGCAACACCATGCCAGCGCCACCGCCAGATGGCGTGTCATCGACGTTCTTATGCTTACCAAGTCCATGGTCGCGCAAGGCATGTGTTTGACACTGCCATATGCCCGCTTCTTGCGCCCGCCCCGCCAAGCTGGCGCCGAGCGGCCCCGGGAACATATCTGGAAACAGAGTGATATAATGTGCCTGCCAACTCATTGGCCGCCCCTGTTTTTACGTCGCCGCCGTCGGGCTTTTGACGGCCCGCCATTTTCCGGTTTGGTATTTTCTTGCTCTGGCGGCCGCGCCTCAATTTCACTCGGCATGACCACCGTCACCCGCCCAGCATCCATATTAATTTCGGGCACTGTGTGCTTGGTGAAGGCCAGCATTTCGCCAGCAATCTCCAGCACGTCACCGGCGCCAAAATTATGCACGCCGTCAACAGTGCCGAGCAAAGCCCCCGATTCATCATAGGCCGCAAGACCAATCAAATCAGCATGATAAAACCCATCGCCTTCGTCTAGGACGGGCAAAGCACTGCGCGGCACGCATAAGACAATGCCTTTGAGCGCTTCGGCTTGATCACGATGATGAATGTTTTTAAAATTAACCCGCGCGCCGGCTTTATCCGGCGCTAGGCTTGAAATGTCAAAAACCTGCCCGCCATCCTCGCTAAATAGCGAGCCATAAGCGGCCAGGTCTTTGGGGTCTTCGGTAAAGGTTTTGACTTTGACCGCGCCGCGAACGCCATGCGCCCCGATGATCACACCAAGGCGAATGAGCGCGTTTTGATTGGCCGCGGCGGCACTCAAACTAGTCTGCCTTTTCTTCCTCAGCTGCTTCTTCAGCAGGTGCTTCTTCAGCGGCAGCTTCTTCGGCTGGTGCTTCCTCGGCGGCAGCTTCTTCGGCTGGCGCTTCCTCGGCGGCAGCTTCTTCGGCTGG
>CALEFA010000079.1 GCA_937876775.1 uncultured Rhodobiaceae bacterium | reverse complement strand
TGGTCGCCTTGGGCGACAATGCCTTCTATTGACCAATAATGGCCGAGCAGAGCGGCAGCGGTTTGCGGCGCACCATCGCGCAAAGCGGCGCGCACCGCAGATGACGAATAAGGCGTGTCGCTGTCGGGCTGATTTTCGGCCAGCGTGCGAATAACCTCGAAGTGATGTTTAGCGGCGAAGGCTTCAAGCATGTCGACATCGCCGCGACGGTCTTTGCCAAAACGAAAATCATGGCCAATGGCGACACCGCGAATATTCAAACCAGCGGCCAAAATATTGTCGATGAAATCTTCTGCTGAACAGCTGGCCATGGCCGAGTCAAAGGGCAGGGCAAGGGTAAAGTCGACGCCTTTGTCAGCCAATAAACGCGCCCGTGTTATCAGCCGGGTTAGGCGAAACGGCGGACTATCGGGAGCAAAAAACTGTCGCGGATGCGGGTCAAATAACATCACCCCCAAAGGGCAATTCATCGCTTCAGCTTTTTTGCGGGCTTTGGCAATCACCGCTTGGTGGCCGAGATGAACGCCATCGAAATTGCCAATGGCAATTAAGCCGCCGCGCAAGGCGTCGGTCAGCTCATCAATATGGCGAAAAAGCTGGACTGGTTTGGCAGTGATCTCACTCATGGCAAATGTTTAGCCTGCGCGACGCATGCACACAAGACCTTCGGCATGATGGCTACCAAGCCAAATGCCGTTGGGCAAAAGCCGCATGGGTGTTTTCTTCAGCTAAAACCTCGGCGATATCTTCCGGTGTCTCCATCGCCCGGCCCATGGCACCAGCTAAACCGCCTGTGATAAACAGCGCATCAATGCCAGCATTTGCCGCGCCCGGTATATCGGTTTTCGGGCCATCGCCAATTGCCAGCGCCCGCACATCAGCGGCGTCGAGGCCCAGCATTTGTGCCAAAATTAATTGCGCGCGCTGATACACTGCCGGATAGGGTTTGCCCAGCCAAATCACCTCACCGCCGCTGTTCTCATAGACTTCGGCGACGGCGCCACTGCAATAAATCACCTTGTCACCAACTTGCACCAGGCGGTCAGGATTGGCGCAAACCAGCTGCTTGCCATGCGCTAACCATGTGGCGATCGCGTCTTTATAATCATCGGGGGTTTCGACGCCGTCATCATAAAGGCCCGAAAACAGGATAAAGTCAGCCGCTTCCATGTCGCAAAATTCAATATTGATACCGGCCACCAGATCGGCGTCTTTGTCAGGCCCCAAGTGGAAACATGTCTGGCCCAAGGCGCCGCGCTCTTTGAGCAGGCTTCGGGCCGCATCCCCAGAGGTCAAAATACCGTCATAGGCATCGCCGCGCACCCCAATTTCATCAAGCCGGGCTTTGACGGTGGCGGCTGGGCGGGGGGCATTTGATAATAGCAGAACTTTGCCGCCGGCCTGACGGAACGCCAAAAGCGCCTCATCGGCCCCAGCAAAAGGGGTTTCACCATTATGCAGCACGCCCCAGACATCGCAGATGATGGCGTTATAAGCGGTCGAAAGTTCCGACAAACTAGAGATGATTTTCGGCGCAGGCATGGGCATCCTCACTTGCTGGCGGGTATCGATAAGATTACCGGAAGCTGGCCTGTGAAATTCCTTACGTCAAGACTTAAGCGCGCTTTGACGGAAAGAAAATTTCTGCTAGCGTGAGCCAAATTCTAATGGAGAGCGATATGACACTTTTTGATTTATCTGGAAAAACTGCCGTTGTAACCGGCGCCTCGCGCGGTATTGGTGAGGCCATTGCCCGCCGCATGGCCGAACATGGCGCCAATGTGGTGGTTTCGAGCCGTAAGGCAGACGCCTGCGATGTCGTGACCAATTCAATTAATGAGCAATATCCCGATCGCGCCCTGACGGTGCCGTGCAATATTGGTGATAAAGCGCAATTGCAGAACCTCATTGATACGGCGAAGGCGCATTTTGGCAAGGTCGATATTCTTGTGTGTAATGCCGCCGTGAACCCGTATTTTGGGTCATCCATGGATTGCCCAGATGATGCGTTCGACAAAATCATGAATAATAATGTGAAATCGAACCATTGGTTGAGCAATATGGTATTGCCAGAAATGCTAGAGCGCAAAGACGGCGTGATTATCATTATTTCGTCGATTGGCGGCATTAAAGGCTCACCAATGCTGGGCACTTACGGCATTTCAAAAGCCGCTGACTTCCAACTGGCCCGCAATATTGCCGTAGAGCACGGTGCCAAGAACATTCGTGCCAATGCCATTGCACCGGGACTGATCAAAACTTATTTCGCCCAAGCCTTATGGGATAATCCCGATATTCTTGAGCAATCAACCTCATCGACACCGCTGAAACGTATTGGCGTGCCAGACGAAATTGCCGGCGCAGCGGTATTTTTGGCCAGTGAGGCGGGTGCTTTCATGACCGGTCAACAAGTGGTCATTGATGGCGGTCAAACCATCGCTTAGGGCCAAATAGCTAGCATTCTTTGAAGTGAACATTTATAATAGCGGTAAATATTTTTAAGCCATTAAAAATGTTGATATTTACCCCGTTGCAATTAAGTGACGAGGTGCTCAAATGAAACACGCACAGGTTGTGCCGCCAATATGGCTCCGTGGGAATAAAGGCTAATCCACCATCTCCCTTTATTCCCTCCGCCCGGGCCAATTTATTGGGGACTGGTGGGCTTGGCCCACCAGTCAACCCGTTGAAAAGCGATATTTTCATTTATTTGCCTATTTCGGGTTTTTTTATCACCTATCCCTTGACACAAGCACCCGCGCTTCTTATCTCAATGAGGCTAACTGGCACTCTTATTCCGAGAGTGCCAAAACCACCCTTCGACATGTATAAATCGCCGAAGGTTTGATCAATGGGAGATTTGATTATGAAATTTCGTCCTTTGCATGATCGCGTATTAGTGCGTCGCTTAGATGAAG
>CALEFA010000078.1 GCA_937876775.1 uncultured Rhodobiaceae bacterium | reverse complement strand
CTTTTTGTTGGTTTTATCAGCGCTCAGCTGATGGTGGCCACGCATATCGCTCAGTATGGTGTGGGCGATCATGAGCATGATGGAAAAATTTGCCAAATTCATTTACAGCGCGAACAAGGCCAGACTGCTGCGCTCGATAGCTTTACTCTGACCACTGATGCCTTCAATTTTGTTTATCTGGTGCCAATCGCCCAGCAGCAAATTACGCTAATAAAACCCCACACCATTGCCGCGCCGCGCGCGCCGCCATATCTCTCCTAAACCCAAAAATAAGTTCAATGCGCCGCATGCCGACGTGGCCGGCGCCTATGTCTAGGAGACAATTATGTTTAAAATCAAAACAGCGGCTTCTGCCGCCCTCATCGCTGTCCTATCTGCGTCACCGGCGCTCGCCGCCGATGCAGATGTTAATGCCTTGCGCAATGAAGTTGAAAAAATGCGCCAAGCCTATGAGCAGCGTATCAATCAACTTGAAGCCAAACTCAATCAGCTGGAAGGAAATCGGGCGCAAGTCGGAACCACTGCAAACACCCCGCCAGCGACGTCGCGGCGTCGTATTGCCGATAATAGTTTCAACCCCTCCATCGGCATGATTTTGAACGGCCAATTTCGCCAGTACTCGCAAAGCGAAAGTGAAATGCCCGGTTTTGCGGTCAGCCATGAAGGCGAACGCGGCGAAGAGGGCTTGGGGCTCGGACACTCAGAAATCAGCCTGTCAGCCAATGTTGATGACAAGTTTTTAGCCAGCAGTACATTGGCCATTGCTGAGCATGAGGGGGAAACCGAAACCGAATTGGAAGAGGCCTATATTCAAACACTGCCGGGGGCTGGCCTGCCGGTGGGCATGAGCGTTAAAGCTGGGCGTGCCTTTTGGACATTAGGTTATTTGAACGAACACCATAGTCATGCTGATGATTTTGCCGACCGTCCGTTGCCCTATCGTGTGTTTATGAACCACGCTTATAATGATGATGGGCTGCAAGTGTCTTATCTCTTGCCAACCGATGGCTACGCCGAAATTGGCGGTGGCGTGTATCGCGGCGATGACTTCCCCTATGGCGGCAATTCTGGTTCCGGATCCGGCGCTTGGTCGGCCTATGCCCGTATTGGTGGCGATATTGGCGACAATCAAAGCTGGCGCGTTGGTGCTTATATGCTGTCGGGTGAGGCCGAAGGCGGGCGCGTGAGCAATGAGGAAACGGTGACCTTCACGGGGGACAGCGATTTGGAAATCATTGACTTGCGCTATACTTGGGCCCCAACTGGCAATGCCCGCGACCGCGAAGTGATTGTGCAAGCGGAATATTTCCAGCGTGAAGAAGACGGCGTTTATACGGCGGACCCAGGTGTCGTCGAGGCTACGGTGAACGGTAAATCCGATGATGGCTGGTATTTGCAGGGGGTTTATAAATTCGCCCCACAATGGCGTGTCGGCGCTCGCTACAGCGAATTAAGCAGCGATGCCACACCAACCGACCTCATCGGCACCGATCTAGATAGTGAAGGCCATGACCCAGAGGTTCTGTCACTCATGGTCGATTGGACCAATAGCGAGTTCAGCCGTGTACGTCTGCAATTAAATCGTGAGGATTTAAGTGGTGGCGAAACCGATGAACAAGCTGTGTTGCAATATGTCATGAGCATTGGTGCTCATGGTGCTCATAAATATTAGGATTATGATGCCTAGAATTTTGACCATCATCGTGGCGGGGCTGCTTTCCGCAGTCCCGTTCACTGCCATGGCTCAAGTCAATGTCTTTGCCTGCGAGCCTGAATGGGCGGCTTTGGCAGAGGAGATTGGTGGCGCCAAAATCAAAACCTTCTCGGCCACCCATGCGCGTCAGGATCCGCATTATATTCGGGCCCGTCCAAGCCTGATTGCCAAGGTTCGGCGCGCTGATTTAATTATTTGTTCCGGCGCTGAGCTTGAGGTGGGGTGGCTACCAATATTGTTACAAAAAGCACGCCCGCAAGTTCAGCCCAATGGCATCGGCCATTTGATGGCCTCGCAATATGTGCCGTTGCTCGGTGCTGGCGCCAATGTTGATCGCAGTATGGGCCATGTCCACGCTGCGGGGAATCCGCATATTCATCTCAATCCGCATCACATGGTGTCGATTGCGGCACAAGTGAGCGACAGGCTGGCAAAAATCGACCGGGCCAATGCCGCTCATTACCAATCCCGCTTGCAAGACTTTACTCAGCGCTGGCAGCAGGCGTTGGCGCAATGGGAAACCAGAGCGACGAACCTCAAGGGTGCGCAGGTGGTGGTGCATCATTCATCCCTCAGCTATTTGATCGACTGGTTGCAAATGCGCACCGTTGCCTCATTAGAGCCGAAACCGGGTATTCCGCCGACCACCTCGCATTTGGAAAGCCTGCTTCAGCAGCTCAATGCCGCGCCGGCCAATCTTATGCTGCGCACACCCTATGAGCCGGATACGGCCAGCCTCTGGCTATCGTCAAAAACCAATATACCTGCCGTCGTTTTGCCCTATACAATCGATGGTGCCGCCAATACCGGTGACTTATTTGCCCTGTATGAAGCGACTTTGGCTGTTTTATTGGATAAATGTCGATGTTGAGTAGTGAAATGATGACGATTATTGCTCCGGCTCTGGTGGCCGGATTGATGATTGCCGTCAGCCATGCACCGCTTGGTATTGAAGTCTTACGGCGCGGTATTATTTTTATTGATCTCGCCGTGGCGCAAATCGCTGGTCTTGGTCTGGTTGCCAGCAGTCATTTCTTGCACGAGCCTTCAGCCGGTGAAGCGCAATTATTGGCCTTGCTGGCGGCCATTTTGGCCGGTTTGTTTTTTCGCCAAGTCGAAAAATATTTACCCGAACAACAAGAGGCGATTATTGGCGTGAGCTTTGTCTTGGCCGCGTCGCTGGCGATTTTATTGCTCGCCGATCATCCGCAGGCCGGTGAAAAAATTCAGCATTTACTGTCAGGGCAAATGTTATTTGTTACCTGGCAAGACGTCGCTACCCAGTCGCCCATTTATGGGCCTATTCTGCTGCTCTGGTTTTTGCGTCCTGCTTGGCGCCAAGGCGTGAGGTTTTATATCCTATTCGCTTTGGCGATTACATCCTCGGTGCAATTGGTCGGCGTTTATGTGGTTTTTGCCAGCCTGATCTTACCAGCGCTTGCCGCAATTAAAGCGGCACGGCCCTATGCCATCGCTTGGCTATGCGGCGTCGCTGCTGTGCTTTCGGGGGTGTTTTTTGCCATTGTCTCCGACGCACCGGCGGGGCCAATTATTGTCGTGTGCTACGCGCTTGTCGCGCTGAGCATTCGTTTACTGCGGGCCAGTCGCTCAGCTTAAACGGCTTCGGTTCTACTCAGCGGCGATATTGCGCCGTGGTTTTGCCTCATACTCGTCTTCATGCGGGGCGTGCATTTCGCGCAAATATTGTTGCGGTGGAAACGGATACAGATTAGGCAGGCCGCTTTCATCAATATACCAGCTATCGCAACCGCCGGTCACCCAGACCGTATCCTTCACGCGCTCACGCATGGCTTTATTATAGTCTTCATAGGCTTGGCGGGTAGGGGCGAGGCTGGTGAGTCCCTTGCGACCCATGAGGTCGAGCATGGAAATAATATAGTCGATCTGGTGCTCGGAAATCATAATCAGCGATAAATTGCCCACCGGGCTGGTTGGGCCCTCTAGCATCCAGAAATTGGGGAAATTCGGGAGCGCAACACCACGGTGAGCGCGTGGCGCGCGGCCCCAAAATTCAGCTAAATCGCTGCCGTTTTCGCCGGTCACTTTGGTCGGCAGAATAAAGGCAGAGGAGTCAAAACCGGTGGCTAAAATCAGAATATCTAATTCATGCAATTGGCCATCGGCTGTGCGAATGCCTGTGGCTTCGATCTGCGAAATTCGCTCGGTAATTAAATTCGTGTGTTCTTGCGTCATCGCCGGATAAAAGTCCGAGGCGAAAATAAGCCTTTTGCAAGCCGCTTGATAATCCGGCGTCAGCTTGGCACGCAATTCAGGGTCTTTGATGTTTTCTTCCAAATGCGTGTGGCAGATTTGTGAAATTTTTTCCTGAGCCTTTTTATCGCCCGTGGTGGCTGGGCCAAACACCAATTTGAACATGCCGTAATTGAGCCAATAAAGCAGGCGCGGAATAAATGGCAAAAGCCGCATCATGGTTTTTTCAAATTTAGAATATGCGCGCTGTGGCAGCGGGGCGACCCATTGCGGTGTGCGTTGAAAAACATTCATTTCCGCGACCCGTGGGGTGATCTCGCCAATAATTTGCGCGGCGGTGGAACCTGTGCCGATAATGCCCACGCGCTTGCCGGTTAAATCAACCTCCATATCCCATTCGGCGCTATGGAAAGATTTACCCTCGAAGCTATCAAGACCGGCGATGTCGGGCTTGCTTGGGTGATGCAAAATACCGGTGGCAGAAATCACAATGTCAAAAATCTCTTCATCACCATGCTGCGTGACCAATCGCCATTGCCCGTCAATATAGTCCAACGCTTCGACCGATGTGTTGAAGCGGCAAACCGAGAGCACGTCGAAGTCGGCGGCGGTTTTTTCCATATAGGCCTGAATTTCTGGGCCATAAGAAAATTTGTGCGACCAGTCGGGGTTTGGCGCGAAGGTAAAACTATACCAATGCGATGGCACATCACAGGAGAGGCCAGGGTAGCGATTGGCGCGCCATGTGCCACCGACTTTCTCGCTTTTTTCAAAAACTGTTATGTCGTCATAGCCCGCTTTGCGCAGTTTAATGACAGCGGCGATGCCCGACATGCCGGCACCAATGATGGCAATACGTGGTTTGAGGCTTCCTGAAGGCCAATTACTCATTTTGCTCTCCCTGTCGACATTGCCTTTATTTCTGCGCCAAGCGACTTACATTAAAGTCTAATAAATTTCGATGGCAAAACGCAAGATGGTGATGAAAATGGTTCACAGCGATGATGACAAGAAGAAAACCGAGCACAGTGATAATGTTGTGCCGTTCAAGCGGCCGCCGAAACAGCCACCAGCCCCCAACCTCGACGTAGAATGGTTCTACGACGAGGCTGAGTTCTTTAGTGAGTGGATGGATGAATTCGACTGGTGACTAGAGTAAATTCAGTGCCATGGCGATCAAACAGGCGATCGACAGCACCCAAATGATTGTCCGCACATTATTGATGTGCGCCCAATAGGTAATCACATAGACAATCCGTAAACCGACCCAATATGTTGCGATTTCGGCATTTGCCGCACCGCTGATAATCGACAAAACAGCAAGTGTCATAAACGCTGGCAGGCTCTCGCCCATATTGCTAGCGGCTCTTTTCAAACGTTGGATGCCAGGGCTTGTTTCTGGCGTGGTGTCGCGGGGGCCAAGCAAATAGCTGGTGCTGACGCGGCCGGTCAAAAGACCAATAACGGCAGGCAGCATGAGTTGCAGTAAATAAACAATCAGTGCGGCTAAAATAATTTCAATCATCGTTCTCTCCTAGGTTTCGTCGAATCACGAACACGTCTATCTTAAAAGTGTCGCAAGGCGTTCGGCCAGTGTTTTTGCCGCGCCTATGGATGAATAAAGGAGTGGATGTGTCGTCGAATCAGATTGAGCCGGCCCAAGAAGGCAATTCAGCACTTGAAGCGCTAACCTCGGAAGAGCTCGATAATATTCGCGATTTAGTCAGCTTAGGCGATGGTTCAGCGGTCTTGGCCGCCATCAACGACATGCACGAATCCGACATCGCCGAAATCATTAGCCTATTAACCTATGACCAACGCTTGGCCTTTATGGCATTGGTCGGGGTTGATATTCCGTCAGCGGTTTTTCCCGAGCTTGATGAAAGTATTCGCGATGAGGTGATTGAGTTTGTCGACCTTGAGAAAATGGTCGCCACTGTTCAAGAGCTCGATAGTGATGATGCGGTCTTCGTTCTTGAGGATATGGACGAAGAAGATCGGCAGCAAATCTTGCGGAAAATTCCGCGCTCAAGCCGTCTGGTTCTGGAACGCGCGCTTGAGTTTCCCGAAGACAGTGCGGGCCGCCTCATGCAGTCGGAGTTTATCGCTGTGCCGCCTTATTGGACGGTCGGGCAAACTATCGACTATTTGCGCGCCTCAGATGACTTGCCAACTGATTTTCTTGAAATTTACGTTACCGACCCGACCTATAAGCCGATTGGCGCGGTGCATTTGTCACAAATCTTGCGGGCTCAGCGGGCTGAAAAAATCGAGTCGCTGACGCATGATCATTTCATGTTGCTGCAGGCCGATCTTGACCGCGAAGAAGTGGCGCGGATTTTTGAACGTTACCATTTGGTATCAGCCGCAGTGGTTGGCGAAGACCAGCGTTTGCTGGGCGTGGTAACGCCCGACGATGTGTTTGAGGTAATTGTTGAAGAGGCTGGCGAAGATATTCTCTTGCTCGGTGGTGTTGGCGACGAAGCAGTGACCGATAGCGTCTATGATACCGCACGCGGGCGCGTGTCATGGCTATTTTTGAACCTATTGACGGCCATTGCCGCCTCGATTGTCATTGGCTGGTTTGACGCCTCAATTGAAAAAATGGTGGCGCTGGCCATTCTCATGCCGATTGTTGCCTCCATGGGGGGGAATGCCGGTACGCAAACACTGACCATTGCTGTGCGCGGTCTGGCGACGCAAGAACTGCAAGCGGTTAATATGGTGCGCGTTGTTTATCGTGAGCTCGGCGTCGGCATCTTAAACGGTCTGGTGTTCGCGTTGGTCACGGGCATCGTGGCCGCCTTATGGTTTGACAGCGCGGCGCTGGGGGCGGTTTTGGCAGCTGCCATGGTCGTCAATCTATTCGTCGCTGCTATGGCTGGTATTCTCATTCCTATTGGCCTGTATCGCGCCGGTGTTGACCCGGCTTTGGCCTCCACTGTTTTTGTAACCACAGTCACCGATGTCATCGGGTTTTTCGCGTTTCTTAGTTTTGCCACAGTTTTTCTGATATAGAGAACATATGAATCGTTTTACACGCATCGCCTTATTGCAGGCTGTCATGATTTTTTCTCTGTCGCCAGCGTTGGCTGAATGGCGTCCGGCCACTTCGTTACCAACGTCAGTGCCGAAAGCGGTGGCGGCTGAAATGGAAAACCGCCTCTATGTTATGAGTGGCACCATCGGTGCTGGATTGCGGCAGTTCTTCGAGCTTTATGATATTGCCAATGATGGCTGGCGCCCGCTGACGCCGCTGCCAGCTAGCCTGTCACATTTTTCTTTGGCGGCTGGTGCCGGTCGGGTATTTGTCTCTGGCGGACGCGATGCAGAAACCGCTGCTTTAAGCGACAAACTATGGATGTATGCGCCGGAAAATGCGCTATGGCTCGAACTGGCGACGATGCCGTCTAAGCGCTCTGGGCACACAAGTTTTGTGTCGCAAAACCAAGTGTTCATCATTGGCGGCGAGGGCGAGCAAGTGGCGCGCGTTGAAAGCTATGATTTGGATAATGGCAGATGGAAACAATGGCCAAGCGAGATGCCGGTTGCGGTGGCCAATAGCGCCGTCGCCAAATTCGGTGAAGAGTATATTTTCGCTGGTGGCACGAATGCCCAAGGCAAAGACGTGGCCGCCGTTCAAGCATTTAACCCGCAAAAAGGCAGTTGGCGTCGGCTCAAAGATTTGCCGCGCGCGGCAAGTGGCGGCGCATTGGGCGAAGTCGGCGGTCATTTACACTATGCCGGTGGCTATAGCCAAATTGGCCGCCAAGTTCTCAATATGCATGTGATGCTGGAAAACGCGGGCTGGAAAAAGCTCAGCAATTTGCCCGAAGCGCGCCACCAAATGGCCTATTATGGCACAGGCAATGAGCTGATTATTATCGGTGGGGCCATGGGCGGTGGGTTTTACTCACTGTTTACCGCTTCTGACCGTGTGACGATTTTCCGGCCATAATTTTTGCCAATTAATCCCCCAGCTTTTGCCGCCACCGTCTGGCTTTCTCATCGGCGTGCCCTATTATCTCAAGCATGACGATTCATCTTGTAAAATTATGCGTCGGCGCCGATGACATTTCCGATTTGGTCAATTGGCAGACGCATTTGCAAAGCCGCTTCAAGCGCATTTTCCACACCACGCGCATGGTGCCCAAACGTGTGCCTGATTTGCTTGAAGGCGGGTCGATTTATTGGGTCATCAAACGGCAAATCCGGGTTCGTCAATCAATCCTCGATGTCGAGGAGTTTGTGGATGATCAGGGCATCCGTCGCTGTCATTTGATTCTTGATCCAACGCTGATCGAAACCCGACTGATGGCACGACGTCCGTTTCAGGGCTGGCGTTATTTGCAACCGTCGGATGCACCGATTGATATGCCGCAGGGTATTGAGGTCGATGAGGACATGCCGGAAGATTTGCGCAGCGAATTAATGCAAATGGGTCTGCTTTAAGCCGGCATATTGTCAATCAACCGAATGTTATCAATACGCGCCGCAATCAGGGCCCGCCGATGCTGGCTGTCGGCGCCAATCGCTTGCAAGCTGTCGCCATCGCGCAAGGCGGCATAGTCAACTTGCGTAAAGCCTGCCTCGAGTAGCTGCTCACGCGCGGCATTTTCAGCTTCTTCAATCGGCAGGTCTGACACCGCCAAATCGGCTAAAATACCGCTCAGCTTGCCGGCAACCTGTCTTTGTTCGGCATTGAGATAAGCATTGCGCGATGACATAGCCAAGCCGTCAGCCTCGCGGATAATTGGCGCACCGAGAATTTCAACCGGCAAGTCAAGGTCGCGCGCCATCCGTCGAATGACCAATAATTGCTGGTAGTCTTTTTCGCCAAAAATCGCCACATCGGCTTGGCTTTGGGTAAATAATTTAGCAACCACAAGGGCAACGCCGCCAAAAAAATGCGGCCGGTCGTCGGTTTCAAGCCCCAAAGCCGGCCCTTGCATGTGAATGGCGGTGGCAAACTCTTGAGGGTAGACTTCACGGGCCAGTGGCGCATAGACGCAATCAGCCGCATGGCCGGCGAGGGCTTCAAGGTCACGGGCTTCTTGGCGCGGATAGGTGTCGAGGTCTTCATGAGCGGCAAATTGTGTTGGATTGACAAAAATCGAAACAATAATCCGATCGGCTTTTTGGCTAATTTGGTCAACCAGCGATAGATGGCCTGCGTGCAACGCCCCCATGGTTGGCACCAGCCCGACGCGCAATCCTTCGGCTTTCCATGCCGCCACTTGCGCACGCATATCATGGATGGTGCGTACTATTCTTATCTCACTCATTTACTGCTCATGCTTTAGGTGAAAACTCATCGGTCGGGTTAATTGTTCGTAGCCAATTTGCGACAGGCTGGCGCCGCGCCCCGTATCGCCAATGCCGGTCCAAGCCAGCCCGGGGTCGAGATAATCGCAGCGGTTCATAAAAAATGTGCCGGTTTGCGTCTGCTGGCCAATGGCTTCACCGGCGGCGAGATCTTTCGTCCACACTGAGGCAGTCAAACCGAACGGGCTATCATTCATCAGCGCAATGGCTTCGGCGTCAGAGTGTACTGGCATAATGCCAACAACCGGCCCGAAGCTCTCCTCGCGCATCACAGACATATCATGGTTCACATCGACCAAAATCTGTGGCGCCATATAGGCGGTCGCCGGATCATCGGCGGGAAAATCGGCAACATTTATCAAACCGCTGGCACCGGCTATTTCGGCCTCGCTGATTTGTTGGCGCACAAAGCGCGCGGCGCTGGGGCGCACCATCGGCCCCAATGTGGTTTCGCTGTCCAGAGGATTGCCCAGAATATAGTGTCCCGTCACCTGTCGCATGGCGTCAATCAAATCATCATAGACGGCGGCATCGGCATAAATCCGTTCAATGCCGCAGCACGACTGCCCGCTATTGAAAAAACTGCCATCGACCAGTTCCTCGGCCGTACGCTGCACATCGGCGTCGGCTCTTACATAGGCTGGGTCTTTGCCGCCCAATTCCAGACCAAGGCCGATAAAACGGTCGCGCGCCGCCTGTTGCACGGCTCGCCCGCCAGCCACTGAGCCGGTAAAATTGACATGCGCAATGCGCCGGTCTTGGATGACCGATGCGGTTTGCTGATGGTCAAGGTGCAAAACGCTCAGCAATCCGTCGTCAATACCGGCTTGTTGAAAAGCGGCCAAGATGCGCTCGGCGCATAACATGGTCTGGGCAGAATGTTTCAGAACCACCGCATTGCCGGCCATTAAAGCTGGAACAATCGAATTGACGGCGATTAAATAAGGATAATTCCACGCCGCAATGACAAACACAACGCCAAGCGGGCGGCGGGCGATATAGCGGGTGAAGCCAGATTTCTCGCTTGGCACGACAGGCTGCAAGGCGCTCTCGGCAATCTCCGCCATATGGCTGGCGCGTTCAATAAAGCCGTTGATTTCATTGCCACCATAGCGCACCGGGCGGCCCATTTGCCAAGCCAATTCCTCACCTATGGCGTCGCGTTGTGGGTCGATAATGGCCAGCATGGCGGCAATCAATTGTCGCCGCGTGGCAATGTCCGTGCTGGCCCATTTGGCTTGCGCGGCTTCGGCTTTGGCTAGGGCGGTTTCAATGTCCTCGCCGCCAGCCAGAGCCCGTTGCGCATAAATCCGCCCATCCACGGGACTAATAATGTCGACCATTGAAACTATCTCCGCACTAGGGGGTTTGGGCGCCATTGCGGTCATCGACCACATAAGAGGCGGCAATGCCCCCATCGGCGCGATACACACCACCGGTTTGCCAGCCAGCTTCCTCGCTCAACAGAAAGCAGGCGAGGGCGGCAATTTCTTCTGGCCGACCAAGGCGGCCCATTGGAATATGCTGGCGGCGGCTTTGCCATTTTTCGGGCGTGTCAAAATAATGCGCCGTGCGCGCGGTCAAAATCGGCCCCGGCGCAATGCAATTGGCGCGAATATTATCGCGAGCATAGGTCATAGCAATTTCGCGGGTCATGGCTTCCAAGGCCCCCTTGCTGGTGGTGTAGGCGATTTGTGGCACCGCCGAGGCGCTATGAGCCACCACTGACGACATGGTCACCAAACTACCATGCCCCTGCGCCAACATTTGTGGCAGGGCGTATTTGTATACCAGAAAGGCACCCGTCAAATTGACATCGAGTGTCGCCTGCCAACTGTCCAACGGCGTGTCGACGGCATTGCCATCATCGGCCGCCAGCATGGCCGCATTATTCACCACCCCGTCCAGCTGCCCAAAGTGTGCGACAATTTCCTGCATCATCCGCTCAATCGCCGGCTCATCGCGCAAATCAGCGGCAAAAGCTTGGCTTTGGGCTTGATGTTCCGGTGGCAAAGCCGCCAAAGCCGCAGCCGCTTTATCGCTATTCAGCTCGGCCAAAGCCAAGCGGGCACCGCGGTCAGCCGCCATTTTTGCCATGGCACGCCCAAGCCCACCATTGGCGCCAGTAATCAAAATAATTTTATCGTTCAAAGACATGGCGGCATCCTACAGATTTTACAGCGAAATTGCAGTCAAAATTCGGAATCGGGTTTATACTCCTTTTGTCGCATCATAAGGACGAACTGTGGAGCAAGAAATCACCATTCAAAACCGTGCAGGCGCTCAGCCAAAAGCTGGGCGGGCGCATGTTATTGTGATTGGCAATGAAAAGGGCGGGTCGGGCAAAACCACGACAGCTATGCACATAACAACAGCTTTGTTAATGGCCGGATATTCTGTTGGCTCGCTTGACCTTGATATCCGCCAGCGTTCTTTCACCCGCTATATTGAAAACCGCAAAAGCTGGGTTGGGCGGCGTAATATTACCATGCCTGAACACATTGTCTTACAGCCGCTCGCCATAAATGATACCGCTCAGCGCGAAGAGCTTGAAAAAGAGAGCTTCCTTCACGCCATGGCGCATTTATCGGCCAATCATGATTTTGTGGTGGTTGACTGCCCGGGGTCAGACAGCCATTTGTCGCGTTTGGGTCATGCGGCGGCAGACACATTAATTTCGCCGATCAATGAGAGTTTTGTCGATTTTGACCTTTTGGCTCACGTCGACCCCGATAGTCTGGCGATTAAAGCACCTAGCATCTATGCCGAAATGGTGTGGTCGTGTCGCAAAGCGCGGGCGGCTTCCGATGGTGCCAGTATTGATTGGGTGGTGATCCGCAACCGAACCAGCCATATTCACGCTAAAAACCGCAATCGTATTGAAAAAGCGTTGGATGAATTGTCACATCGGCTGGGCTTTCGGCAGGTGTCCGGCCTGTCGGAACGGGTGGTGTTTCGTGAAATGTTTCCGGCCGGCATTACCTTGCTTGACCTCACCGATGAGGAAGCAAATGCCAGTCTTACCATGTCGCATGTCGCGGCGCGGGCCGAAGTCAGAGCCTTACTGGCGGCCCTGCAATTACCCAATAAGGCGCGCTAATGGGGATGTTGTTACTTGGCACCGTCACTTTAGTGGTCGGCTTGCTATTGGCGTCACTGGTCACCCGTTTATCGGTGTCGACGCTGCGCACGACAGTGGTTGCGGCGATTGTCATATTCGGCGCGCTTGCCATGATTGTTTTATTGATGAGCGGTCGGATCGGGCTGGCGATTGCTATTGGCGCCTATGTTTTTTGGCTTTTGCGTTTGGCCCGAACAAGCCAACCGCCACAAGAGCCGCCGACCTCGCCGCGCCCGTCTGGACAAATGAGCCGCGCTCAAGCGCTTGACGTCTTGGGGCTAGAGGTTGGGGCGCAGCCAGATGACATTGATGCAGCCTATAAAGCGCTGATTGTCAAAAACCATCCTGATCAAGGCGGTACCGACTGGTTGGCGGCGCAATTGAATGAGGCGCGTGACGTTTTAATGCGCGATTTCACCTGACGATTGCGAAAATAAGCCTGCGCGCCCTTGTGTGAGCCTCGATTCACCCTATCTATAAAGAGGAAATCATCCCAACCACGCGAGTTTTTCTTGAAGCGAACCAAAGAATAAGGCCAAAATACCCTATGACAATAAAACGCATTGAGATGGATACAAAAGGCATGGGGTTTGCGCAGCAAATACCGCCTCGGCTTGCCGGCCCCGACCAAGATGACGACGGTAAATCCGGCGGCACTGGTACTGGCACGGTCACGCTGACCCGCACAAAAACCAAAAAACCGTCGATGTATAAAGTCTTATTGTTAAATGATGACTACACGCCGATGGAATTCGTCATTTATGTCTTACAGCGTTTTTTCTCCAAAAGTGCTGAAGATGCAACCAAAGTTATGCTGCATGTGCACCAAAATGGTGTCGGTATCTGTGGCGTATTTACCTATGAAGTTGCCGAGACCAAAGTTACGCAAGTGATGGATTTAGCGCAGCAGCATGACCATCCGCTGCAGTGCACAATGGAAAAAGATTGATGAGCAAGCGAAGGAGCACACCGTGCCAGCATTTTCAAAACAACTAGAAGAGGGTCTGCATCGGGCGTTGGTTTTGGCCAATGACCGAAACCATGAGTATTCGACCCTGGAACATTTGCTCTTGGCGCTCATTGAAGACCCAGAGGCGCTCTCGGTCATGCAGGCCTGTGGGGTTAATATTGAGGTGTTGCGCGACAATCTGGTGGGCTATATCGACAATGAGCTGACCGGCTTGATTGTCGACGATGGCGAAGACTGCAAGCCCACGGCTGGTTTCCAGCGGGTTATTCAGCGCGCTGTCATTCATGTGCAATCATCGGGCCGCGACGAAGTGACCGGCGCCAATGTGCTGGTCGCCATGTTTGCCGAGCGCGAGAGCCACGCCGCCTATTTTCTGCAAGAACAGGAAATGACCCGCTATGACGCAGTTAATTTCATCTCGCATGGTGTCGCCAAAACCCCGGGGCGCAGCGAAGAGCGCCACGTTGAGGGGGCAGATAATTTTGACGATGATGATGTGCATGTTGCCGACGGCGAGGCGCTGGCCGCCTATTGCATTAATCTGAATGACAAAGCCCGAGAGGGCAAAGTTGACCCTTTGATTGGCCGTAGCAAGGAAGTGTCGCGGGCGATTCAGATTTTGTGCCGTCGCAATAAAAACAACCCGTTATTGGTCGGCGATCCGGGCGTTGGTAAAACCGCTATTGCAGAGGGTTTGGCGCGTAAAATCATTGAGGGCGACGTGCCTGATGTGTTGCAAGATAATGTGATTTATTCCCTTGATATGGGCGTGTTATTGGCCGGCACTCGTTATCGTGGTGATTTTGAAGAACGCCTCAAGCAAATCATGTCAGAACTTGAAGATATGCCAGAAGCCATTCTTTTTATTGATGAAATCCATACCATCATAGGTGCCGGCGCAACTTCGGGCGGGGCCATGGATGCCTCCAATTTGTTGAAACCAGCATTGCAAAGCGGTGGCCTGCGCTGCATGGGCTCGACCACTTATAAAGAGTTCCGTCAGCATTTTGAAAAAGACCGTGCTTTGGCTCGCCGGTTCCAAAAAATCGATGTTAATGAGCCGAGCGTGCCCGATACGATTAAAATTTTGCAGGGTCTGAAAAGCTATTTCGAGGATTTCCACAGCATCCGCTACACCAATGATGCGTTGAAAGCGGCAGTTGAATTGTCGGCCCGCTATATGGCGGATCGAAAGTTGCCTGATAAAGCCATTGATGTGATCGACGAAGTCGGCGCGGCGCAAATGCTTCTGCCGCCGTCGAAACGCAAGAAAACGGTGAGCGTCAAAGACATTGAAAATGTTGTGGCCACCATGGCTCGTATCCCACCGAAGAATGTGTCCAAAGACGACACAGAAAAACTGCGCGGCCTCGATATGTCGCTGAAACGTGTGGTGTTTGGGCAGGATAAAGCCATTGATGCGCTGGCCGCCTCAATTAAATTGTCACGCGCCGGATTGCGTGAGCCGGATAAGCCGATTGGTAGCTACTTATTCTCTGGCCCTACCGGCGTTGGCAAAACCGAAGTGGCGCGCCAATTGGCTTCGATGATGGGCGTCGAGTTGCTGCGTTTTGATATGTCGGAATATATGGAACGCCACACAGTGTCGCGTCTGCTTGGTGCGCCTCCCGGTTATGTTGGTTATGATCAGGGCGGTTTATTGACCGACGGTATTGACCAAAATCCGCATTGCGTTTTATTGCTCGATGAAATCGAGAAGGCTCACCCAGATTTGTTCAATGTTTTGCTGCAAGTCATGGATCACGGTACATTGACTGATGCCAATGGCCGCAAGGTTGATTTCCGCAATGTGATTTTGATTATGACCACCAATGCCGGCGCCTCCGACATGGCCAAAGAGCCGATTGGCTTTGGTCGTGAACGCCGCGTTGGCGAAGACACGGAAGCCATCAACCGCATGTTCACGCCAGAGTTCCGCAATCGCCTTGACGCTGTCGTGCCATTTGACAGCCTGCCAACCGAGGTCGTGGTGCGGGTGGTTGAGAAGTTCATCCTTGAGCTTGAAATGCAATTGGCTGATCGCAATGTGATTATTGAAATTTCCGAACCAGCCATGAAATGGTTGGTTGAGCAAGGCTATGACCCACAAATGGGGGCGCGGCCTCTGGCGCGGATTATTCAGGAGAACATCAAAAAGCCGTTGGCCGAGGAATTGCTGTTTGGCAAATTGACCAGCGGTGGTGTGGTCAATGTTGGGCGCGATAAAGCCGGTAAACTGACCTTCAAATTCAGCGATGGCCAATCCCAGAAAAGCTCAGGTAAAACTGACGAAAAGGTAAATTAGTCAGCCAAATCGGCAGCAATTTGCGCGGAAATTTTATCGCTAATCGCCTTCAGCTCATCCATGTCGGCGACATCGCGGGCATGGAATCCAATGTCAATGCCTCCGGTGCGTGGCAAAATATGCATATGCAAATGCGGAACGGTTTGTCCGGCCTCTGAGCCATTTAATTGCACCAGCATAAAGCCCGGCGCCTGCATGGCTTTTTGAATCGATGGGGCGATTTTATGAGTGGTTTCCATCACCGCCCGCGCCGCCTCAGCAGATATGGTCAGTAAATTAGTCGCCGGTGTTTTGGTAATCACCAGCACGTGGCCCGGGCTTTGCGGCATAATATCCATAAATGCCAACGTATGCTCATCCTCATAAACTTTGAATGATGGCAAGTCGCCGCGCAGAATTTTGGCGAAAATATTATTGTCGTCATAGGCTTCATCTAGTTTCATCGCCGGTTTCCTTATGTTTGCTCAGTGGCTTTAAATGGCGTGTGCTGTGCCAATTGCTCAATATCATTGTCCACATAACGCCGTTCGCTTTCAAGATAGTTTCTTACCGCATCGCGCAAGCCCTCATGGGCAATATGGTGCGCAGAATAGGTTCGGTGTGGGGCGTAACCGCGAGCCAATTTGTGGGCGCCTTGCGCACCCGCCTCAACCCGCTGCAAGCCGCGCTCAATGGCAAAATCAATGGCTTGATAATAGCACAGTTCAAAATGCAAGAATGGATGGTCTTCCAAACAGCCCCAATTGCGCCCATAGAGCGTGTCGCCGCCAATAAAATTCAGCGCGCCGGCAATATACCGTCCGTCGCGCTTGGCCATAATCAGCAAAACATCATCGGCCATGGTCTGCTGCAGACAGCTGAAAAATTCGCGCGTCAAATAAGGCGTGCCCCATTTGCGTTGACCTGTATCAAGGTAGAAATGAAAAAACTCATCCCAATGTTCTTCAGTCAAATCGGCGCCGGTCAGCCAGTCGACGCTAATGTCATTTTCCAACGCTTTGGCGCGTTCTTTGCGCAAATTCTTGCGTTTGCGCGAGGCCAGCGCGTCGAGAAATTCGTCGAAACTGCGATAGCCGTCATTATGCCAATGAAACTGCTGATCCGTGCGTTGCAAAAACCCTTTGTCGCCCAACCATTGCCAATCTTTCTCGGGCAGAAAATTCATATGCAAGGATGACGCGTTGAGCTTATCCATCAGCGTCAAAGCACCGGCCAAAAGATTGGTTTCATGCGCCTCTTGATGCGGCCCCGGGGGCACCAACAGACGCCGCCCTCCGGCTGGTGTAAATGGAATGGCACTGAGTAATTTCGGGTAATATTCGCCACCGGCACGGTAAAACGCATCGGCCCAGCCATAGTCAAAAATATATTCGCCTTGCGAGTGATCCTTCAAATATAGCGGCATCACTCCGAGCACATGGCCGCTGCCATCTTCAAGCGCCAAATGTTGGCCGAGCCAGCCGGTTTCGGTAGTGGCCGAGCCGCTTGTTTCCATGGCTAACAGAAAATCATGTTTCACAAACGGATTATAGGCCAGCTCCGGCGGATTGGCGCATCGATCCCAATCGGCCGCCTTAATCGCGGACAGGCTGGCGACGACGCGCAAATTAAGCGCCGATGACTCAGTCATGGGCAATCTCCACAATGGCGTCAATTTCGACCGCCCAATTCATCGGCAGGCTGGCGACGCCAACCGCCGCACGGGCATGGCGGCCCTTATCGTCGAACAAATCAGCCATCAGCTCCGAGGCGCCGTTTAACACGGCGGCGTGATGGGTAAACTCTGGTGTCGCATTAACAAAACCAGTCAGGCGGACAATTTTTATCAGCCTCGAAAAATCGCCAGATAAGGCTTGGTTGAGGTGCGCGATAATATTCAATGCCGCCATTTGCGCCGCCCGCGTACCGTCTTCAATTTCCAATTCTTGCCCCAAGCGACCAGTAATTGACACACCACTGGCACTGACCGGCCCTTGGCCAGAGATGAAAATCAGATTGCCGGTTTGCACATAGGGCACATAGGCACCAATCGGCGCCTTGGCGTCTGGCAAAATAAGACCGGCACTATCTAACCGGCGTTGCAGATTATCGGACATGCGTTTCATCCTAAATTTCGAGTAAAGCGGTGGGCATCCAGTGGTCTAGACTAACCCTAACCGTCTGTGATTTGAACAGCTAAAGCCCGCGTCCCTTCTTAATAGTGTCATCGCCAAATTTATGGCGCAATTTGTCCATCGCTTGTTCGGCCGCTTTGCGTTTTTGTTGATCCGGATCGGCCAGATCGAGCGGGTCGGCACCTTCCGCCGTCACTAAGTTGGCCACGCCAACCCCAATCAACCGATAGGACGTGCCGGGCTTATCTTTCATCACCTGTTGCAGCATTTGGCGGCTGGTTTCAAAAATGACATCTGCCAATTGCGTGGCATTGGGCAGGGCATGATTGCGGGTCAGGGCGCTGAACCGGTCGGCTTTCAGTTTCAGAACAATGGTTTTACCGGCTATTTTTTGTTTCTTGCATCTTTGCGCCGTGCGTTCGCTGAGCCGCCATAAATGTTTTTCCATGGTCGCATAGTCGGTCAAATCTTCGTTAAAGGTGGTTTCGCTGGAAATGCTCTTATTCGGCGCCCGCGGGGTAATGGCGCGGGCATCTTGGCCGCGTGCCAGCCGCGCCAAACGTAGCCCTAAACTGTCATAGCGCCGCGCTAGGTCGCTTTCGTCCATATTTTGCAACTGCGACACATAACGAATGCCGTCGCGCTCCAGCCGCGCCTGCATGGCTTTGCCGACCCCCCACAGGCGCCCAACCGGCAAGTCGGCAAGAAAGCTCAGAGTTTCTGCCTCACCAATAATCGAAAACCCTTTTGGCTTATCGATATCAGAGGCCAATTTAGCGAGAAATTTATTGTGGCTCAGGCCAATCGACACGCTAATGCCGATCTCTTGCTCAATTCGCTTGACCAAATTGACCAAGGTTTGAGCTGGTGGGCCGCCATGTAGCTGATGCGTGCCGCGCAAATCCATAAATGCTTCGTCAATCGACACCGGCTCCACCAGCGGCGTCAGATCTTGCATCATTTGCCGCACGTCGCCGCCAACCTGAGCATATTTTTCCATATTCGGCGGCACAACAACCGCATCCGGACACGCGGCCAGAGCTTGAAACATCGGCATGGCCGAGTGCACGCCATAAATCCGTGCAATATAACAGCACGTCGACACCACGCCGCGACGCCCGCCGCCAATGATGACTGGTTTGTCGTGTAAATCAGGGTTGTCGCGTTTTTCGACCGCCGCATAAAACGCATCGCAATCCAAATGCGCAATACCAAGCGTGAGCAACTCATCATGTTTGAGAAGGCGCGGCGACTTGCAAGCCGGACAACGTTTAACCGGTGGGTCGATAGCAAGCTGGTTGATCTGTCCGCAATCGCGACAAATGACCGGCTGCTTATCTTCCGACATGGGCGCTGATTTTATCGCTGATCCACTCATAGGCCTCTTCCCAGACATCAATACGTTGGCTGGCTCCTTTTGCTGGGCCGATCAGTTTAGCCAGCCGTGGGTCGGCAATAAAATGAATGCGATGAACATCTGGCGCGTGTTCGGCGACGCTGTCGATATTGTGCGGTATATCGTCGAGAAAGAAAACCGGTGCTTGCATATTTTGCGCCAACCACGCCACAGCCGGCCCCTTCAGGCCAGAGCCAATCACCACCGGAAAATCAATGCCATGACCGGCCAGATTATCAATCCGCAATTGTTTTTCGCTGGCCGGTAGATTGGTCAAAATAATAATCTGCGCTTGTTCGGAAAGCCGGTTGATGGCTTGCGCCGCCCCCGGTGCGGCCTCAATGTGCAGTGTCTGAGTGGCGAAAAAATCATCAATCATATTCGGCACTTCAACCGGTTCATTGGTCTCAATTGATTTGATGTTTCCGTTGATTGCAAAGCGCGTGAGATCAATCCAAAGCCCTTTGGTTTCTAAATAGTGCTCCAGTCGAGCCATAAATTTCAGCAGCACCTCATCGGCGTCACTGATAATCAGTGGCCGTTCAGGGTCAATCTCAAGGTCGCGTAATTGTAGCAAAATATCGTCATGGGGGGCTTCACGCATCATACTTAGTCTCTCTGTTTTACGTCCAATGGGGCAAGTCGCCGCCGGGTAAAGCTTGGCGGGCCCGCAAAGGGGTTTCCGGATCGTAATCGTGCACCGCGCAAAATTCGGTGAGCAAGTCTTCATGGGCCAGAAAGAAGTCAACAACGCCGGCTAATAATTCAGGGTCATTGGCCCGTTCCATTATATCGGCTGAGCCGATACCGGTGAGGGCGGAAAAACGATCCATTTCCTCATCCAGACCAACCAAATAGCTGAGTGCTTTGAGGGCCAGAATTTCTGCTTGTTCTTGTTCCATGCTAGCTAATTTAGCTCGTTCGTTTCTGCGGACAATAAAAAAGGCGCCTCAAGGGCGCCTCTTATTGGATTGGCAAGATTTACTTAATCTTGTTTTCCTTAAACTCGACGTGCTTACGCACAACCGGATCGTATTTTTTCACGACCATTTTTTCGGTCATGGTACGGGCGTTTTTCTTAGTGACGTAGAAAAACCCGGTTCCAGCCGTGCTTTCCAGCTTAATTTTGACGGTTGTTGGTTTAGCCATGGCTCAATTCCTTAAAAGTCGTGCGCCACCTTGGCGCGTGGGCGTGAAGATAGGCATTTACCGCTTAAAGTCAAGTTCTATGAGACAGCGGCGTAATCACTGGCTTGCCACGAATGAAACGCACAAAGGGCGCATCGGCTTGAAACTGCTTCGCCTTGCTTAAGGCCATGCGTTGCTCAACAATATCAAGCACTTGTCTGGTGATTGCTGGAAGGTCAAGATCGCGCGCTTGGGTTAGTGTCAACCAATGTAAATCGAGCAATTCCCCCGATGCTTTGCCGGTATCTTCAGGGTCGGTGTGAATATGGTCATCATAAATCATGAAAAACCGTGTATCAAACCGCCGCGACCGATAGGTTGGGGTGATGGCGCGGGCGATAAAATCCATGGCTTCCAGCGGGGGCGTGACGCCATGGGCAAAATAATCGCGCCAGCCAGTGTGGCTGGTAGCCGGTAAATTGGGGGTTTTGCGGCCAATAATCAGGCCGGTTTCCTCAAAGGTTTCGCGAATTGCCGCCAAAGCCAGCCCGCGTAATTTATTGTCACTGACCGTTTTGCGGGTCTCTTTTTGCAAACGTTGCAAGACCGACGGTTGTAAATCCGAGTCGACCCTCAGCCTCTGGTCAATCATATCGAGACGACCACCGGGAAAGACGAATTTATTGGGCATGAACTTGTGACTGGCAGCGCGCTTACCCATTAAAATTTTGGGCTGCTCTTCTTGCCGAACAATAATCAGCGTCGATGCTTCACGCGGGCGAACGGCTTTGGCGCCGGGTTCATTATATTCCCCCGGGCCCGCTTTTGTATGGCCGATAGGCGATTGCGCTTTGCTCATGATTTCGCCGCCGTTGCGTCGTCTTCGTTCGTCGCTCCAAAACCGTGCAGGCGCAGAGCCCATTGCAGACCAACTACCGCGCCTTTGACAATTGGCAATGAAATCAGACTGGCAAGAACGGCCAGCAGGCTGAATACCAGCGCATGAATATAGAGCGGCGGCGAATAGAGTTTTTCGACCACCAGCGCCACCGGCACAATAATATGGCCAACGATAAAAATCGTGAAATAGGGTGGGGCATCATCGGCTTGGTGGCCGCTCAATGCCAAGCCGCAGGATGGGCACTCGTCACTGACCTTCAAATAGGCTCGAAACAAATGCTTTTCGCCGCATGAGGGGCATTGCCCCCGCGCGCCGCGCCACATGGCTTGGCTGCGTTGGCGAGGTTCTTCGAGAAGGTGCTCTGAAATCATCGGCTGCGTCTTCCTTTCGGTTTCGTCTTTGCATTTGGTCTCCCGCGTCTTTGACCGGGGTGACCGGCGCGACGAACAGGCCGCCGCTTGGTGTTTTCATAACTGCCGCCCTCTTCGAGCGAAAACAGAAGGCCGCCCTGAATAGGTGTGGCCTCCTCTAGTTTTACAGCAACTTCTTGGCCGATGCGAAAGGTTAATCCGCTCGATCCGCCCGATAGCGTCAAATTGTCCTCATCGGCATAAAACCGCTCATCACCAAGCCGCGAGATCGGAATCAGTCCGTCGGCACCGCTGTCGTCCAATTTGACAAACAGCCCAGCCCGCGACACGCCGGAAATGCGGCCGGTGAAATGATCGCCGATTTGTTTCGACATATAGGCCGATAAATAGCGGTCGGAGGCTTTGCGTTCGGCCAACATGGCATTGCGTTCGCTCAGCGAAATCGCCTCGGCAATATCCGGCAGGTTCTCCGCTTCTTCGACGGTTTGCCCATCATCGCCGAATTTCAAAGCGGCGATTAGCGCGCGGTGCACCGTCAAATCGGCATAGCGGCGAATTGGCGAGGTGAAATGCGCATAACGGCCAAGATTGAGGCCAAAATGGCCAATGTTTTCGGTTGCATAAAGTGCCTGCGACTGGGTGCGCAAAACCGCCTCCGAGACGCTCGGCGCGTGCTCGCCTTCGGCGGCAAATGCCATCAAGCCGTTGAACATGGTCGGCAAGAGGGTTTGGCCGAGTGCTAATTTAATCCCCATCGGGCGAATAAAATCGGCGAGGGCGCGTACCCGTTCGGCTGGCGGCGCGTCATGGATGCGATAAATCAGCGTGCGCTTATGGCGCTCTAGGGTTTCCGCCGCACAAACATTGGCGGCGACCATCATTTCTTCAATCAAACGGTGCGCCTCAAGCCGTGGCGGTATGTAAATACGGGCAATCTGGCCGTCGTCATTTAGCTCAATGCGCCGTTCCGGGCGGTTGATGTTCAGTGGGCCGCGTGCCTCGCGGGCTTCAGCCATCAATTGATAGGCTTGCCATAGGGGTTGCAACACCGGCTTGTCGAGAGCGGCAAAATCAGCCTCAACGACCCCGTCAAAAGCGGCTTGTGCTTGCTGGTAACTCAGTTTGGCGGCCGAACGCATTAGCCCGCGGTGAAACTGGTGACCCAAGCGGCGTCCCTGCGCATTGATCGTCATCCGCACGGCAAGGCAGGGGCGCAGCTGGTTTTCGCGCAGTGAACATAAATCCGTCGACAGCCGTTCTGGCAACATCGGCACCACGCGATCGGGCATATATACTGAATTGCCGCGTTTCTTGGCTTCGCGGTCCATTTCTGACTGCGGCGTGACATAAGCTGCCACATCGGCGATGGCTACCCAAATAATATAGCCGCCCGGATTATCCGGATCTGTGTCGGCTTCGGCATAAACCGCGTCATCATGGTCGCGCGCATCATGCGGATCAATCGTCACAAAAGCGATATGGGTCAAATCTTCATGGCTTTGCGTGGTCGCAGGTTTAATTGCCTCAGCTTCGGCCAAAACCGCATCGGGAAATACGGTAGCAATGCCTTGCTCGGCAATGGCCAGAAGCGAGAACGCATTGGGTGCGTCGGCGGGGCCAAGCGTTTCAACGACTTTGGCTTTGCGCGCGCCCATGCGCGGTGAGGCCAATTTTTCGCCAATCACCAAATCGCCTTCGGCTGCATCCGCGGCCTCGGTGACGCGAAACTCATAGCGTTCGCGCCGGTCGGCTGGGCTAATCCACAAGCCGTCGGCGCGGCGAATTAACTGGCCGATAATCTGCCCTTCAGAGCCCCCCAATTTGCGAATTATGCGCGCCGTATAGCGCCCCGCATCGAGACGCCGCAGGCGGGCCAGAGCAGTGTCGCCGGGCACCACAATTACCGTGCGGTGGTTGCGATTGCGCGACGCGGTTTCATCTATTTGAATATGTGGCGCGTCGTCACCGTCGAGCACTTGGCCATCATTAACGGCGCGGGCCATTAACCCGTTTTCGCGGTCAAAGCCGGTCACCCGCACAACGCAAACATTTGGTAAATCGCCGGGCCGTTGCAAGCCGCTTTTGCGACTGCCATCGAGCAAGCCTTCGGCGGCCATTTCACGCAGTAGTTTTTTCAATGGTATGCGGTCAGAGCCTTTAATCTGAAAGGCCTTGGCGATATCTCTTTTACTGATTTTGCCCGTTTGCTCGCCGATAAATTTGACGATGTCGTCACGGGTTGGGAAATGAGACAAACACTAAGCCTTCTTTTTCTTCGGCGCGGCCTTGCGGGTTTTTTTCTTGGCTGGCCCTTTGGCAATACGCGCGGCAATGAGTTCTAACCCGCGTTCCAGCGTCAACTGGGCCGGGTCTTCGTCCTTTGGAATGGTTGCATTGACCTTGTCATATTTGACATATGGCCCGAAACGCCCATCCATCACCCGCACCGGCTTGCCATCATCTGGGTGTTCGCCCAAATCATTGATCACACTGCCGCCAGAAGCGCGGGCAGGGCCCTTGGCTTTGCGTTCGGCAATAACGGTAACGGCGCGGTTGACGCCAATCTCAAAAACCTCATCCGGATTTTCTAAACTGGCGGACAATTTGCCGGCTTTAATATAGGGGCCATAGCGGCCAATATCGGCGGTAATTTCATCGCCAGTTTCCGGATGCGTGCCAACAAGGCGCGGCAGTGACAGCAGCAAAAGGGCATAATCAAGCGTCATTTCCGCCGGTGTTTTGCCTTTCGGAATGCCCGCGCGTTTTGGTTTGTCACCTTTTTCAATGGCTTCCCCAAGCTGAATATAGGCACCAAAGCGGCCATTTTTGATGTTTACTTCAAGGCCGGTTTCCGGATCTTGCCCGAGCAGTCGTTCAATATCACCCTGTTCGGCTTGTTCACCGGCGAACGGGCGGGTAAAGCCGCAATCGGGATACAGCGTGCACCCGACAAAAGCGCCATAGCGGCCGGTTTTCAGGCTCAATTGGCCGTCGCCGCATTTTGGGCATTTACGCGGGTCGCCACTGCCCGTGTCTTTGAAAATATGCGCCCCCAAAACCTCATTCATCGTGTCGAGAATTTCGGTGTTACGAATTTCCATGGTTTTCTCAACTGTAGTGTGGAAATCCTCCCAAAAGCGGGCCAGCACGTCTTTATAGCTCAATGAGCCGTCCGACACTTTATCGAGATCGCTCTCCAAGGCGGCGGTGAAATCATATTCGACATAGCGTTCGAAGAAGTTTTCTAAGAACGCCACCACCAAGCGGCCTTTGTCCTGCGGAATAAACCGATTACGGTCCATGACGACATAGTCGCGCTCGCGCAACACGGACAAAACACTAGCATAAGTCGACGGGCGACCAATGCTCAATTCTTCCATGCGCTTAACCAAAGTCGCCTCGCTATAGCGCGGTGGCGGCTCGGTGAAATGCTGCTCAGGCGAAATTTTGCTGACGGTTAACATCTCGCCGGCAGAAACCTGAGGCAGATTAGGGCCGTCTTTTTCATCATCGCTGTCGTCTTTGCCCTCTTCATAGAGTTTTAGAAAGCCGGCAAAAGTAATCACAGTTCCAGAGGCGCGCAGGCCAGTTTGATGGTCTTGGCTGCTAATGGTAATCGTCGTGCGTTGCACGCGGGCATTTTCCATTTGCGAGGCCATGGTGCGTTTCCACACCAGCTCATAAAGCCGCGCTTGGTCTTGGTCTAGATATTTGCCGACATCTTCGGGACGGCGCGCCAATGAGGTTGGGCGAATCGCTTCGTGGGCCTCTTGCGCATTGGCGGCTTTGGTTTCATAGACGCGCGGCGCGGCGGGCAAATAATCATCGCCGAAATCTTCACTGATGACTTGGCGGGTTTCGGTCACAGCCTCCGGCGCAATCTGCGTGCCATCTGTCCGCATATAGGTAATCAGACCGGTTTCTTCGCCATCGATGGTGACGCCCTGATACAATAATTGTGCCACTTGCATGGTGCGCTTGGCATTAAAGCCCAATTTGCGCGACGCTTCTTGCTGCAATGTGGAGGTGGTGAAAGGGGCGGCTGGATTGCGCTGGCCTGGTTTGCTTTCGACATTTTCGACACGGAAGCTGGCGCTATTGATGGCCGCTTCGGCTTGTTTGGCGCTGTCTTCATTATTGATAGAAAATTTGTCGAGTTTCTCGCCTTGGTGAAGCGTTAAACGGCTTGGCAATTGTTCGCCAGAGCTGGTGATGAATAAAGTGTCGACCGACCAATATTCGCGCGGCACAAAGGCTTCAATTTCTAGCTCGCGTTGGCAAATTAGCCGCAGCGCCACAGACTGCACCCGTCCGGCTGAGCGCGATCCCGGCAATTTGCGCCACAAAACCGGCGATAAATTAAACCCAACCAAATAATCTAGGGCGCGACGTGCCAAATACGCATCGACCAATTTCTCATCAATCTGGCGCGGATTGGCCATGGCTTCGAGAACCGAATTGCGGGTGATGGCGTTAAAAACAACGCGGCATACTTCCGTGTCTTTCAAAACTTTCTTTTTGCGCAGCACTTCTAACACGTGCCAACTAATCGCTTCGCCTTCGCGATCCGGGTCAGTCGCCAGCACCAGTCGGTCTGCGCCTTTCACCGCCTTGGCAATATCAGACAGGCGTTTTTTGGCGTCGCCTTGCTCTTCCCAAGCCATAGAGAAATCATTATCCGGATCAACTGAGCCGTTTTTTTCTGGCAAATCGCGGACGTGACCAAAGGAAGCGAGCACAATAAAATTGTCGCCTAAATATTTATTGATGGTTTTCGCCTTGGCTGGCGACTCAACAATAACAACTTCCATTTTTTGCCTCACTAGCTGTTCCGCGCGCATCATATGGGCAAAAGTAGGGCGTCTGTCAAATCGACATTTTTTTAACACCACTCACTTGATCGGCGGTTTATGTTTCTAAAAGGCTGATTTTACCATCTGCATCCTGCGTTAGACGCCCCGCCAATTGCAGTTCCAAAATCGCCAAATAGACAATTGGCACCGGCTCATTGCTGCGCGTTACCAGTTCATCAATGGTAATTGGCACCGGCCCCAGCAGCCGCGTAATGACGCTTCTTTGCTGGCTGGTCAGGCTGCGCGGGCTTGGCCTTTGCAAGCGCAATTGGCGTGCTGGCTTGGCGCGCAATGTCCGCACATCGAGCAAGGGTTGAATAAGGCTCAGCACATCATCGGCGGTTTCGACCAAATGCGCCCCTTCGCGCAATAAATTATTTGACCCATGACAGCGCGCATCGAGCGGCGAGCCGGGAACCGCCATAACTTCGCGCCCCTGTTCATTGGCCAGTCGTGCGGTAATCAAAGAGCCAGATCGCCGCGCGGCCTCCACAATGATAACCCCTAAAGATAGTCCAGAAATAATCCGATTGCGGCGCGGAAACTGGCTGGCCTGCGGTTGGCTGTTGGGGTGGTTTTCCGTGATCACCAAGCCCTGAGATAAAATCGCCTTTTGCAAATCCGCGTTTTCGGACGGATAGGCATGGGTGATGCCATTGCCCAAAACTGCAATTGTGCCGCCATTCAAGGCTTGGGCGTGGGCGACCGCATCAATGCCACGGGCTAAGCCAGATGCGATGACCAGACCGCGCCCACTCAGCTCATGGCTGAGGGTTTCGGTGATTTTTTGACCCGCCGCCGAGGCATTGCGCGAACCGACAATGGCCAGCGTTGGTTTGGCCAACAAGGACACATGGCCATGCACAGCCTCGGCAATCGGCGGATCAGCAATATGCGATAGGGCTTCGGGGTATCCGTCCTCGCCACAGATTAAATAATGGCCGCCATGCGCATGAGTAATATCAATTTCTTTTTTCACCTCATCGCGGCTGGCAATTTTGAGTGGCGATTTGCGACCACCGCGCGCTGCCAGTTCCGGCAAAGCGGCCAGCGCTTCTTGCGGCGACGGATAAAGTTGCATCAGCCGCTGAAAGGTGATGGGCCCAATGGTCGGCGTGCGGGCCAATTGCAAATAGCTTTGCAACGTTGCGTCAGTCAAAGCAGGGGTCGCCGGTGCTTGCACCGACAAAATAGATTCGTGACTCTCGGACACAACGTCTCTCCTTATTATTATTGTTCTTATTAGAGATATTTACGCGCAGGCTTTTTGCCTGTCACCTGATAAATGCCTATTGGCCGATTTTGGGTTCCGTTCCCGAAAGCAGACGTGAAATATTTTCCTTATGCGCCCATAGCGAAATGGCCACCATGACCAAACTTACTTGCATTGTTACCATTTCGCCCAAAACATAGAGCAAGGCCGGTGTTGCCAAAAACGCGATAATAGCGGCCAAAGATGAACGCCGCCCGATAATGGCGACAACAATCCATAACAGCAAAAAGTTAAGACCAGCTAAAGGCGAGAGCATCAGCATGGTGCCAATGAACACAGCAACGCCTTTGCCGCCTTTGAAAGTCAGCCAGACCGGAAAAATATGGCCAATAAGGCTCGCCAAAGCGGCCATAGCGGCGACATTGTCGCCAACTAGGCGCCACGCAATTATCACGGCGACAAAGCCTTTTGCGGCGTCGGCCAGCAGCGTCAAAAGCGCGACGAGTTTATTGCCCGTGCGCAACACATTAGTGGCGCCAATATTGCCTGAACCAATATCGCGAATATCGCCTTGTCCGGCCCAACGGGTAAACAATAAGCCAAACGGAATTGATCCAAGCCCATAGGCCAAGACAAGACTCATTACCAAGAGAAGTTGTTCGCTCATTATTTTTGTCCTCCCAGATCAAACACGCGCGTGCCGGAAACATAGCATGCTTCAACAACACCCTGAAGTTTTCTTCCATCAATGGCTGCATTTTTCGACTTCGAACGCAAGTTATCCGCGTCGACAATCCATGGGGCGTCGAGGTCAACAAGCGCGAAGTCAGCTTTGTTTCCGGCCTCTAATGAGCCGGCTTCCAGCCCCAAAAGTTCGGCTGGACGCGAGGTCACTGTGGCCAGTAAAGATTTCAACTCAATGCCATCGGTATGATGCAGGGTCAGCAGACCGGCCAGCAGCGTTTCAACGCCAACTGTGCCATAGGCGCTTTGGGCAAATGTTTGACGTTTGGCTTCCGCGTCTTGCGGGTTATGGCCCGACACCACCACGTCAATCGTGCCATCGGCAATGCCGTCAACCAGCGCCAGACGATCGCCTTCGCTACGTAGCGGCGGGTTCAATTTGGCGAATGTGCGATAGCTTTCCACGTCATTTTCATTGAGCATTAAATGCGTTGCCGACACCGAGCAGCTCACGTTCAGTCCGCGCGCTTTGGCGGCGCGAATGGTGGCGACACTATCAGCCGCAGAAATTTGCGCAATGTGGTAACGCGCGCCGGTCAGTTCGACAAGCCGCAGGTCGCGGTCAATAATAGCGGTCTCGGCAGCCACCGGAATACCCGCCAGCCCCAGCCGCGTGGCCAATTCGCCTTCATGCATGACGCCAGCACTTTGCAAATCGGCATCCATGGCATGTTGCATAATCAAAGCGTCGAAATTGGCGGCATAGGAAAGCGCCCGACGCATGGTCAGCGCGTTCATCACCGCTTTATCGCCATCAGTGAAGGCAACCGCACCGGCTTCTTGCAGCAGGCCAAACTCGGACATATGCGTGCCGTCGCAGTTTTTGGTAATCGCCGCCATGGGATGTATGCGCACAATCGAAGTGGCGCGGGCGCGGCGCAGAATATAATCGACCAGTGCCGCATCATCAATCACCGGTGAGGTGTTGGGCATCATTGCCAAATTGGTCACCCCGCCAGCCGCCGCTGCGCGCGACACAGTGGCCAGCGTTTCGCGGTGTTCTTCGCCCGGTTCACCGGTGAACACCTGCATGTCTACCAACCCGGGCAGCAGCGTCAGTCCTGTGCAATCGAGGGTTTCGGCTTCGCTTGGAATGATTATATCCGGCCCGCTATCGACAATTCGATCACCCTGAATTAACAAGCCGCCAATTTCGTCGCGGTCTTGCACAGGGTCAATCAGCCGTGCGTTCACAAAGGCATAAAACGGTGCGTCAGTCATCTTTGACCTCGCTCTCACTGATTAAATTTGCCGCCAGCGCTTCCAGCACCGCCATGCGCACAGCAACCCCCATCTCGACTTGGTCGCGAATAAGGCTGATATCGGTGTCGTCGGCGATGGCGCTATCAATTTCGACGCCCCGGTTCATCGGCCCCGGGTGCATCACCAGCGCGCCGGGTTTGGCATAGCTGAGCTTTTCGCGGTTCAGGCCATAGAGGTGATAATATTCTCTTACCGATGGGATGAGGGCACCGGACATGCGTTCATTTTGCACCCGCAACATCATCACAATGTCACAGCCCTCCAGCCCTTCGCGCATAGAGGTAAACACCGAGGCGCCTAATTGCTCGGCTCCTGAGGGCAGCAAAGTTTGCGGCCCGATCAAATGCACATGGGCGCCCATGCGATTGAGCAATAATAGATTTGAGCGGGCGACCCGCGAATGGGCAATATCGCCGCAAATTGCCACCCGCAGGCCTTCGAGATGGCCAAGGCGACGGCGAATGGTCAGCGCATCCAGCAGCGCTTGCGTAGGGTGCTCATGGGCTCCATCACCAGCATTGAGAACGGCGCAGGATACTTTTTGCGCCAGCAACGCCACGGCGCCACTGTCGGCATGGCGCACCACCAGCAAATCAGGGTTCATTGCATTCAGCGTTACTGCTGTGTCGAGCAATGTTTCGCCCTTGTTGACCGCCGAAGCGGCGACGCTCATATTCATCACATCGGCGCCAAGCCGCTTGCCGGCCAGTTCAAAAGAACTTTGCGTCCGTGTCGAGCTTTCGAAAAATAAATTGATTTGTGTGCGTCCGCGCAGCGTCGACATTTTCTTATCGCGCTGGCGATTGTGCGCCACATAGGCGTCAGATAAATCCAATAAACCGGTGATGTCTGAAACAGATAGCCCTTCGATTCCGAGAAGGTCTCGATGAGGGAAGGTGAATTTGACCTGTGAACTATCCATTAAAAGCACATTGTATAGGCTTCGCGCGAGATTCTGGCAAGTGGTTTTGCATGCCGTGCCAATTGACCATTTTTAATCGCGATTCAGTAAATCCAACACGCCTTGCAAAATATAGGCGGCGGCCATTTTATCAATCACTGTGGCGCGCTTGGCGCGCGAGGTATCGGCGGCAATGAGCGTGCGTTCAACAGCGGCTGTCGACAGCCGTTCGTCCCAGAATAAAATCGGAATATCAGGGAAGCTTTGGCGGCTGATACAATTGCGAACAAAAGCTTTTGTCGCCTGCACGCGCGGCCCGCCAGAGCCATCCATATTCAGCGGCAGACCCATCACCAAACCACCAATATTTTCGCCAATCAGCACTTTTTCAAGCGCTACGACATCGAGGCCAAATTTTTTGCGACGAATGGTGTCAAATGGGGTGGCAATTTTATGGTCAATATCGGCTGTCGCCATGCCAATGGTTTTAGTGCCCAAATCAAGCCCCATCAGCCGTTGGCCTTTGCTCATATGCGGTGTCAACTCTAATGCATTTTCGATAATCGCCATGGCGCTTGTTTATCATAGCTCAAAAGAAAGCGATAGCAGAAGTGAATGGCGTGTTGCACCACTGGCGCGGCTTTGCTAGTTTCGCGCGAAACCTTCCGCATACCACCGATTAAAGGTCCAAAAATGTCTGTAGATGAAAAAATGGCGCGCCGCATTGCGACCCTTGCCCGTATTGGGGTTAGTGACGCCCAATTGCCGGCCTTAGCCAAAGAATTGAGCGCTATTCTGGGCTTCGTTGAGCAGCTTTCCGAGCTTGATACAACCGGCGTTAAGCCTCTGACCAGTGCCGTTGAAACCACCATGATGGGCCGCGAGGATGTGATTAACGATGGCGGCTATCCGGCTGATGTTCTGGCCAATGCACCAGAGCGCGACGATGATTATTTCGCTGTTCCGAAAGTTGTAGAATAATGAGCAAGCTGACCGATTTGAATTTGGCCGAAGCCCGCGATGGGTTGCGCGACAAGCAATTTTCCGCGCGCGAGCTGACGCAAGCCCATATTGACCGCGTGGCGGCGGCTGAAAAGCTCAATGCCTATGTTTTGCAAACGCCGGAAAAAGCCCTTGAAATGGCCGACGCCAGCGATGCGAAAATTGCTCAGGGTGAGGCCCGTCCGTTGGAAGGTATTCCGTTGGGCATTAAAGATTTATTTTGCACCAAAGGCGTGCGGACCACGGCATGTTCCCATATTCTGGCCGAATTTACACCGCCTTATGAAAGCACGGTGACCGGCAATCTATGGGCCGATGGCGCGGTGATGCTGGGCAAATTGAACAATGATGAATTTGCCATGGGATCATCCAATGAAACGTCGCGCTTTGGCGCGGTGATTAATCCGTGGCGCGGTGCCGACCAAAAACACCTCGTGCCGGGCGGATCGTCGGGCGGTTCATCATCGGCAGTGGCGGCGCGTTTGGGCATTGCCGCGACAGCCACCGACACCGGCGGTTCCATTCGCCAGCCCGCCGCTTTCACGGGCACAGTCGGTCTGAAACCGACCTATGGTCGCTGTTCGCGTTGGGGCGTGGTGGCGTTTGCCTCGTCGCTGGATCAAGCTGGGCCGATTACCCAAACCGTGCGTGATGCGGCCATTATGCTCAGTTCCATGGCCAGCTATGACGCCAAAGACTCGACCAGCGTCAACCTAACCGTGCCCGATTATGAAGCCGCTTTGACCGGTGACATTAAAGGCTTGCGGGTTGGCATACCGGCTGAATATCGCGTCGATAATATGCCGTCTGAAATTGAAGCCTTATGGCAGCAGGGCATTGATTGGTTGACCGAGGCCGGTGCTGAGATTGTCGACATTAGCTTGCCGCATACCAAATATGCTTTGCCCGCCTATTACATTATCGCCCCGGCCGAAGCGTCATCCAATTTGGCGCGTTACGATGGCGTGCGTTACGGCATGCGCGTTGCTGGCAAAGACATTGATGATATGTATGCCTCAACCCGCGCCGCTGGTTTTGGCGATGAGGTTATCCGCCGGATTATGATTGGCACTTATGCGCTATCGGCTGGTTACTATGACGCCTATTATGTGAAAGCCTTGCAAGTGCGCCGTCTGATAGCCGAAGATTTCACCAAGGCTTATGAAAAATGCGATGTCGTGCTGACGCCGACAACGCCGTCATCTGCCTTTGCAATTGGCGAAAAATCCGACGACCCCTTGGAAATGTATCTTAATGACGTCTTCACCGTGACCGGAAATCTGGCTGGCTTGCCAGGCATTTCTGTACCCGCCGGTGTTGACGCAAAAGGTTTGCCGCTGGGTTTGCAATTAATCGGCAAAACCTTCGGAGAAGAAGATTTGTTGCGCGTTGCGGGGGTTTTGGAAACTGCCGCTCAGTTTACCGCACGTGCAGATGATTGGTGGAGCGCCGAATGACGAATAAAAATCTTATTGCTGGAGCCACGGGCGATTGGGAAATTGTGCTCGGTTTGGAAGTGCACGCGCAAGTGTCGTCCAATGCCAAATTATTTTCTGGGGCGGCCACTGAATTTGGCGCCGAGCCGAACACGCAAGTGTCGCTGGTAGACGCGGCCATGCCGGGCATGTTGCCGGTGATCAACCAAAAATGCGTTGAGCAAGCGGTGCGTACCGGTCTTGGCTTGAAAGCCCAGATCAACAATTACTCCGTATTTGACCGGAAGAATTATTTCTATCCGGATTTGCCGCAGGGTTATCAAATTTCGCAATTCCAGCAGCCGATTGTTGGCGAGGGGGTGATTGATATTGACCTCGATGGTGGCGAGGTGAAAACCGTACGTATCGAGCGTTTGCATCTTGAGCAAGACGCGGGCAAATCGCTGCACGACCAACATCCGAACATGAGCTTTGTTGATTTGAATCGCTCTGGCGTGGCGTTGATGGAGATTGTCTCTTATCCCGATATGCGCTCAGCCGCTGAAGCGCAGGCCTATGTCAAAAAACTGCGGGCTATTTTGCGCTATTTGGGCACATGCGATGGCAATATGGAGCAGGGCAGTTTGCGGGCTGACGTCAATGTATCGGTGCGCCGACCGGGCGATCCATTGGGCACGCGTTGCGAAATCAAAAACGTCAACTCCATCCGCTTTATCGGCCAAGCCATTGAGCACGAGGCACGCCGCCAAATTGATATTATTGAAGATGGCGGTAGCATCGCTCAGGAAACCCGTTTGTTTGATCCGAAAAATGGCGAAACACGCTCCATGCGCTCAAAAGAAGAAGCGCATGATTATCGCTATTTCCCCGATCCGGATTTGTTGCCCTTGAGCTTTTCGCAAGAATTCGTCGACACAATTGCTGCCAGCCTGCCGGAACTGCCGGACGACAAAAAAGCCCGTTTCATCGCCGATTATGGCCTGTCGCCCTATGATGCCAGCGTTTTGGTTTCGGAAGGTGAGAATGCTGATTTCTTTGAAGCCGCCGCCGCCGGGCGTGATGCCAAAGCAACAGCCAATATGGTCATCGGCAGTGTTTTCGCCGGTCTCAATAAGGCCGGTCTGTCGATCTCGGAATCGCCGGTCAGCGCCGAACAAGTTGGACAATTGGTCGATTTGCAAAGCAATGACACTGTGTCGAGCCGCATCGCCAAGGAAGTTTTTGAGCTGATGTTTGAAGAAGGCCCCGATCAGGGCAAAGACCCGGCTGTCATTGTCGAGGAAAAAGGTTTGAAACAAGTCACTGATACTGGCGCCATTGAAGCGGCGGTTGATGAGGTCATTCAAGCCAATCCCGACAAAGTAGAGCAAGCCCGCGAGCGGCCAAAAATGGCCGGTTGGTTCGTCGGTCAGGTGATGCAGGCGACCGGCGGCAAAGCTAATCCGCAAGCAGTCAATAAATTGGTCATGCAAAAACTCGGCCTCGAAGAATAATCACCATGCCTCATTTGGTGATTTTCTTCGCAATTGGCTTTTTGGGGCTTTTGGCCTCCTGCGTCGTCGGTTGAGTTGGCTGATTACTGACCGGTGAATTTGGCAGGGCGTTTTTCGTTAAATGCTTTCACGCCCTCGGCGAAGTCCTTTGACCACCCAGCTTTTTGCTGTGCCCAGCGTTCATTATTCAACTGCTCTTCATAGGTCGCATCGACACTATTCCACAAAAGATTGCGGATAAGGCTCAAAGAATACGGCCCCTCGGCCATGGTGGTGGCCAGTTTTTTGGCCTCATCCATCAGCGCGCCATCGTCGTAAACACGGTTGATGAGGCCCCATTCAAGCGCCGTTTCGGCGGGCAGGCGTTCGCCCATCAAAGCCAGTTCCTTGGCGCGCGCCATGCCGACCAAACGCGGTAAAATATAAGTCGCGCCACCATCTGGTACTAAGCCAATGCCGCGAAACGCTTGCAAGAAAAACGCTGACTTGCCTGCAATCACCATGTCACCCATTAGGGCAAAACTCATACCGACACCGGCGCATGGGCCGTTGACCGCTGAAACAATCGGGCACGGCAGGGCGCGCAGACGGCGCAAAATAGGGTGGTAGACTTTTTCAAGTCCTTCGCCAGCATCAGGCTTGCGATTGCTGCTGCGGGTTTCACGCACTGGCCCGTCGCCGCCAATATTGGCTCCAGCGCAAAAACCACGGCCAGCGCCAGTTAAAATCAAACAGCGAATTGGGCTATCTTCACCGTCAATATGATCAAGTGCGGCGTCAATGCTTTGCAACATTGGCAAAGACATGGCATTCAAATTATCAGGGTCATTGAAAGTAATGGTCGCAATGTCGCCATCAATATCAAGTGTCAAAAGATCAAATTGCATTATTTATTCTCCCGTGCGGCCTTAATTTGCGCTGTTTCAATATCTCTAAAATTCGGTTTGCGTTTTTCGATAAAGGCAGATACGCCCTCGAAGAATACCGGTTGATTGCAATAATGGCGTTGCATGTCGCGCTCATAATCCAATTGCGCGTCAAGGCTGTTCTCCATCGCTTTATCATGCGCCCGCGATACCGCTTTGAGGCCGGTAATGGCGCTGGCGGCCATGCGTTCGGCGTAGGCCATAGCGGCTTCCATTAACTGTTCATCCGGCACCACTTCCCAAATCATCCCCCATTGCTCAGCCTTTTCAGCTGGCAAGCTGTCGCCCAAAAGCGCCAAACCATTGGCACGGGCACGCCCTACCAACTGCGGCACATGCCAAGAGGCGCCGACATCGGGAATAATGCCCAATTGCGGGCCGAAAACTAATTTAAAAGAGGCGCTTTGGGCGGCAATCGTCAAGTCACCACTGAGCGCCAAGCCGACGCCAGCCCCCGCCGCAACACCGTTAACCGCGCAAATCACCGGCTTATCGCAATTGACCAAAGCGCGGCCAAGAACATTATAACCGGTTTCCATGCTGTTCCAGGTCACATCGCCCGGCGTCCAGCCTTCTTCGCGCGGCCATCCGCCATTTGCCAAATCGGCGCCGGCACAAAACCCGCGTCCGGCACCCGTGAAAATCACGCAGCGCACCTCGTCATTATTGCTGGCGCCATTTAGCGCCGCGACCAAATCTTCAACGATGGCGCGGTTCAAACTATTGAGAACCTCTGGCCGGTTCATGCAAATCGTTAAAACACCGCTATCTGAAAGGGTTTGGGTGACAATTTCACTCATTAAATCTCTCCACTCATTTGCACTTAGGTTAGCGATAAATCAGCTATTGGCAAGAGGCGCTAATTTTGTTTTACTTTTGCTTCAATAACTCAAGGAGATAGTAAAATGAGTGCCGCTGAAAACATGATTGATCTGCCGGAGACGTCAGAAGAAGAGATGCGTCGCCTTGTTGCGCTGCAAAAGAAAGTTCACATTGCTGAGGGCCCAATGACGGCCGAACGGCGCATTGACCTGATTGACCGGACAATTGCTCTCCTGGTCGAAAATGGCGATAAAATGGTCGACGCCTTGGTCGCTGACTTCGGCAATCGTAGCCCAGAAGGCACGTTGGCAACAGATGTTGGCGGCACATTGGGCGCTCTGAAATATGCTAAACACAATGTTCGCAAATGGATGAAACCATCGAAACGCAGCTCCATGTTCCCATTGGGAGTTCTGGGCGCCAGCACACGTGTCGAATATCAACCGCTCGGTTGTGTCGGTAATGTTGTGCCATGGAATTTCCCATTTAATTTGTGCTTCGGCCCAATGGGCAGTATTTTCGCCGCTGGTAACCGGACAATCATCAAGCCTTCCGAATACACCGTGCGCAGTGCCTTGCTGACCAAAGAACTCTGCGAAAAATATTATAGCGAAGACGAAGTCGCTGTGGTTTTGGGTGGCCCGGAAACTGGCGCCACTTTCTCACGCATGCCATTTGACCATTTGCTGTTCACTGGTGCGACAGCGATTGCCAGCCATGTGATGCGCGCGGCAGCTGAAAATCTGGTGCCTGTAACCCTTGAGTTGGGTGGCAAGTCGCCAGTTATCGTTTCAGAAACCGCTGATATGACAAAAACCGCGGCGCGGGTTATGATGGGCAAAACCTTGAATGCCGGTCAAATCTGCTTGGCGCCTGACTATGTCATGGTGCCGGAAGGCAAGGTTGATGATTTTGTCGCGGAAGCCACGAAATCAGTAGAAACCATGTTCCCGACACTGAAAGAAAATGCCGATTACACGTCTGTGGTCAATCAGCGTCACTATGACCGTCTGCAAAGCTATCTTGATGATGCGCGTGAAAAAGGGGCGAAAATTGTTGAAATTAATCCTGCCAATGAGGATTTCTCGCAGCAACCGCACCATAAAATTCCGCCAACTATTATTATCGAGCCGACCGAAGATATGAAGGTGATGCAGGAAGAAATTTTCGGCCCAATTTTGCCGGTAAAATCTTACAAGACGGTTGATGATGCGATTGGTTATGTCAATGACCATGACCGTCCGCTCGGCCTGTATTATTTCGGTGATGATCGCAATGAAGAAAATCGCGTCATTAACTTAACAACCTCAGGTGGCGTTGCCGTCAATGATGTGATTACCCACATCATGCAAGAAGACGCGCCATTCGGTGGCGTTGGTCCATCGGGCACTGGTTCATACCATGGCAAGGAAGGGTTTATTAACTTCAGCCATGCCAAGACAGTGTTCCGTCAATCACCATTTGAATTTGCTGCTGGTGCCTTGCGCCCGCCATATGGTGAGAAGACCCGCAAAATGCTGGCCGGCATTATCAAAAAATAAGCCGCGCCATAAAATTTAGCCCGCGTGCGTTAAACTGATGCACGCGGGCTTTTTTTTGCCTCAGAAACAAAAATTGTGAGATAAAGGGGCATGGAAAAAATTGCTAAATTCAATTGGGAAGATCCGTTTTTGCTCAGCGAGCAGCTGACCGAAGACGAGCGAATGATCGCTGATAGTGCGCGTGCTTTTGCCCGCGAAAAATTATTGCCTCGCGTCGCCGATGCTTTTGTCAATGAGACTGTGGCGCCAGAGATTTTCGCCGAAATGGGCGAGCAGGGGCTGTTGGGGGTAACCATCAAGCCGGAATATGGCGGCGCCGGTGCTTCTTATGTCAGCTATGGTCTGGTGGCGCGCGAAGTCGAAGCCGTCGACAGTGGCTATCGCTCAATGATGTCGGTGCAGTCTTCCTTGGTGATGCATCCAATCAATACATTTGGTTCTGAGGCGCAAAAGCAGAAATATCTGCCGAAGCTGGCCAGCGGTGAGTGGATTGGCTGTTTTGGTTTGACCGAGCCTGACGCTGGCTCGGATCCGGCTGGTATGCGTACCTATGCGAAAAAAGTCGACGGCGGCTATTCGTTGTCGGGGTCGAAAACATGGATTTCCAACGCCCCCATCGCCGACGTATTCGTTGTTTGGGCCAAGTCAGAAGAACATGGCGGGCAGATTAAAGGTTTTGTTTTAGAAAAAGCCATGAAAGGCCTGTCGGCGCCAAAAATCGAAGGCAAGCTGTCGCTCCGTGCCTCGGTCACGGGCATGATTATGATGGATGAGGTTTTCGTTCCTGACGAAAATCTTTTGCCGCATGTTGAAGGCCTGAAAGGCCCGTTTAGCTGCCTCAATCGGGCTCGCTATGGTATCAGCTGGGGCGCCATGGGGGCGGCCGAGTTTTGCTATCGAGCGGCGCGCGACTATGGCCTTGAGCGTCACCAGTTCAACAAACCATTGGCGGCCAATCAATTGTTCCAGAAAAAACTTGCTGATATGCAAACCGACATCGCGCTCGGTTATCAGGCCAGCCTGAGAGTTGGCCGGTTGATGGATGAGGGACGGTTTGCCCCTGAAATGGTATCGATTGTGAAGCGCAATAATGTTGGCAAAGCCCTCGACGTTGCCCGTCAGGCGCGTGATATGCACGGTGGCAATGGGATTGCCGGCGAATATCACGTTATGCGTCACGCGATTAACCTCGAAACCGTCAACACCTATGAAGGCACGCATGATGTGCACGCCTTAATTTTAGGTCGTGCCATCACCGGAATCGCCGCTTTTTAGCTAGCCGTCGCGGCAAAATATTGTCGCATTTCCAGCCAGGCTTGCTGATGGTCGTCGCTCCAAGCGCCACCCAAATGGCGCTGAAAGACCGCGTGCAGCACTTCAAAGAACTGGTCGAAAATCTCATCGGTGACGCCATAGCCAAAATGATTGAGGCGGGCGCCCTCAAGCCGATTATTGACATCGGCGCCTGTCGCATAGCCGGAGATAATCTCCATACTGGTGCGCATCATTGAGCGTTGCACACCGCCGTCAACATCCAACACAAACATATCTAGATAGTCGGGATAGCGATCAAATAAAAGCTCATAAGATTGCGCTGTAAACGCATCAAACTGCTCATCAAATGACGCAATAGAGTGAAGAATTTCTGTGTTCATGAGTGGCTCACATGGCTAACAAAACAGTGTCAAATTTTGAGACAATTCTCATGTTGAGACCAGTTTTTTATTTTAGAATTATTATAAAAAACATTGACACGTCGATGGGTGCGCCCTATATATTAGAAACATTCTAACAAAGGATTCCTCCCATGATCAACCAAACCATTCCCCAAACCACCTTCAAAACCCGCGTACGCGACGAGGCCATTGGCGGTGACAATCCGTATCGCTGGCAAGAGATGAGCACGACTGATTATTTTGCTGGCAAGAAAGTCATTGTGTTTTCTCTGCCCGGTGCCTTCACGCCGACTTGTTCGACCTTTCAATTGCCAGATTTTGAGCGCCTTTACCCGCAATTCAGTGCCCTTGGCATTGACGCGATTTACTGCGTTTCGGTCAATGACGCCTTTGTGATGAACGCATGGGGCCGCAAAAATGAGCTGCAAAATATCGGCCTGATTCCAGACGGGTCGGGTCATTTCACGCGCGGCATGGGCATGTTGGTTGACAAAGACAACCTCGGCTTTGGCATGCGGTCTTGGCGCTATGCGGCGATTATTGACAATGGGGTGGTCAGCGCTTGGTTTGAAGAGCCTGGCCGCAGCGATAATTGTGAGCAAGATCCGTACGGCGAGACCGCGCCGCAAAACCTGCTTGATTATTTACAGTCTAAGCAAGCCGCTTAACGCCAGTTTCTCCCCCCGTGATGAGGGCTAGTTTTCCTCCTCTTCTAGCCCTCATCACCCTAGGCGTTTGCCATGTGGGCGTTGAGGCTAATCTGCCAACCAGCTTTTCGGTTTCTGAGTTTCGTCGCGCAGGGCTTCGGGCTCAATACTGGCGCCGTCGCGCAAGGCTCTCAGTATGAGCTGCTTGCCGGCCATAAACTCCGCCGCCCGATTGACTGTCGTGACGCCGGTTAGCTTGTCGCCGGTGAAATAGAACCAGGCAAATGACGTGCTGCCGCCATCGCCGCGCAAAACTTTTTTGTCGATTTGTGTTGGCACTCCAGAGATTTGTAATTTGACGTCATATTGGTCTGACCAGAACCAAGGCACTTCAGCATAGGCTTGCGGCGCGCCGAGAATATCAGAGGCCACCGCCTTACTTTGGTCAATGGCGTGCGGCACGCTTTCAAGGCGCAAGTCTCGGCCCAGCAATTTATTTGGATGCAGGGTGCAATCACCGGTGGCGTAAATACCCGCCACACTCGTGCGTCCCAACTCATCAACAACAATGCCATTGTCGACCGCAATACCAGCCGCTTCGGCCAGTTCAACATTCGGCAAAATACCAATGCCGGTGATTACCAAATCGGCCGGCAAAGTGCTGCCATCGGCAAATTCAATGGCCGTCACCTGCTGACTGCCCTGAAAGCCCTTAATCTGGCACTGGGTGATAATCTCAACACCATGGCTTTTGTGCAATTGTGTGTAGAATTCAGAAATCTCCGGCTCGGCGACGCGCGCCAAAAGCCGAGGCGCGGCTTCTAGAACCGTAACTTCAAGACCCATAGCGCGTGCCACGCTGGCCGCCTCAAGTCCAATATAGCCGCCGCCAATAATCACCAGTCGTTTGCCGGCTTGAAATTTATCAGCCATGGCGTCGACGTCGGCCATGCCGCGCAGGTCAAAAATATTCTCTAAATCGCGACCCGGTAAATCGAGGCGGCGCGGGCGGCTGCCGGTGGCCAACACTAATCTGTCATAGTCCAGCGCAAAGCCATTGTCGCCGCTGATGCGTTTCGCTTCTTTGTCAATGGCGCTCACCTGTTGCGCCAAATGCAGGGTAATATTGTGCTCGTCAAAAAAGTCCTGAGGTTTTAGGAAAAGCCGCTCGCGTTCGAGCGCCCCTTTTAAATAGGCTTTCGACAGGGGCGGGCGCTGATAGGGCAAAAACGGTTCATTGCCGACAATATCAATGTCGCCGTCAAAATGGCCTTGCCGCAGGCTCAAAGCTGTTTGCAGCGCTGCTTGACCGGCGCCCAGAATGACGATTTTCATGAACAGCTCCCCTTGCCGCGAGTCGTTTATCTTATGGGCGCATTGTTCCCGCGAAATCAGTTTGCCGTCAAGGGGTGGCTTGACGCATCAAAAATCGGCTGGCACAGTTAATCAATATTGGGGGGCAAAACTATGAGCATGACACAAGCCAAAATGGCGCATCAAAAATTCACCATTAATCCAATGACACCGTTCATTGGCGCTGAAATTCTAAATCTAGATTTGGCACAGTTTAACGATGATATGATTGCCGAAATTCGCGACGCCTTGCTGACCTATAAGGTGGTTTTTTTCCGCGACCAAAATTTGACGCAGGCTCAACACATTGATTTCGCCCGCCAGTTTGGTGACCTTGAAATTCACCCCGCCACGCCGAAAGGGCAAGAAGACCCGGAAGTTTTGCGCATTGAGCACGGGCCTGACTCGCGCGGCTCTGAAAATATGTGGCATTCGGATGTCACCTGGCGCGAATGTCCATCTTTGGGGTCAATCTTGCGGGCCATTGAATTGCCGCCGGTTGGGGGTGACACATTATTCGCCAATATGGCGCTCGCCTATGATCGGCTGTCTGACGCCATGAAGGAAAAAATTGAGCCGTTAACGGCGGTTCACGATATTGCCCGTGTGTTTGCCAAGCGGCTGAATAAAACACCGGAAGAATTGCATGACATTTATCCGCCAATGGAGCATCCGGTGGTTCGCACCCATCCAGAGACCAAACAGCGGGCACTCTATGTCAATGCCGCCTTCACCTCGCACATTAAGGACATGCCGGCTGAAGAGAGTGCCGCTTTGTTAAGCGAGCTTTATCTATCGGCGTGGAACCCGGAAGTGCAGTGTCGTTTTCGTTGGGAAGTCGGTTCCATGGCCTTTTGGGATAATCGCGCCAGTCAGCATTTCGCTGCTTCCGATTATTTCCCGCAAGTGCGCGCTATGGAGCGGGTAACGATTGCTGGCGACCGGCCATATTTCGACCCAGCCGCCTAAATATCAGCAAAATTTAGGTTAGTTCTTTGCCAGCCAGTCGATGATGTCCTCGACCGCCTGTTCAACACTGGTGGTGTGCGTATCAATATGAATTTCAGGCGCGGATGGGGCCTCATAGGGGCTATCAATGCCGGTGAAATTTTTCAGCTCGCCAGCGCGGGCTTTCTTATACAGGCCTTTAACGTCGCGTTGCTCGGCAACGGCCAGCGGCGTATCGACAAAAACCTCGATAAACTCGCCCTCAGGCAACATTTTGCGCACCATCTCGCGTTCGGCTTGGAACGGCGAAATAAAGGCGGTTAAAACAATCAGACCGGCGTCGGTCATTAATTTGGCCACTTCGCCAACACGGCGAATATTTTCAACCCGCGCCGCATCAGTAAAGCCGAGGTCTTTATTCAGCCCGTGGCGCACATTATCGCCATCGAGTAGGAAACTATGCTGGCCGTCCTGATACAGACGCTTTTCCAACGCATTAGCAATGGTTGATTTGCCAGAGCCCGACAGGCCGGTAAACCATAGCACCCGGGGATTTTGATTTTTTTGCGCCGCATGCGCCTGCCGATCAATATCACTGGCTTGCCAATGAACATTTTGCGCCCGCCGCAAACTAAAGTGCAACATGCCGGCGGCAATTGTCGCATGGGACATTTTATCAATTAAAATAAAACCGCCGAGATCGCGATTATCGCCATAGGCCTCAAATACGATGGGCCGTGTGGTACCAATTTCGACCACGCCAATGTCATTGAGCGCCAATGTCTTGACCGCTAAATGTTCGGTATTATTGACATTGATTTGATATTTCAGGCTCTGCACCGAGGCTTCAACAGTCTGTGTGCCAATTTTCATAATATAATTACGGCCCGGCAGCAGCGCCGTTTCATCCATCCACACCAGCGTGCTTTCAAATTGGTCAGCCACCATCGGCGGGGCGTCGGCAATGGCAATCACATCACCGCGCGAACAGTCAATTTCATCGTCAAAAGTCAGCGTCACCGACTGTCCGGCAACCGCCATTGGCAAATCGCCATCCATGGTCACAATGCGGGCAATTTTTGTGGTTTTGCCAGACGGCACAACCCGCACCATATCGCCTTGGGCGATGGTGCCGCTGGCGATTTGACCGCTAAACCCACGAAAGTCGAGATTGGGGCGATTGACCCATTGCACCGGCATGCGGAACGGTTTGTCGGCGGCCAGTGTTTGGTCAAGCTCGACATTTTCCAAATGGCTCAGCAAACTCGGCCCGTCATACCAAGGCGTGCGCGAAGAGGAGTCGGTGATATTGTCGCCAGCTAAACCAGAAATTGGAATGGCGGTAAACGCCTCAATGCCAACAGAGCTGGCGAAATCATTGTAAGCAGCGCAAATCTCATCAAAGCGCGTCTGGTCATAATCCACCATATCCATTTTATTGATTGCCAGAACAATTTTCTTAATGCCAATCAAATGCGCCAAATAGCTGTGGCGGCGGGTTTGGGTGAGGATGCCCTTGCGCGCATCAATCAGAATAATCGCTAAATCGGCGGTCGAGGCACCGGTCACCATATTGCGTGTGTATTGCTCATGGCCCGGCGTGTCAGCGACAATAAATTTGCGCTTTTCCGTAGCGAAAAACCGATAGGCGACATCAATGGTAATACCTTGCTCACGCTCGGCCGCTAACCCATCGACCAAGAGCGCGAAATCGATTTGCTGGCCCTGTGTGCCCAGTTTTTGCGAGTCCGCTTCCAGCGCCGCTAATTGGTCTTCAAAAATCATTTTGCTGTCATAAAGCAGCCGCCCGATGAGCGTCGACTTGCCGTCATCTACCGAGCCGCAGGTGATGAAGCGCAACATGGTTTTATGCTGATGAGCCTCTAAATAAGCGTCAATATCTTGACTGATGAGCGCGTCGGTTTGGTAAATCGGGGCATCGGTCATTAGAAATACCCCTCTTGTTTTTTCTTCTCCATACTGGCGCCGGCGTCCTTATCAATGGCGCGCCCTTGGCGTTCGGAGGTCGTTGTCAGCAGCATTTCTTGAATGATTTGCGGTAGGCTGGTGGCTTGGCTTTCAACCGCGCCGGTCAATGGATAGCAGCCCAAAGTGCGGAAGCGGATAGAACGCTCAACCGGCACTTCGCCGTCGCGCAGAGGAAAGCGCTCGTCATCGACCATCAGCAGCAGCCCATCGCGTTCTACTGTTGGTCGCGGGGCGGCGAAATACAGCGGCACAATCTCGATCGTCTCCAAATGGATATATTGCCAAATATCCAACTCCGTCCAATTGCTCAGCGGAAACACCCGAATACTTTCCCCTTTGGCTTTGCGGGCATTATATAATTTCCACAATTCAGGGCGTTGGTTTTTCGGATCCCATTGATGATTGGCCGAGCGGAAGGAAAACACACGTTCCTTGGCGCGGCTTTTTTCTTCATCGCGCCGCGCGCCACCAAAGGCGACGTCGAATTGATGTTTATCCAGCGCTTGTTTGAGCCCCTCGGTCTTCCACATATCTGTGTGCAAGGCGCCATGGTCAAACGGGTTGATGGCTTTTGCCAGAGCTTCCGGATTTTGATGCACCAGCAATTGCATGCCGGCATCGTCAGCCGCTTTTTGCCGCAATTGATACATCGCCTGAAACTTCCACGTCGTATCAACATGCAATAAGGGAAACGGCGGGGGAGAGGGGAAAAAGGCTTTTTTAGCCAAATGCAACATCACGGCGGAGTCTTTGCCGACCGAATACAGCATCACGGGATTGTCGCTATTGGCGACAACTTCACGCATAATGTGAATGCTCTCAGCTTCGAGCCGTTGCAAATGGGTTAGTGTGGTCACAAATCACCTTTTAACTAATCTGGTGCTTGTCGCTTATAATTCGCCCCCATGCAAATGTAAATTAGTATAATCTACATTTAACATGGGTAAATATGGGTGAATAATCAGTGTCCGCTTCAATTTTAAGCCTTTACTCATTAAACAATCATACTCACGGCTAAACATATTAACGTCGCGGTCACCGGAATGACCACAGTAATCACCCCGACATCTTTATAGGCCTGTTTGTGAGTTAGCTGGGTGACCGTCAACATGGCAATCACCGCCCCGCAATGCGGCAGGCTATCAAAACCGCCACTGGCCATGGCGGTCAGACGGTGCAGTTCTTCCGCCGGTATCCCCATCGCCAGATAGGCATCGGCCATGGTGCTCATGAAAATCTGCAAGCCGCCGGAGGCTGAGCCGGTAATCGCCGACACCACGCTAACCGACGCAAAGGCTGATAGTTTGGGTGGCAGGCCAGAGTTCAGCATGGCCGATGAGAAATCCTGAAAGCCGATGGTTTGCACGACAATACCGCCAAAGCCGATAACGGCCGCTGTGTTTAGCAGCGGAAAAATCGCATCATTGGTGCCGTCGCCAAACACTTGCAGGCCACGGCCACGCAAATTGGAGAACAAAAGATAAGCCAGCACACTGCCCAAGATTAGCGCCAGACTTGGCCAGAAAATCGGCTGCCCTTTGGCGAATTGTATAATATCGGCAATGACACCGCTTTCCGGCGCCAGCCCTAAGGTCAGCAGCAACCGTGGCAAAAGAATTGTGCCTAGCACAAACACCAAGGGGATAATCGCTAAATGCCAAGACGGCATATCATCGCTGGCCACCATATTTTCTACCTTGTCATTTGGCCCTGGTTCAAATCCTTCACCAGCCGCTTTGGCGGCGCGGCGTTGGCGTTCCAGATAGGCCATGCCGAGGCCGAACATAATCGCGCCCCCCAATAGGCCAAGGCCAGGGGCGGCGAATAAATCTGTGCCAAGGGCGACGCTTGGAATGACATTTTGAATGGATGGCGTGCCGGGCAGGGCGGCCAGCGTAAAGGTACCGGCTCCTAAAGCCAAAGCGGCGCAGAACAGGCGCTTTGGAATATCGGCTTGTTTCAGCAGGCTTAGGCCGAGCGGATACATGGCGAAAATCACCACAAACACCACCACACCGCCATAGGTCAACAGAGCGCAGGAAATCACCGTAATCCACAAAGCCCGATCGGCTCCAAGCCTATCGACCAGCGACAAAGCAATCGATGACGCGGCTTTGCTCTCGCCCATAATGCGGCCAAAAATCGCGCCGGCGATGAATAATAGGAAAAATTTACCGGCAAAACTAAACGTGCCCAAAGGGCCAACCGCATAATGTTGTGAAAACGCTTCGGCAATCGGTAACCCATTGCTCAGAGCGACAACCAAACCGCAAAGCAAAGAGGCAAATAAAATATTTACCCCACGCAATGCGAGAAAAATTAACAAGGCCAAACCAGCCAATAAACCTAAATACGCCATAATGTTCCCCCTAATTGTCACTATGTTACCGCCAGTTGCGATGTTTTGGAAGCCGCCTTGCAAAATCCATAGAAAACGCTGGATAGCTGCCGCCGTTGATCCTGCTGATTCCAGAGACACCATCTTCTCCATTGACGCCAATGGCTTTCTACTACCGAAATAATCTAGGTAAGCGATTAACCAGAATGCTTCGCAATGATTTATAATTGAGAAGAAGAAACACTCGTCTAAAAACGGTCACTATATGGCAGGGTCTGTTTTTATATATCAATTCGAGTGTGTTTTTTTGGGTGGGGTAAATTTAGGGGTAATCTTTAGGGGTAAAAATAACCAACCTATTCCCGTCAATATTGTTTTTATTGGATAAAAATGGAGGAAAATATTATGGTGGTGTTTGGACACCAATTTTCTTCTTTTCCTATTTTAAACAGCGTGTTGCAACAAAATTATTTAATGTTTTTCATTATATAGAAATACATCTTGCAACATTCAAACTCTTTCAAGTTTTGAATGAAAGGCATGGTAAACACATTCAATTAAAAAGTACCGTAGCGGCTAAAGAGTATTTGTGACTATTTTTTCTTAAACCCAAAGCCCGGTTCTTCATTGCGTAGAAGCATATCCATAAATTTATTAAAACGCCTTTTTCGCGTCTCAGGTTTTTTAGCCGTTGTTAACCCATATGTAATCGCATAACGACTCGATTTATTAAGTGTTTCAAAAAACTTTTTCGCGGCAGGCATTCTTTCCAACGCAATAATAAAATCTTGAGGAACTTCACTTTCACTAGCCGGAGCATAAGCGTTTTCCCAGCGTCCATCGGCTTGTGCTGCCCGCACATGAACCATTCCCGGCTCTTGCATTTTTCCTTCTTCAATTAACCTTTCTACATGCTCTGTATTTTTCTTGGACCAATCGCTTTTTTCTTTTCGAGGTGTAATTCTTTGTGCATAGGATTCATCATCCAAGGATTTTTTGACCCCGTCAATCCATCCCCAGCATAACGCTTCTGTAACGATTTCCTTCCATGTCACACTAGGCTTTTTTGTATGCTTTTTATAAACTTTAATCCAAAGCTCGCTCTTATCGCCATGGTTATGCGACAACCATTCGCCTAAATCTTCAGCTTTTTTGAATATTAGCATTTTGTTTTCATTGAAATTCAATCTATTAACCTTTTTTATCTTGTTCCATGTCTTGCAACATGGAAGCCAGTTGAGCGTATCGGTCTAATTGTGACACGATGATCACCTTTAATCTCTCAGAATGACGCTGAAACTCCGGTGCCAAAATACTATAATATTGCTGGGTTCTATACCATCCCGTTCTTTTCAGACAGCATCCACACAATTCAGCGGATCTTGAAATCCGCTCCGCTGGTCCTCTGCGTACTCGTAACCGTTAGCCATTACCTGCCATAAAACCCAATAGTCACCAATCGATGGAGGCCTGACATGCACCTACCCGGGGTACCCGGGGTGGCCCATGCGTGCCCCCACTCACAAATATTTGGGTCCACTATGGGTCCAGTTGGTAGCAATTTTTGAGTAAAAACCTGTCGCGCACCTTTGAGGGTCGCACTCAGGGGAAGGCTAGTGTAAACTGGAAAAATCCTGAGGGACAAAGCACTGGCGGAGAGGAAGGGATTCGAACCCTCGATGGGCTATAAACCCATACACCCTTAGCAGGGGCGCGCCTTCAGCCACTCGGCCACCTCTCCACCTGTGGTGATAAACAAGCTGGCCGCGGATTGCAACCCGAAAACGCCTATTTTATGGGGATTTTCGACCCTAAAGGAGAGCCCATGGCAAACCGGTTTTTGCGCCAGTTCATCCGCCGTCACGAGGGCGTGCGCGAGCAGCTTTATCAAGACCATTTGGGCTATTGGACCATTGGTATTGGCCATTTGGTCGATCGCCGAAAAGGCCAATGGTGCGACGATGAGCTGGCGCGGCGGCTGACGCAAAACGGCTTCCGCCTCAGCCCGCGCATGGTGCAAGCCTATCTCGATGATGACATTGAGCGCGCCCAATCCAGCGCCCGTCGGCTTTACGCGCCGGTTTGGTCGCAGCTCGATGCCGTGCGTCGGGCGGCGCTGATTGCCATGGCCTTCAATCTCGGCCACGCCGGTCTCGCCGGTTTCAAAAACATGCGCGCCGCCATTGTCGCGCAAGATTGGCCGCAGGCGCAAGCCGACGCGCTTGACAGTCGCTGGGCCAGACAAGTGCCGCACCGCGCCCATGAGACCGCCGCCATGTTGGCCAGCGGTCAACCGCCGGACGGGTGGCAGCTTGACCGGACATCATGAGCCGGTCGGGCGGCCAGCAAAGGGATAGTTTCTCGTCGCAATATCGGTTAGCGTGGCGCCATGCAGCATCCGCTTCCCAGAATTGCGATTATCGGCACCGGCATCGCCGGCCTCGCATGCGCCGCCCAGTTGCACGCGCACGCCGCCGTCAGCCTGTTTGATAAATCGCGCGGCTTGGGCGGGCGCATGGCGACGCGGCGCAGTGAGGTCGCGCGGTTTGACCACGGCGTCAGCCGGTTCTCCGCCGATGGTGATTTCGAGGTCTTTCTACAACCGCTGATCGCCGCAGGCAGTGTCGCCGCGTGGTCGCCAAAAACCGTTCGCCTGTCGCCGCAAGCTGGCATCAACCAGCCGCGCTATGCCGCCTTGCCGCCGCGCCGCCAATGGGTCGCCAGCCCCGGCATGAGCAGCCTTGGCCGCGCCGTGGTGGCACAGTATCAGTTTGACGCCGTGCATCTTGGCGTCACTGTCAGCGCGCTCGAAACACAGCCCGACCAGCGCATGCGGCTGCTCGCCGACGGGCAGGTGTATGAAGATTTTGATCGCGTCATCATCGCCATGCCGCCGGCTCAAGCGGCCGCGCTGTTGCCGCACGGCGCCATGCGGCAGGCCTGCGAAAGTGTCGTCATGCAGCCGTGTCATACGCTAATGCTGGCGGCCCCTACGCCAACGGAAGTGGCGTGGGACATTGCTTTAGTCGATGATCCGATGGTTGAGATTGTGATTGCCAATCATCAAAAGCCTGGCCGCGATGGGTCGAGCGCGTTTGTGGTGCAGACCAACCATCAATGGAGTGCCCAGCACATTGACCAGCCGGTCGCCGATGTTGGGCAGTTGATACAAGCGCGCCTGTTTGAATTGTTCGCTGACAGCTTGGCAATCGAGCCACTTAGAGATCCCGAAAGCATCGCCTATCAAAGCTGTCATCGCTGGCTCTACGCCGCAGCCGCAACGCCTTTGCAAAACCCGCAAGGCTTTCTGTTCGACGCGGCAAGCGGGCTTGGCGTGGCTGGTGATTGGTGTCTCGGCACCCGCGTGCGCCACGGCTTTGCCAGCGGCACGGCTTTGGGGGCGGCGGTTAAAAAGTCTCTTTGAACGGGCGCAGATCAATCTCTTGCGTCCACGCCGTGCGCGGCTGGTCGTGCAGCATCATGAAAGTCTCGGCAATCGCCGACACATCCAGCGATCCATCTTCGCCCAGCTTGTCGAGATAACCAGCATAATTTGTTTGCAAGATGTGGCCGTTAATCGCCCCGTCGATAATCACATGGGCGACGTGAATGCCTTGCGGGCCAAATTCGCGGGCTAGGCTTTGCGCCAGCATGCGCAGCGCCCCCTTACCGGCGGCGAAAGCGGCGAAATTGGCTTTGCCGCGCAGACTGCCGCTGGCACCGGTAAACATAAATGATTGGCGCGTCGCTTTATCTTGCTGTTCCAACATCAGTTTCAGCGTCGCTTGTGCGGTTAAAAAGCCGCCAAAGCAAATCACCCGCCACATTTGCTCAAATACGTCGGGCGTTACATCGAGAAACGGGCTGGGGCGGTTGTTGCCGGCATTATACACCGCCAATTCCAGAGGCCGCGCGTCATTGGCGACTTTCACCAGCGCGTTTTTGACCTGTAAGTCGTCGGTGACATCGGCCAAAAGCGGTGTCGCTTCGCCACCATCCTCATTGATCGCCTCGGCAATCGCGTTGATTTTTTCTTCCGTGCGGCCGTTCACAAACACGTGGAACCCGCGCGCGGCGGCTTGATGGCATAATTCGGCGCCCACACCATTGCGCGCCCCGACGCCAAAAATCACTGCATTTTTCGTTGCTTGCGTCATAACTCAGCCTTTTTCTTTAGTTGCACCAAAACAATATGCTATGTTGCCGCCGTTATAGCAATCTTGCTAGGAAAAACTGAGTTTCGGAGACTGCCATGTTGCATGGATCTAACACCGCCCTGATTACGCCGTTCAAAAATGGCGCTGTCGATGAAGCGGCTTTTGCAAAATTGGTCGACTGGCAAGTTGTGCAGGGCAGTCACGGGCTGGTGCCATGCGGCACCACCGGCGAGTCGCCGACCTTGAGCCACAGCGAACATCAGCGCGTGGTCGAGATTTGCATTGAAGCGGTCGCCGGTCGTGTGCCGGTGATTGCCGGTGCCGGTTCCAATTCGACGGCGGAAGCGGTGGCATTCACCGAGCACGCCGCCAAAGCTGGTGCCGATGCCGTTTTGCACGTCACCCCATATTACAATAAGCCGACGCAGGCTGGGTTGATTGCGCATTTCGAGGCCATTAGCGATGCCAGCGCTTTGCCGATTGTGATTTATAATATTCCCGGCCGCAGCATTGTCGATATGACGCCAGAGACCATGGGTGTGTTGGCCAAGCGCGATAATATTATCGGCGTCAAAGACGCCACCGCCGATATGGCGCGCGTCGGTCAACAGGCGGCGCATTGTGGCGCGGGGTTTATTCAATTATCCGGCGAAGATGAAAGCGCTGTCGCCTTTAATCAGCAGGGCGGGCGCGGGTGTATTTCGGTGGTTTCCAACATTGTGCCAGATTTGTGCGCCGCCATGCAAAACGCCAGCCTCGACGGCGACATCGCCACGGCCGAAGCGCTGCAAGCCAAACTGGTGCCGCTTATTCGCGCGCTATTTAGCGAGTCCAGCCCGTCGCCGATTAAATATGCCATGGCGCGGCTTGGCCATTGTGCCGAAGATATTCGCCTGCCTTTACTGCCGGCCACTGACGCCACGCGGGCGCAAGTTGATGCCGCATTGGCCGATTTAGGCCTGATTTAGTCCCATGTCTTCAAAAAGCGGCGGCCAGAAAAAGAACACAGCGGGCGACGGCACGATTGCCGAAAACCGCCGCGCGCGCCGTGATTTTGAAGTCGTTGATACATTTGAAGCTGGTTTGGTGTTGCAAGGCACTGAAGTTAAATCGCTGCGTCAGGGGCAGGCCAATCTGGCGCATTCCTATGCCAATTTTGAAAAAGGCGAGGGGTTTTTGATGAACGCCGACATCCCCGAATATAGCGGCGGCAATCGGCACAATCACAAGGCCACCCAGCCGCGCAAATTGCTATTACACCGGCGCGAGTTGAACAAGCTGATGTCGTCCGTGCAGCGCGACGGCATGACGGTTGTGCCGCTGAAAATTTACTTCAATGAGCAAGGTCTGGTGAAATGCTTGATCGGCTTAGCGCGGGGTCGCAAAAAGGCGGATCGGCGAGAGAACGAAAAGAAGCGCGACTGGCAGCGACAAAAAGCGCGATTGCTGAAATAGCTATCGCGCCGCCAAATCGTCGCGGATGGTGGCGAAAACCTGTTCAAACATATCCACCGTCAAACGCCGCGTATTGGTGTTATAGCGCGAGCAATGATAGCTGTCATAAAGCGCTAAGCCATTGATATCATGCACCGCACCATGGGCAAAAGCGGCGTCCTTTAGCTTCACATTGAGACTGCGCAGCACGCTTTCATGCGAAATACGTCCGAGAGATAAAATCGCTTTGACGCGGGGCAGGCTGTCAATGCGGGCGCGCAAAAATGGCCGGCAATTATTTATCTCCGGCCCGGTTGGTTTGTTTTGCGGCGGCACACAACGCACCGCATTGGTAATCATGCAATTTTGTAAGCGCAGACCATCGCCAATTTGGCGCTCATAATTGCGGTCATAGCGGCCACTGGAAAACCCGAATTTGGCTAGCGTATCATACAGTAAATCGCCCGCCCAATCGCCAGTGAACGGGCGCCCCGTGCGATTGGCACCGGTCACGCCAGGGGCCAGACCGACAATCAATAATTGCCCTTGCGGGTCACCAAAGCACGGTACGGGCGCGTTGAACCAATCACTGTGGGCGCGGGCATTGGCGTGGCGATAATCGGCCAATCGCGGGCAAATCGTACAATCAGCGGCGGGCAGGGGCGAGAGGGAATCTGTCATGCAGTCAGTATAAGAGCAGCGAGGGCTTGCCAGCAACTGGCATCTGTCATAAGCCAGTCATCAACAAGGGGTCGATATGATTTATCTTGCGCTTGGCAGCAATTTATCTGGCGCATTTGCCAGCAGTGAAGCCTTGATGGCGGCGGCGATGACGCGATTGTCTCAGGCGCGTATGCGCGTGCACGCGCGCTCGCCGCTCTATCAAACCCGCCCCATTGGCCCCGCCGGGCAAGCCGCTTATGTCAATGCGGTCGTGGCGGTGAGCAGCAATCTTGCGCCTCTGGGTCTTTTGGCTGAATGCCATGCCATTGAGGCTGAATTTGGTCGCCATCGTCGGGTCAAATGGGGGCCGCGCACATTAGACATTGATATTCTCGATTATCGCCAGCAAATCTGCCACCACCGCATTGATTTACCGCATCCGCGCTTGGCCCAACGAGGGTTTGTGTTGCAACCTTTGCGCCAAATCGCGCCAGCTTGGCGGCATCCGGTGAGTGGTCGTCATATTGAGCAATTGCTAGCAGATTTGCCAATTGGCGAGCTAAACAGCGTAAAACGCCTCAAATGGTGACGTTTCGCGACTTTTTCCTTGCGAAATCTCGGTAAAAGGCATACATAAATCCAATAACTTAGGAGTTTACACTATGGCTCGGGTCACCGTCGAAGATTGCGTAGATAAAGTCACCAACCGGTTTGAACTGGTTTTGGTCGCCTCACACAGAGCGCGCGGCATGTCCGCAGGCGCTGAAATCCTTGTCGAGCGCGATAATGACAAGAACCCAGTTGTCGCCTTGCGCGAGATTGCCGAAGAAAAACTCATTCCAAGCGAAATCCGCGAAGATTTGGTTAGCTCTTTGCAAAAACAAATTGATATTGATGAGCCAGATGAAGAGGTCATTGTGCCTTTGGCTGGCCCGCAAGTGTTTGGCAACGAAGAAGCACCGGCCGAAAATATGGCTGAGATGAGCGAAGATGACATTTTGGCCGCGCTGCAATCAATGGAAGCAGCGGCCCCGAAAGATAGCGGTCGGGGCGGCCTTTCTGATTAGGCCATTCATATGCGCGAGTGGAGTATAAGACCATGATGCGCCAATATGAATTAATTGACCGTGTCTCCAGTTATGAACCGCAAGCGGATGAGGAATTGCTCAACCGCGCTTATGTTTATGCCACCCAGAAACACGGCGACCAAAAGCGCGCTTCTGGCGACCCCTATTTCTCGCACCCTGTTGAAGTTGCCGGTATTTTAACCGATTTACGCCTAGATTGCGCTAGTATTGCAACGGCGTTATTGCACGACACCATTGAAGACACTGACGCCAGTCTTGACGAGATTACCAACCTTTTTGGCTCGGAAATTGCCGATTTAGTCAATGGCGTGACCAAATTATCGATGTTGGAGCTATCCTCAGAGGGCAGTGCGCAGGCCGAGAATTTCCGTAAACTATTGCTTGCCACGGCCAATGATGTGCGCATTTTATTGGTCAAATTGGCCGACCGTTTGCACAATATGCGGACACTTCACTTTATCAGCTCGGAAGACAAACGCCGCCGTATTGCGCAAGAGACATTAGACATTTATGCACCACTGGCTGGCCGAATGGGCATGCAGGCTTTCCGTGAAGAATTGGAAGATTTGGCTTTTGGCCAATTGAACAAAAGCGCCCGCGACACCTTGCAAGACCGACTTGCCGAATTGGTCGCGGAAAGCGGCGATATGCTCAACGAAATCGCCTATGAGTTTTCCACCCTGCTGATTGAAAAAGGGCTGCAAGCCAAAGTCTATGGTCGGCAAAAACGACCGTTTTCGATTTGGCGAAAAATTCAGCACAAAGCTCTGTCGCTTGAGCAATTATCCGATGTTTTTGGCTATCGCATCATCGTCAAAGACGAGGATGCCTGCTATCAAGCGCTTGGCGTGTTGCACCAAGCCTATCGCTGTGTACCGGGCCGCTATAAAGATTACATCTCGACCGTTAAAGTTAACGGCTATCGTTCTTTGCACACCACGGTGATTGGCCCGAATAATCAGCGGGTCGAAATTCAAATTCGCACGCAACAGATGAATGATGTTGCCGAAAATGGTGTGGCCGCGCATTGGGCCTATAAGGAAGGGCGCGACGACGCGCTGAGTCCCAACGACATTAAACCTTTCACCTGGTTGCAAGAAATGGTGGCGCAAATTCGTACCGGCGAAACGGCGGAAGAATTTATGGAAAACACCAAATTGGAATTATTTACCGATCAGGTGTTTTGCTTCACCCCCAAGGGCCGTTTGATTGCTTTGCCGAGCGGCGCCACGGCATTGGATTTTGCCTATGCGGTGCATACCGATATTGGCAATAAATGCACCGGCGTGCGGATCAATGGCCTGAATTTGCCGTTTCGCACCTCGCCGAAAAATGGCGATGAAATCGAAGTTATTTGCGATAAAAATCAACTGCCGACGGAAGCGTGGTTGCATCACGCCAAAACCGGTAAGGCGCGCGCCGCCATTCGCCAAGCTTTGCGTGAGAGCCAGCAAACGGCCTATGCCGAGCTTGGACAAAACATGCTGAAGAGCATTTTTGACAGTGAAGACAAGGATTTGAGTAAACCGGTTCTTGAGCGCGCGCTTGGGGCGCTGAAATACGCCACCTTAACCCAGCTTTATGCTGATGTCGGGCGCGGTGAGTTGGGCGCGGCAGAAGTTTTAATGGCGGTGTTTCCGCAACGTCGCCGCCGTGGCAAACGCGCCGCTTTGGCGGGTGCCATGCGGGCGTTGATTGGCGCGCCGGGGCGTCGCCGCCGTCTGGACAATGTTGCGGTGCCGGTTAATGGTGCGCTTTATGGAACCGCGGTAAAAATGGCTGAAAATTGTTTCCCGCTGCCGGGTGATGACATTGTCGGCATTGTGACGATGGGCGAGGGTGTGGTGATTTACCCGCGCGCCGCCGCGATTTTGGAAAATTATGAAGGTCAGCGCGAGCGCTGGGTGAGCATGCATTGGGATGATGAGGGCAATCATCAGCGCGATCAATTGTTCAGCTCGCGGTTGCAAATGACGGCGGTTAACCGAACAGGGGCGCTCAGCGCCATCACCCAGACCATTGCTGATTTTGACGCCAATATTCTGAATTTGGCGATCACCCAGCGCAATGATGATTTTTGTGATTTGAAAATTGATATTGAAGTGCGCGACGTCGACCATGTGTCGCAGCTTATCGCCGCCCTAAAAGGCAGCAGTGTGGTAAGTTTTGTGTCGCGCGTCTTGTTTGAGTAACTAGGGGGACAACGGATGACACCAGAACATGTGTTACAAGAATTTCGTGATGCTGAGGCCTTGCTGGATGGGCATTTCGTTTTGTCGTCAGGTCTGCACAGCCGCAATTATTTACAATGCGCCCGCGTGTTGATGGATACACGCCGGGCGTCGCGTTTGGCCGAAGCACTGGCTGATAAATTGCGCGCCTCGGTTGAGGGCGAAATTGATTGCGTTGTCGCGCCGGCCATGGGCGGCTTGATTATCGGCCACGAAGTGGCTCGCGCCTTAGATGTGCCTTCCATGTTCTTGGAACGCGTCGACGGCACCTTTGCCCTGCGACGCGGTTTTGCGCTGGCAGAACAAGCCCGCACGGTAATGATTGAAGACATTGTGACCACCGGCCTATCGTCGCGCGAGGCGATAGAGGCGATTCACGCGCATGGCGGGCAAGTGGTTGGCGCAGGATGTTTGATTGACCGTTCGGCTGGCAGCGCTAATATTGGTGTGAACCTTGAGTCGCTTGCGCAAGTTTCCTTTGAGACCTTTGAAGCCGATCAGGTGCCAGAGGATTTGCAGGATATACCGGCCATCAAACCGGGCAGTCGCGGACTTAAATAGTCTACCAGGGAGGGTAGTCGTTCATGTTTAAACGCCGCAATCCGCTTACTGCGCTTCAACGACTAAGACAATTTCTCTGGCCGCGCGAAGGCTGGAAGCGGGCCACCCTATATTTGTGGCGTCGCACGGTTCGTCTTCAAGGCAGCCCGCATAATATCGCCCTTGGTTTAGCTGTTGGCGGTTTTATTTCAGCCAATCCGCTTCTCGGCATGCATATTTTATGGGCGGGTCTGATTGTCTATTTCATTGGCGGAAATTTTCTCGCCGCCGTCGCCGGCACATGGGTCGGCAATCCGTTTACCTTCCCGTTTATTTGGATTGCGACTTACTCGACGGGTTCTTTGATAATGGGCGGCAATGGTCGGATTTCGGAATTGCCGACGCTCAGTTTCGGGCTGATTATTGACAAACCAATGGAGCTTTTTCAGCCGGTTATTTTGCCAATGCTGATCGGTTCTTTGCCGGTAGGTTTGGTTTTGGGGGTTGCGACCTACTACCCAAGTCTATGGGCAATCAAGATTTATCAAAAACGCCGGTTGCTTCGTATTGGAAAGAAGCGTCTCGACCGTGAAAAGCGCAACGCCAGTGAACCTTTGAATGGAGACGCCGCCTAATGTCAGAGATTAAAAACTTGCGATTGGGTGTGAACATTGACCATGTGGCCACCATCCGCAATGCGCGCGGCGGTGGTCTGCCAGACCCTGTGCGGGCGGCGGAAGCTGCCAAGCGGGCGGGTGCTGATGGTATTACCGCGCATTTGCGCGAGGATCGCCGACATATTGGCGATGATGACATTGCTCCTTTGGCTGAGAATATTGGCCTGCCGCTCAATCTCGAAATGGCGGCAACGGATGAGATGTGTGCCATTGCTTTGCGCCATAAACCAAATGCTTGCTGTCTGGTGCCGGAAAAGCGTCAGGAAGTGACCACGGAAGGGGGGCTGGATGTGCGCGCCGCTGGCAATAAGCTGCAATATATTATCGACCCGTTGAAACAGGCGGGTATTCGCATTTCGCTGTTCATTGATCCCGTCGCTGAACAAGTTGAAGCGGCGCACAAATGCGGCGCTGATATTGTGGAATTACACACAGGCACTTATTGCCACGCCTTTCACGATGGCGATGAGGGGCGCATGAATGGAGAGCTGGTGCGCCTGCAGCAAGCGGCACAAATGGCCGATGCGCTCGGCCTCGAAGTTCACGCCGGCCACGGCCTGTGTTTTGACACCGTCGGGCCGATTGCCGCTATTCCCTCAATTGTCGAGCTGAATATTGGGCATTTTCTGATTGGTGAAGCGATTTTTATTGGGCTGGAAGCGGCGATTGTCAGAATGCGTGACCTCATGCAGTCGGCGCGGGCGCAGGCAATGGCTCAGGCAATGGCGCAGTCATGATCATTGGCCTGGGCAATGATTTGATTGATATCCGACGTATTGAGAAAACCCTCGATCGTTTTGGCCAGCGGTTTATCGAGCGTGTGTTCACCCAGACCGAGCAAAGTCGTTCGGACCGTCGCCTGATGCGCGCTGCCTCATATGCCAAACGATTTGCCGCCAAAGAGGCCTGCGCCAAGGCACTGGGAACCGGCTTGCGCCAAGGCGTGTTTTGGCGCGATATGGGGGTTGCCAATTTACCATCTGGCAAACCAACTCTGGTGTTGACCAATGGCGCTTTGGCACGGCTGGAAAAAATAACCCCGGCTGGCATGAGCCCGCAAATTGACCTCACCATCACCGATGATTTTCCGCTGGCTCAGGCCATTGTGATTATTTCCGCCGTCCCGCAAACCGCAGCAGATACAGAAAAGAAAAATTAATGGCTTGGCATGTTTTCAAACGCACACAGGTGGAAAAGAAACCGGAGACATGGCGTGACAATGTCAAAACGCTGGCGTGGGCTTTGGTCATTGCACTGATCATCCGCTCTTTTTTCTTCCAGCCGTTCAATATTCCATCCAGCTCCATGAAGCCCACGCTATTGATTGGCGATTTTCTGTTTGTCTCCAAATTCAGCTATGGCTATTCGCGCCACAGCCTGCCCTTTAGCCCACAGATTATGAATGGCCGCATTTGGGACGGCGTGCCGGAACGTGGCGATGTCGTGGTTTTCAAATTACCGGCCGACAATCGCACCGATTTTATCAAACGGGTGATTGGTTTGCCCGGCGACACCATTCAAATGCGCAATGGCGTGGTGATTTTGAACGGTCAGGCCGTGCCGCGCGAAGCGGTTGAAAACTTCACTGAAGCGCGCGCCGATGGTACGCAAAAGACGTTCCGCCGCTATCGTGAAACCCTGCCCAACGGGCGCAGCTATTTTGTTCTTGATGAAACGGAGAATGGGCCTGCTGACAACACCGGAGTTTACCGCGTACCAGCGGGGCATTATTTCATGATGGGCGACAATCGCGACAATTCGGCTGACAGTCGGGTGACCCGCTATGTCGGTTATGTGTCGCATGAAAATTTAGTAGGGCCGGCGCAAGTGCTGTTTTTCTCCTTTGATGACATGACGCCATTGTGGAAAATTTGGCAATGGCCGATGGCAATTCGCTATAGCCGCTTGCTCGATTGGGTCGAGTAGCCATGCCGATAGCCGCCAAAGCGCTCAACAACTTCACCGCCAAATTGGGCTATGAGTTTGATGATAAGGCGTGGCTCGAACGCGCCGTTCGTCATGCCAGCCTCGATGTCGATGATGACAACGAGCATTTAGAGTTTCTGGGGGATCGGGTTTTGGGGCTGGTCATTGCCGAAGATTTGCTGGCTCGCTACGGCGATGAGAGCGAAGGCGATTTGGCGCGTCGTCTGGGACAATTGGTGAGCCGAAAAACCTGCGCGCAGATTGCCAAAGCCATTGATCTCGGCTCGATCATTCAGGCCGATAAGGCAGCGATGAGCCATGCTGGCATGACCGATAATATTCTGGCCAATGCCTGCGAGGCGGTGTTGGCGGCGGTCTATTTCGACGGCGGTCTGGAGGCGGCGCGTCGTGTCATTATGACCCATTGGGCGCCGCATTATGATAAACAAGTCGAGGCGCCAATTGACCATAAGACGGCTTTGCAAGAATGGACAATGAAGCGCGGCCAGCCATTGCCCTATTATGAGATTATTGATCAACAAGGCCCGGCGCATGCGCCAGAGTTTACGGTCATCGTCCGCACCCTAGAGGCGCAGGCTGTGGCCAAGGGCAAATCCCGTCGTGTGGCGGAGCAATTGGCCGCCGCCGATTGTTTGAAACAAGTGACGTTGAAAGGTCAGAGTTAATGCAAAAATGTGGTTTCGTTGCGGTCGTTGGCCCGCCAAATGCCGGTAAGTCAACGCTGTCCAATGCGTTGGTCGGGCAGAAAGTGGCGATTGTGACGCAAAAGGCGCAAACCACCCGCATGCGATTGCGTGCCGTCGTTATGCACAATGAGGCGCAGATTATTCTGGTCGATACGCCCGGTATTTTCGAGCCCAAACAGAGGTTAGATCGAGCCATGGTCAATGAAGCGTGGCTCGGCATAGATGATGCCGACGAAGTGCTTTTGGTGCTGGATGCGGCGCATGCCAAATCACCGGAAACCGACATTGCATTAGAGCGTCTCTCCACGTCCAAAAAGCCAGTATCTTTGGTGCTCAATAAAATCGACACAGTGGCCCGCGATACGCTGTTGGGGATTGTTCAAAAACTTAATGAAATCGTTGCCTTCAAAGATACGTTCTTGATTTCCGCTCTTTCCGGCGACGGTTTGCAGCGCCTGAAAGACACGCTGGGTGCGCGCATGCCGGAGGGGCCGTGGCTTTATCCGGAAGATCAGGCCGCCGATATTCCGTCACTTTTGCTGGCTTCGGAAATCACTCGCGAGAAACTTTTTTTGCGTCTGCATCAGGAATTGCCTTATGCGCTGACCGTGGAAACCGAAAAATGGGAGCCGCGCAAAGATGGCAGTGTGCGCATTGAGCAGACGGTTTTTGTGCGCCGCGACGGGCAAAAGGCTATTGTGCTGGGCAAGGGCGGCAAAGCCATCAAGGATATCGGCGCCGAGTCGCGCAAAGAATTGGAAGAGATTTTCGACTGCCGCGTGCATTTATTTTTATTCGTGAAAGTGCGCAAAAATTGGCAGGAAGACCCGGAGCGCTATCGCGTTTTGGGCTTGGATTACCGAGCTTAATTCATGCAATGGACGGCTGATGCGCTGATAATTGATTGCAGGCCGCATGGTGAAAGCAGCGCCATTATTGACGTTTTCAGCCGCCAGCATGGCCGTTATATGGGGCTGGTGCGCGGCGGCAATAGTCGTCGTCTGCGGCCAATTTTGCAGCCCGGCAATATGGCACAGGTCACATGGCGCGCCCGCTTGTCTGAACATTTGGGCACAATGACGCTCGATGCTGGGCGCGCTTATGCCGCCGAAGCCCTATCAGACCCGCTTTTACTATCTGGCGTCAGCTCCATGTGCGCCATGTTGCAAGTTACCTCGGAACGCCAAGCCCATCCGCGCCTGTATGACACAGTCATGGTTTTGCTGGAAGAATTGGGCGAAGCCGAGGTGTGGCTGCCGCTTTTGGTGCGCTTTGAAATGGCACTGCTTGAAGAGGTCGGCTTTGGTCTAGACCTGTCGTGCTGTGCGGCCACTGGCGTCACCACTGAGTTGACCCATGTCTCGCCGCGCAGTGGCCGGGCGGTCAGCCTAACCGCGGCGCAGCCCTATTTGGATCAATTATTCGATTTGCCGAATTTTCTGCTCAATGCGCAGGCCGAGGCGCCGCTGGAGGAAATTCTGGCCGGCTTCACGCTAACCGGTCATTTCCTCGAACGCCGCGTCTATTTACCCATTCAATTGGTATTGCCGCCGGCACGACAAAGATTAATCGACAATATTCGGCGTCTGTTGAAGAACTAGCTTGAAGACGATGATGAGAATCTTGCTATAAGGCAAAAATGACTGACACAAAGCAAATCGATCCGCCGCACAGCGAGCAGGTAAGTCTCAAGCAAGCGCTTGAAACGCGTTACCTCGCCTATGCGCTATCGACCATCACCAATCGGGCTTTGCCGGATGTGCGTGATGGCTTGAAGCCGGTTCATCGGCGTTTGCTGTTTGCCATGCGGCAATTGCGTTTGGATCCAGAAAATGGCTTCAAAAAATCAGCCCGTGTGGTGGGCGATGTGATTGGTCGCTATCACCCGCATGGTGACCAAGCGGTATATGACGCGCTGGTGCGTTTGGCGCAAGATTTCGCAGTGCGTTATCCGCTGGTTGACGGGCAGGGTAACTTTGGCAATGTCGATGGCGATAATGCCGCCGCCATGCGTTACACCGAAGCCCGCATGACCGAAATTGCCAGCCTTTTGCTGCGCGATTTAGACAGCGACACAGTCGACTTTCGCGCCACTTATGACGGCGAAGACGAAGAGCCGATTGTTTTGCCCGCCGCCTTTCCAAATCTTTTGGCCAATGGCTCATCGGGCATTGCCGTGGGCATGGCGACCAGTATTCCATCGCATAATATCGATGAATTATGCGCCGCCGCGTTACACTTAATCAAAGCCCCCAATGCGCGTATCGAAACCTTGATGGAGCATGTTATTGGGCCTGATTTCCCTACCGGCGGCATTTGTATTGAAAGCCCTGAAGTATTGCGTGAAGCCTATGCCACCGGACGCGGCAGCATGCGCGTGCGGGCGCGCTATACGGTTGAAGAATTACCGCGTGGTGCGTGGCAAATCGTCATCACAGAAATTCCCTATCAAATTCAAAAGTCACGGCTGATTGAGAAAATTGCCGAGCTGATGCAAAACCGCGCTTTGCCGATGTTGGAAGATATTCGCGACGAAAGCGCCGAAGATATTCGCGTGGTCATTGAACCAAAAAGCAAAAACCTGTCGCCGGATCAAGTGATGGCCGTATTGTTCAAGCAGACGGATTTGGAATCGCGTTTCTCGCTGAATATGAATGTGTTGGACAATCAGGGCGTGCCACGGGTCATGGGCTTGCGCGAGATATTGCTGCAATGGCTCGATCACCGCAATGTCGTCTTGGTGCGCAAAAGCAAGTTCCGCCTTGAAAAAATTATCGCCCGTCTCGAAGTGCTCGACGGCTATTTGATTGCCTATCTCAATCTCGATGAGGTGATCCGCATTATCCGCGAAGAAGATGACGCGCGCGCCTCTCTGATGGCCGCCTTTAAACTGACACAGGTTCAGGCGGAAGCGATTTTGAACATGCGTCTGCGGGCTTTGCGCAAGCTCGAGGAGCAGACCATTCGTACCGAGCACCAAGAGCTATCGGCTGAAATGGCGGATTTGAAAGATTTACTGGCCTCGGAAAGCCGCCAGAGCGAAATTATCGCCAATGATATTCGCGAGGTCAGAAAACAATTTGGCCCGAAAACCGCTCTGGGGCGGCGGCGCACCGAATTTATCATTGCTGAGGATGACGAAGAGATTGCGCTGGACATGCTGGTCGAAAAAGAGCCTGTGACCATTATATGTTCGCAAAAAGGCTGGATTCGCGCCATGAAAGGTCATGTCGAGGATGGCAGCAAGCTGACCTATAAAGACGGCGACGCCGCCAATTTCGTGCTACACGCCATGACCACCGATAAATTAGTGCTGTTTGCTTCCAATGGCCGTGCCTATACGCTCGACGCCAGTAAATTGCCCGGTGGTCGCGGTAATGGTGATCCGGTGCGCTTGATGATTGATCTGGCGCCAGCCGAAGAAATTCTTGAAATCATGGTGCATGACCCGAACCGCAAATTGCTGGTCGCCTCGCGCATTGGCAATGGCTTTATTGTTGCTGAAAGCGAGCTCATCAGCACTCGTAAGGCCGGAAAGCAAATTCTGAACGTCAAAGCGCCCGATGAAGCCGCCATTTGCGTGCCGGCGATTGGCGACCGTGTGGCTGTGCTTGGTGAGAACAAAAAGCTGTTGTGCTTCGCCTTGGCCGATGTGCCGGAAATGCCGCGCGGCAAGGGTGTGCGTTTGCAGCGCCATGGCGACGGTCATTTGGCCGATGCCCGCTGTTATGTCGAAGCCGAGGGGCTGACAATCACCGATCGTGCCGGTCGCGAACGTGTGTTTGACGATTTAGGCGAATGGGCCGGACATCGTGCTCAGGCCGGTCGCATACGGCCCAAGGGTTTCCCAACCGATGGTCTGCTTGGCCCAGCTTTCAAAAACCGGCTGTAGATTATTTGCTTTCGACTAAGTTAAACGTCGCGTCACCGCTATAATCCCAAAACTTCACCATCAGCCGATATTGTCCAAGTTGATAGCGTTTGGCATCGAGCGGGATTTGCCGAATTTCTTCGATATTTTCCTGCGGATTGATGAAGCTTGATGTTTCAACCTGTGTGCAGACCTCTTTCACGCCTCCGGCTTGAACAAATTCACCGGCGCTGGTGGTCACCACAAAACGAAACACTTTGCACGGATCAGCCGCCCGCAGTGCCATCTGTGATGCGGTGCGATTGCGCAACCGTAAAACCACGGGAAGCGGAATTGTCTCATAGCCAGCCTGCAAACTATGCTCAACCGGCACGCCAATTTCCAAGCCAATCTCACCCTCAGGCACACCGGGCAGCGGGCGGTTGAAATAAGCAATAACGCTAATTACCAAAATAATCAGAAACGTCGTGGCCAACATATTGATATTGGGTACTTTCATTTTGCTACTCTCCAAAAATAACGTCTGGCAGCCAAGTCGCCAGTTGCGGGAAAATGGCCAGCAAAGCCAGCATTGAAATTTGTATCAAGACAAACGGAATAGCGCCGCGATAAATCTGCCCCGTGGTCACCGACGGCGGCGCGACGCCCCGTAGATAGAAAAGGGCGAAACCAAATGGCGGCGTGAGGAAACTGGTCTGTAGATTGATTGCCATCATCACGCCGAGCCACACCGGATCAACATCCATGGCCAGCAATATTGGGCCAACAATCGGCACCACGACGAATATAATTTCGATGAAATCGAGGAAAAAGCCGAGGGCGAACATAATCAGCATGACCAGAGCGATCGCTGTCCATTTACCGCCGGGCAGGTCTTCGAGTAGGGCTTTGATGGTTTCATCGCCGCCGAGGCCGCGAAACACCAGCGAGAACAGCGCCGCGCCAATCAGAATGACAAACACCATTGAGGTTGTGTGCATGGTGCTTTGCATAACCGATTTCAGCACCGCGCTTTGATGCGCCGCCCATAGGCTGCGAGCCACGGAAAATGCAATAACCGCGCATAGTAATAAAGCCGTCCCCATGGCAACGGCGCTGAGCAGGCCAATGTCGTCACGCTCAAGGCGTAAATCAAATAGGCTGGTCAGGGCGACCAGAGCAAACAGACCAAACACGCCAGCACGCACCCACACACTGCCGCTGAGTAAGCGGTCACCAGCCAGCAAAATAGTGCCAATGGCGCCCACGGCGGCTGCTTCTGTTGGTGTGGCAATGCCGCCTAAAATCGAGCCAAGCACCGAGACAATGAGAAAAATCGGTGGCAGCAATGCCGACAAAATGGCGCTCAACGCAACCGGCTCTTCGGCCTCGGCTGGCGGCGCTTTATGCGGTTGCACAATGGCAATGACTAATTGATAGATAATATAGGCGCCAACCAAAACCAGACCGGGGATCAGCGATCCGGCAAATAATTCGCCGACCGAAACGGTTTCCGGCGAGAAAATCCCCTGTTCTAGTTGTGCTTTTTGATAAGCATTGGCAATCACATCACCCAGCAATACCAGCACAATCGATGGCGGAATAATTTGCCCCAGCGTACCAGCCGCGGCTATTGAGCCAGAGGCCAACGCCGGGTCATAACCGCGTTTCAGCATGGTCGGCAACGACAACAGCCCCATGGTCACCACAGTGGCGCCAACAATGCCAGTGGATGCGGCCAGCAATGCCCCAACAATAGCCACCGAGACACCAAGGCCGCCGCGTAAACTGCCAAATAAGCGCGCCATATTTTCCAGCAAATCTTCCGCAATGCGGGCGCGCTCCAGCATGGTGCCCATAAACACAAACAGCGGCACTGCCATCAGCACCTCATTGGTCATTGTGCCGAAAATGCGCTGCGGCAGGGCATAGAAAAAGCCAATGTCAAACACCCCGGCTGCTTGCCCAATAAAGCCAAACAGCAAAGCTGTTCCGGCCAGCGTAAAGGCAACGGGAAAGCCGCTCATCAGCAATAAGCAGGCGCTGGCAAACATCAGCAGATCAAGCGCTTCACTCATTGGCTGGCCTCGTTACCGAGGCGCAATGTCAGGCCATTTTTGATCATGCCGGAAACCGCCTGCAGGCCCAGTTGTACAGCGAAAACCAGAATGACGGTTTTCAGCAAAAACACGCCGTGAATGCCGCTGGTTTCGCGCGAGCCTTCAAGCACTGACCACGAAATCGCGACATAATTAAATGAGACACTAAACAAAACGATACACACGGGTATGATCAGCAGGGCGCAGCCGAGAAAATCAATCAGAGCTTTGCGCAGCGGGCTGGCCCGCGAATAGAAAATATCGACCCGCACATGTTCATCGTGCAGCAGCGTGTCGGCCGCCGCCATCATAAACAAAACCCCATGCATATAGACCACTGCTTCTTGCATCAAGATTGACCCAATGCCGAACACATAGCGCAGCACGACGCTGGCAAATTGTACCAGCACCATGGCTAGGCTTAGCCATGCCGCAGCACGGCCAATCTGCCGATTGGTCAGGTCAATCGCGCCTGCAAGAGAACTCAAAAATCCAGTGATCAAAACGCCCTCTAAAGCTCGCGGCGAGCTTTTGTGTAAGGCTCTTCACTGCGTGCGCCCCATTCCATCGAATTGGCCAAAGACGCGCGATAGCTGTCATACACGCGTTTGGTGAATGGGTCTTTGGCGGCCGCTTCTCCAAGCACTTGTTGCGACGTTTGTTTTAAGGCGGCCATAATCTCCGGCGAGAAACTGCGCACTTCGACCTTGTGTTTGGTGACCAAGGTTTCGAGGGCGGCGGCGTTTTTATAATTATACTCGCTCAAAGTGGCATTGTTCTCGGCTTCGAAAGCGGTGCGCAAAACTTCCTGCTGGGCGCCGGTCAACGAGGCCCAAACATCAAGGTTAATGCCGGTCGCCAACATGGCGCCAGGCTCTTGAAAGCCTGGGCAATAATAATATTTCGCCACTTGATGAAAGCCAAAGGCCATATCATTCCACGGCCCGACCCATTCGCTGGCGTCAATCGCGCCGCTTTTCATACTCGGAAAAATTTCACCGCCGGGCATGGAAACCGCAGCCGCGCCAAGCCGCCGCATCACTTCGCCGCCAAGCCCTGGCATACGAATTTTCAATCCCTTGAAGTCATCCAATGTATTTATTTCATTGCGGAACCAGCCGCCCATTTGAACGCCGGTATTGGCTGATTGGAAAGCGCGAATATTGAACTTGGCGGATAATTCATCCCACAGCTCTTGCCCGCCACCGAAATTGATCCATGCGTTGATTTCCGCCGCTGTCATGCCAAAAGGCACGGCGCAGAAAAAGTTAAACGCAGGCGACTTGCCCTGCCAGTAATACTCGGCACCATTATATAAATCGGCTGTGCCCGTCGACACTGCATCAAAGGCATCAAAGGCACCGACCAATTCACCGGCGGCGTAAATTTTAATATCCAACTGACCATCGGTCATGGCGTAAACCCGCTTGGCGATATTTTCGGGGGCGGTGCCAAGGCCGGGGAAGTTTTTCGGCCATGTGGTGACCATTTTCAGGCGTCGTTTGCCCTGCGCATACGCTGGCGCTGCGACAGCTGCCGTTGCCGTGCCGGTAACCAAGCCGCCCAATAGCTGGCGGCGACCTATTTTTTTAGACATGAAAGCCTCCCATAGCCTGTCTTTTAATGCCTTCAGTTGTAGAGCGTCCAGCCATCTTTGCCAAGGCATTGCAAAGGACGAAAACGTTTTTTGTAGGCCATTTTTTGGCAATCCTCGATTAAATATCCGAGATAGACAAATGGCTGGCCGGCTTCTTGCGCGCGCTGGATCTGATCGAGAATAATAAAACTGCCGAGGCTGCGCGATTTTTCCAGCGGATCGAAAAACGAATAGACCATCGACAGCCCATCCGGCATGGTGTCGCAAATCAGGCAAGCAATTAGCCGCCCATCGACGAGGCGATATTCGACCAAATGCGTATCAACGGCGGTTCCTTCAACCATTTCAATATAATTTAGGCTGGTCATATCGGCCATGCCTCCGTCTTCATGGCGCGCGTCAATATAGCGGCGCAGGAGCTCATATTGCTCACGCGAGGCGCTGGCGGGCGTCATGGCTCGTGTCACATCGTCATTGCGCCGCAAGATGCGCCGAAAACTGGGCGATGGGCGAAACTGCTCAACCATCACCCGCGATGATTGGCAGGCCTGACAAAAGTCACAGGCTGGACGATAAGCGACGGTCTGGCTGCGTCGAAAACCGGCCCGCGACAGCGCATAATTCAGCGCATCGGCGTTATCGCCGACCAAATGGGTGAATAATTTGCGTTCCTTTTGTCCCTCAATATAAGGGCAGGGCACCGCCTCGGTGATAAAGAAGGCGGGGCTGATTTTATCGTCAAACTGGTTCATGGCTCTTCAGTCCCTTACAGCCCAAAATACCAAGGCGCAAAGAAAGAGTAAGTCAGCCACAACAGAATAATCAAGGGGATACCGGCGCGCATAAAATCAGCGAATTTGAAATTACCCGGCGCCATCACCAGCAAATTGGTTTGATAGGCAATCGGCGTGGCGAAGCTGCAATTGGCGGCAAAGATGACGGCCAGAATAAACGCCATTGGGTCAACCTCAAGCGACGCCGCCAAGCTCACCGCCAGAGGGGTAAACAGCACCGCCGTCGCATTATTCGACAACACATTGGTGACGATGGCGCAAAGCAGGAAGAACGCCGACAGAATAACCGCTGCGGGCGCGCCGTCGAACAGCGCCAAAAACCCGTCCGAAATATAACCGGCACCGCCGGTCGCCGACAGCGCATTGGCCATGGCGAGGGCGGCGGCAATCACCAGAAAGATCCGCAAATCAAAGCCGCGACTGGCTTGGCGCACGTTCAAAACACCGCTCACGACCATGGCGGTGGCGCCGGTCAGGGCAGCGACAACAATCGGCACAAATCCGGAGGCGGCGGCAATCACAGTGGCGGCAAAAATCATCCGCGCCGCATTGGCCTTTTCAAAACGCGGTAATTCTCTGGCCGACCATTGCATCAGCAAAGTATCGCGATTGCCGCGCAGTGCGTCGATATTTGAGGCATGGCCGATGACCAGCAACACATCGCCAGCTTCAAGCCGCACATTGGCCATTTCATGGCGCAACATTGAGCGACGGCGTTGCACACCAATGATGAAACAATCCGTCGTATGGGTGAAACCGGTCTGATAAACCGCCCGCGTGGCCATCCGCGAGCCGGGCGCGACAACGATTTCAGCCAGCATCAAATCCTCGGCTTCGCTCTCCACCGGGCGCGGCACAAGCGGCATGAGTTGATTGCGCAGCGGGTGGTCTTTTTGCGCCAGCGCATCGGATATTTCACGGCGCGTGGCGGCGACAAATAGGCGGTCACCAGGCGCCAAAGTGTAATCGTCAAAAGGCGGCAGCATAATCTGGCTTTTGCTGGCAATCATCTGCACCGTCATGCCGGTTATTTCCGGAAAGAATCCGGCCCGCGATTGCCGCCCGACTAATTGGTCACCACTGCGCAGGCGCAATTCGATAATATACTGTCGACCATTATCTGACGTTTCTTCCGTCTCGGCTTCGGCGCGCGCGCCCAAAAGCCGTGGCATGACGAGAAACACATAAAGGGCGCCAACCGCCATCAGTACGAGGCCGGGCAGGGTTTGCTCAAAAAACCCAAGCTTGGCACTGCCAATACGAAATGCTGTGTCGGCCACCAGCAAATTGGTCGACGACCCAATCAGCGTCAGCATGCCGCCCAAAATAGTAATGAAACTCAGCCCCATCATATACGGACTGCTGGCCATTTGGGCACGATTGGCAATCGCTACTAAAATCGGAATGGTCATTAGAACAACCGGCGTATTGTTCAAGAAAGCGCTCGATACCATGGCTGCCAGAAGTACAAAGATCATCGCGATTTGCGGCGACCGCACGGCGCGCCGTGAGGCTTGGTCGATCAGTTTCTCCAACGCCCCCGATTGGAACAGCCCTTGCGCCATAATCAGCAGGGCAACAATGGTAATCAGCGCTGGATTGGAAAATCCGGAAAGCAGCTCCAAGGGCGTGACAAGCGCCGCGCCTTGGCTGTCGAGCGGTGGATCAATGGAAAACGCCAATAAAAGCGCAATGATGATGACCAGCGAGGTAACTTCCATAGGTAAGCGTTCGCTGACATATAGTGCCATTGCGACGATAATCACCAAAAAGGTGAACCACATATGAAATTCGCCAATCATTGATGTCACTATACATATATCTCAAACCAGCCACTAGATTAAACACGGGCTTTCGGGCATAAGGAAGGCAATTGAAGAGGAAATGGTATGCAGCAGGAACTTCGCAAGGCTTTTGGCAATTTTGGAACCGGCGTCGCGATTATCGCCGTGCGCGGCGGTGACCAGCAAGCTTATGGGCTGACGATTAATAGTTTTGCTTCCGTGTCCCTCCAACCGGCACTCTTGTCTTGGTGTCTGGCCAATGAGTCCGACATGATGGCGCGCTTGGCGGCCAGCGAAAAATTTAGCGTCAATATTCTCGCCGCCGACCAGCAATATTTATCCAATCGTCTGGCCAAGCCGGGCGACCACAAAATCACCGCCGACGAATACACCATCGGGGCCCATGATGGGGTTTTGCTGCACGGCGCTTTAGCCAATTTTGAATGCCGTGTGCACGAAAAAATCAATGCTGGCGACCATGTTCTTTTCATCGGCGCCGTCGATGCGGCACATTACTGCAGCGAGCAACGCCAGCCATTGATTTACTTTCGCGGTGCCTATTCCAACCTGCAAGTGGCCGGAGACGCCTAATGAGCCAAGTCGCCTTCATCGGTTTGGGGGTTATGGGCTATCCAATGGCTGGTCATTTGGCGGCGGCAGGCCACCAGCTATCGGTTTATAACCGCACCACGCAAAAGGCTGAAAAATGGGTTGCCGAACACGGTGGCCAAGCCTGCTCGACCCCGCGCCAAGCCGCTGAGGGAGCCAGTCTGGTTTTCAGCTGCGTCGGCAATGATGATGATTTACGCGCAGTTATCCTTGGCCCTGATGGGGCTTTGGCGGGCATGGCGGCAGGGGGCATTTTAATTGACCACACCACCACCTCGGCTGAAGTGGCGCGCGAGATTGCCGCCCTGTGCGAAGAAGCCGGTGTCGATATGCTCGATGCGCCGGTATCGGGCGGCGAAGCGGGCGCGGTTAACGGCGCGTTGACCATCATGGCCGGTGGGCAAGCGCCAGTGTTTGAAACCGCGCAACCGGCGATGATGCATTTCGCCCGCGCCGCAAGGCTGATGGGGCCGATTGGCTCGGGGCAGTTAACCAAAATGGTCAATCAGATTTGCATTGGCGGCTTGTTGCAAGGCCTGTCAGAAGCGCTGGCCTTTGCCGAAAATGCCGGTCTCGACGGGCGCGCCGTTATTGATGTGATTTCCAAAGGGGCGGCACAAAGCTGGCAAATGGAAAACCGTTTTGAAACCATGATTGACGGGCAATTTGATTTCGGCTTTGCGGTTGATTGGATGGTCAAGGATTTGGGTATTTGTCTGGATGAGGCGGCTCGCAATGGGTCGCATTTGCCGGTCACTGAAATCGTCAAAGCCTATTATGGCGACGTGCAGACTATGGGCGGCGGGCGCTGGGACACATCAAGCCTGATTGCCCGCCTGCGCCAGCTCGATAAAGCCTAATGATCGTTTAACAAACGGGCCGCTTCAATGGCGAAATAGCTCAACACGCCATCGGCGCCGGCGCGTTTAAAACTGGCGAGGCTTTCCAAGATTGTTTTCTCGCGAGCCAACCAGTCGCGCTCCATGGCACCGGCCAACATGGCATATTCGCCCGACACTTGATAAGCAAATGTCGGCACGCCAAATTGGTCTTTGCAACGGCGCACAATATCAAGATATGGCATGCCCGGCTTTACCATCACCATATCGGCGCCTTCGCTAATATCCAGCGCAATTTCCTGCAGCGCCTCATCGCTATTAGACGGATCCATTTGATAGGTTTTCTTATCACCGCGTAGACGATCGCCAGACCCCACCGCTTCACGGAACGGGCCATAAAAGGCAGACGCATATTTGGCGCTATAAGCCATAATCAGCGTATTGCTGTGGTGCTCGGCTTCCAGCGCCGTACGAATGGCGCCAATGCGGCCATCCATCATATCCGACGGGGCGATAATATCGCAGCCGGCGCGCACTTGATTGAGCGATTGTTTAACCAAAGCTTCAATCGTTGCATCATTCATAATCTCGTCGCCATCCATCAGCCCGTCATGGCCATGCGCCGTATACGGGTCGAGGGCAACGTCACACATAATGCCAATATCGGGCACCGCATCCTTAATCGCGCGGGTGGCGCGGCACACTAGATTATCGGCATTGAAGGCTTCGGTGCCCAAATCATCGCGCGCGCTATCGGGCGTGTTGGGAAACAGCGCAATCGCCGGAATTCCCAATTCAGCGGCCTGTTTGGCAGCTTGCACGCATAAATCAATGCTAATGCGCTCAACGCCGGGCATCGAGCTAATGGCTTGGCGTTGGTTGTCGCCCTCAATGACGAAGACCGGCCAAATCAAATCATTCGGCGTCAACCGTGTTTCGGCAATCATGCGGCGCGACCAATCGGCTTGCCGCAGGCGGCGCAAACGGGTGGCTGGATATTGGCGGTCAATCATCATCTGTCCTCTTATCAGCTGTCTACATAGCGCGCTCGGCGGCGTGGCGCAATATATCCTGCGCCAGCAAGGCGCCAGATGACGCGTTACGAGATTTGTCTTACGTCGCCACCATGGTATAAGCAACGACAAGTCACCGAGTCTGGGGAGAGATTTATGTTGAGCGAAGAGCAAATTGCCATTCAGGATATGGCGCGCAATTTTGCAATGGACAAAATGGCGCCACATGCGGCGCAGTGGGATGAGGAAAAAATATTCCCCGTCGACACATTGCGCGAAATGGCTGGTTTGGGGTTTGCCGGCATTTACTTGCAAGAAGAGTTCGGCGGCTCCGGCCTATCGCGGTTTGATGCGGCGGTGATTTTTGAAGCCTTATCCATGGGCTGCACGTCAACGGCGGCCTTCATGACCATTCACAATATGGCCAGCTGGGTGATTGACGGTTTTGGCTCACCGGCCCAGCGCGAGAAATATTTGCCGCGCCTGACCTCTATGGATCTAATCGCCAGCTATTGCCTCACCGAGCCGGGTTCAGGATCTGATGCCTCAGCCATGCGCTCGCGGGCGGTGCGCGATGGCGACCATTATGTGCTGAACGGCACCAAAGCCTTTATCTCAGGGGCCGGCACATCAGATATTTATGTCGCCATGGTCGGCACGGGCAAAGACGGCTCTGACGGCATTTCCTGTTTCATCATTGAAAAAGACACGCCGGGTTTGAGCTTTGGCGCCAATGAGAAAAAAATGGGCTGGAACAGTCAGCCGACGGCGCAGGTTATTTTTGAAGATTGCCTTGTGCCAGTCGATAACCGTATTGGCGAAGAGGGCGAGGGGTTCAAATTCGCCATGATGGGTCTGGATGGCGGGCGCCTGAACATTGCGGCGTGCTCCTTGGGCACAGCGCAGCGGGCTTTTGACAAGGCGCTGGCCTATGCCAAAGAGCGCGAGCAATTTGGTCAGTCAATCTCTGGCTTTCAGGCCATGCAGTTCAAACTGGCTGATATGGCAACCGAATTAGAGGCGGCGCGGTTGATGCTTTATCACGCAGCGCAATCCTTGGATGCCAATGACCCGCAGAAAACCCAAAAGTCAGCTATGGCCAAACGTTTTGTCACCGACACTTGTTTCAATATTGCCAATGAGGCGCTGCAAATTCATGGCGGTTACGGCTATCTGAAAGATTATGAAGTGGAGCGTATGGTGCGCGATTTGCGGGTTCACCAAATACTCGAAGGCACCAATGAAATCATGCGGGTGATTATTTCACGAGGCTTGTTGCGCGCATGAGTGCCGAAATTTTGTTCCAGAAAATCGGCGCTAGTGGTCTCATTACCCTCAACCGGCCTGATGCCCTCAATGCTTTGACGCTGAATATGGTGCGGCTAATGACGCCGCAATTAAAGGCGTGGATTGACGACGCCAGCGTTGAAAACATCATCATTGAGGGGGCGGGTGCGAAAGGCTTTTGTGCCGGCGGCGACATTCGCGCCCTGCATGATTGGGGACGTGCCGGTGCGGCGGAAGCAACCGGATTTTATCGCGAGGAATATGTCCTCAACCGGATGATTAAAACCTGTCCCAAACCCTATATTGCGCTGATTGACGGCATCACCATGGGCGGTGGCGTTGGTCTGTCTGTGCATGGGCGCTATCGTGTGGCGACCGAGGCGACGGTTTTTGCCATGCCTGAAACAGGCATTGGCCTGTTGCCTGATGTCGGCGGCACTTACTTTCTGCCACGACTGCCCGGCCAAATTGGCGCCTATATGGTTCTCACGGGCGCAAGATTGAAAGCCGCCGATGCACTTTACGCTGGCATTGCCACGCATTACGCACCAGCTGATTCTTTGGATGCGTTGAAACAAGCCTTGGCGGCAGGCGGCGATGTTGAAGCGGTTTTGGCGCAATTTCATGCGCCCCCAGAAGGTGGCACGCTGGCTGCTTTACAATCTGATATCGACCGGCTGTTCGGCGCCGATCAGGTGGTTGATGTGCTCGCCGCTTTGCAGGCCGATGGCGGTGAATGGGCGCTGGCTCAGCACGCTTTGATTGAAACCAAATCGCCGACCAGTGCGGCCGTTGCTTTGCGCCAAATGCGCGATGGCGCGCAGGCGGATTTTGACGAATGTATGAAAATTGAATTGCGGGCGGTTACACGGCTGATGCAGTTAGACGATTTTTATGAAGGCGTGCGAGCGATTATTATCGAAAAAGACAATCAACCCAAATGGTCTCCGGCCCGCCATCAGCATGTCACAGCGGCCCAGATTGACGCCATTTTCGCCTCACTGGCGGACGACGAATTAACTTTTTAGCGAGACGGAGAAGCACATGTCATCTATCGGATTTATCGGCCTCGGCAATATGGGCCTGCCTATGGCAAAAAACCTCCTGGCCGCGGGGCATAACGTGACCGGCTTTGACCTGTCGCAAGCAGCCCTCACAGACTTAGCCGACGCGGGCGGCCATGTCGCGCAGACCGCGGCGCAAGCTGTCGCCAGTGCGGAGGTAGTGGTGTCGATGTTGCCGGCTGGCCATCATGTCGAAGCGGTTTACACCGGCGATGATGGTGTTTTGGGCGCGGCACCGGCGGGGGCATTGCTGATTGACAGTTCAACGATTGACGTTGATACCGCGCGTCTTGTGGCGACAGCCGCACAAGCGGCCGGCTTTGATATGGTCGACGCGCCCGTGTCGGGCGGTGTTGGCGGCGCGGCGGCTGGCACTTTGACCTTCATGGTCGGTGGTAGCGCCGAGGGCTTCGCTAAGGCCAAGCCAATTCTTGAGGTGATGGGGAAGAATATTTTTCACGCGGGCGGTAATGGCAATGGGCAGGTGGCGAAAATCTGCAATAATATGCTGCTTGGTATTTCCATGATTGGCACTTGTGAGGCCTTCATGCTGGGCGAAAAACTAGGGCTGGATGCGCAAACCTTGTTTGATATTTCCGCCACCGCTTCTGGCCAGTGTTGGTCGATGACCAGTTACTGTCCGGCTCCCGGCCCAGTGCCGACGGCACCGTCAAACAATGATTACAAGGCCGGTTTTGCCGCCGCCATGATGTTGAAAGATTTGAAACTGGCGCAGGAAGCGTCCGGCTCGGCCGCGTGCGAAACCCCAATGGGCTTGCGCGCGACAGAGCTGTATCAGCAAATGGCCGAGAAGGGTCAAGAAGACCTCGACTTCTCGGGCATTATTCAAATGCTGAAGGGCGCGTTCTAGACGGCTATTTTTGCGTGCCGAAAAGTCGTGGCACAAAGCGATTTGTCCGCGCCATATATTCCGCATAGCCGGGTTTTTTGATCAATCGGCGTTCCAACATTTTGGCACCTGACACATTCATCAAAAGATAGGTCATAATTATTGGCGCAAAAATTGTCCAAATCGCTTCCGGTGTTGCCGCCACAACGGCAATATAAATCCCCCACCAAAACATCGCATCGGCGAAATAATTCGGGTGACGGGGTGCGCGCCCACCAGCCGCTGTCCAGCAGCTCACCGGGCTGCG
>CALEFA010000077.1 GCA_937876775.1 uncultured Rhodobiaceae bacterium | reverse complement strand
GGTTTGCGCGCCAAGCGGCGCTATGCGGTGGTCATTGTTTTCGCCGTGGCCGCCATTTTGACGCCTCCCGATGTCATTAGCCAAATTGGCCTCGGTGTGCCGACGCTATTGCTCTATGAGGTTTCCATCTGGTCAGTGGCGGCGATACAGAAGAAACGCCCCTCAAAGGCTGAGGATGAGGTGTCGCAATAAAGCATTTTGGTGACAGGCCTAGATTTTATCGGGTCAGCGATTTATACCAGAGATGCAAATAATCAGAGCGAGTCGAAAATGCACGATATCAATGCCATTAGAGAAAATCCGGACGCTTTTGACGAAGCACTGAAACGGCGCGGTGTGGCATCGGTATCGTCTGATCTTTTGGCCCGTGATGACGCCCGCCGCAAAGCCATTCAAACGGCTCAAGAATTGCAAACCAAACGCAATGAGGCATCAAAAAAAATCGGTCAAGCCAAAGGGCAGGGCGACGAAGCCGCAGCGCAAGCGTTAATGGAAGAAGTGGCTGGCCTGAAAGAAGATTTGCAGCAAGCTGAAGATACTGAGCGTCAACTCAAGGCGGATCTTGAGGCGGCGCTGTCTGTGCTGGCCAATGTGCCGCTTGATGATGTGCCTGACGGGGCAGATGAGGGCGATAATATTCAATTACGCCAATGGGGCACGCCACGGCAGATCAATAATCCGCGTCAGCATTTTGAAATTGGTGAAGCGTTAGGGCAAATGGACTTTGAAGCGGCGGCGTCCATATCGGGTGCGCGGTTTGTTGTTCTGCGCGATGATTTGGCGCGTCTCGAGCGGGCTTTAGGCAATTTCATGCTTGATGTGCATACGCAGGAGTTTGGTTATCGCGAGATGAGTCCTCCGGTTTTGGTGCGCGATGAAGCGGTTTTTGGCACCGGACAATTGCCAAAGTTTGCTGAAGATTTATTCCGCACGGAAAACGGCTTTTGGTTGTCGCCAACGGCAGAGGTGACGTTGACAAATTTGGTGCGCGAGCAAATTCTTAACCATGCGAGCTTGCCGCATCGCTATACCGCGTTAACCCAGTGTTTTCGTTCGGAAGCTGGTTCAGCGGGGCGCGACACGCGCGGTATGATACGCCAGCATCAATTCAACAAGGTTGAACTGGTCAGCATTGTCGACGCTGATAGTGGTGAGGCAGAGCTTGAGCGATTGACGCAATGCGCCGAAACAATTTTGCAAAAACTTGAATTGCCTTATCGGGTAATGTTGTTGTGCACTGGCGATATGGGATTCTCAGCCCGCAAAACCTATGATTTAGAGGTTTGGTTGCCAGGGCAGGACACGTATCGCGAGATTTCGAGTTGTTCTTATTGCGGCGATTTTCAAGGTCGTCGGATGAACGCGCGCTATCGTGCTGATGGCGAAAAATCGACACATTTTGTGCATACGTTGAACGGATCAGGCTTGGCCGTTGGCCGAACTTTGGTGGCGGTACTGGAAAATTATGTCAATGATGACGGGTCGATTACGGTTCCGGATGTTTTACAGGCCTATATGGGCGGCGTACAAAAAATCGAGGTGTCTCAATGAGTAAAAAACTAAACCGCATTGTCGTAACAAATGACGACGGCATTGACGCGCCGGGACTTTTGACAGCGGTTAATATCGCCAATCAGTTGTCCGACGATGTTTGGGTTTTTGCGCCTGCCGAAGAAAAAAGCGGGGCCAGCCATTCGATTTCTCTGGCACACCCGATGCGGTTGATTGAGCGTGGGCCGAAACGGTTTGCCATTACAGGCTCGCCCGCAGATTGTATTATGGTGGCCACGCGCTCTATGCTGAAAGATAATCTGCCGGATTTGATTATTTCAGGGGTGAACTTTGGACAGAATATTGCCGAGGATGTAACCTACTCAGGAACGGTAGCGGGTGCCAAAGAGGGCACTGTCATGGGCATTCCATCGGTTGCCTTGTCGCAAGCTCTGAGCTATGCCGCCCCCGCTTATATGCATGGTCCAAGATTTGAGATTGCAGAGAAATATGCTGCCGATATTATCTTGAAATCCCTTCAAATGGACTGGCCGTCGGGAACGCTAATGAATGTGAATTTTCCAGACATCACGCTTGAGCAAGAGTGCAAAATACGGGTTACGGCACAGGGCAAGCGGGATAAAATGATGCTTGTTCTGCAAGAACGCTTCGACCCGCGCAATAATCCCTACTATTGGTACGATTTCACGCGGGCGATTTCCACGCCGACACCCGGCACCGATATTGAGGCCATTATGCAGGGGCATATTTCCGTTACGCCGCTACAAATGAACCATACGCATGTTGGCATGCATCAGAAAATGGCAAATTTATTTGAATGATAGCAGCTCAGACCCTTAAGCGTTTTCGGCACATTTCCATCATTATGGTTTTGGCGTCTGCGCTTGTCGGTTGTGGGCAGGTGGTCAGCGGCAAATGGTATGATGCGCAAAAAGGTAAAACCGGAAAATGGTGGATTGACAATAAGGCCGGCGGGACATCTGCCGCTGTACCACGGGGCAAATCCGGTACTATCACTGTGCAAAAAGGCGATACTTATTATAAGTTAGCCGCGCGCTATCGGGTTTCCATGCGGGCCTTGCTTGACGCAAATCAGGCGAAACCGCCATATAAACTTGAGCCTGGTGACCAACTTAATCTGCCGCGCAAGGCGTTTTATACGGTCAGAGCCAATGACACGCTCTATGCTATTTCGCGTAAGTTCAATACCAATCTGGCCGATCTAGCCAATCTCAATAATATTCGAAAGCCTTACACCATTAGCGTTGGGCAGAATCTACAGGTGCCAAACGGACAGAGTGTTGCTCGCAGCACCAAACAAATCAGCGCTCAAGCCAAAAAAATCGCCGCAACCAGCACGCCGTCTCGCGCCGGTCGCTTTCTGGTTCCGGTTAATGGGCGCGTGATATCAGAATTTGGCCCCAAAAAGGGCGGCCTTCATAATGACGGCATTAATATTGCCGCCGCAAAGGGCACGCCGATTAAAGCCGCGGAGAATGGTGTTGTTGTTTATGCCGGCAATCAGTTGCGTGGCTACGGCAATTTGTTACTGGTGCGTCATTCAGGCGGATGGGTATCGGCTTATGCGCACACGTCAGCATTTCGAGTCAAGGCAGGCGATAGTGTGAAGCAGGGGCAGGTCATTGCTGAGGTCGGTGATAGCGGCAATGTTGATGGCCCGCAGCTACATTTCGAATTGCGAAAGGGCACGCGGGCAGTGAATCCGAAATCATTGATTTAAAAACGAAAAACACAATACTTTTCGACAGTTTTGGCGCTTAAAGTCTTTGCCTTGCGCCAAACCATGCGTATACTCTGCGTCAATTCTAACGGAGATTTCTATGTTTATTACATCCGCTTATGCCCAATCAGCCGCCGGTGGCGGTTCCCTATTGGATATGATTTTTCCACTGGTGATGGTTTTTGCCATTATGTATTTCATGATTTTGCGGCCGCAACAAAAGCGTCAAAAAGAGCATAAAGCCATGCTTGAGGCTGTCCGTCGTGGCGATACAGTGGTGACCCAAGGCGGATTGATCGGCAAGGTCGCCAAAGTAGGTGAAGACGAGCTGGAAGTTGACTTAGGCAAAGACATGCGCGTGAGCGTGGTTAAGAGCATGATCATTTCCGTTCGGAGTAAATCGGAACCTGTCAAAAAGGACTAAGCATTTCCATGCTGCATTTCTCAAAACTTAAAATTGCCGGTATGGCGCTTGTTTTTCTGGCTGGCATATTGTTTTCATTGCCGAATTTTTTAAGTCAGCAAACCAGACAGGCGATGCCGGAATTTTTGCCGTCAAGTGCTTTGAACCTTGGACTCGATCTGCAAGGTGGGTCGCATTTATTGCTATCGGTCGATGTGCAAGAAGTGCAAAACGAACGCCTTGATGGATTGGTTGCTGATGTGCGCCTTGCTTTGCGGGGGGCTGGCATTGGTTATACGGGGCTTGGCCGTGTCGCAAATGGCGTTTCGGTCAATTTACGCGACATCGAACAATTAGCCGAAGCACGCAAGGTGCTTGACGGTCTAGCGCAGCCAGTTGCTCCCTTGGTTTTTGGCGGCTTTAACGAGGCTGTTGATTTAGATATTACGCAAAGCGACAGTTCAGGGTTTACGCTGACATTGACGGAAGAAGCCATTATTGCCCGCAATACGCGCACGGTGCAGCAATCGATTGAAATCATCCGCCGTCGTATTGACGAGTTGGGCACCACTGAGCCAACCATCCAGCGGCAAGGCGACACGCGCATTCTTGTGCAAGTACCTGGCCTTGATGACCCACAGCGTCTGAAGGCGCTTTTGGGGCAGACGGCGAAGATGAATTTTCATTTGGTTGATCAGAATGCCAGTCCTTATGACGTGATGGGTGGCAAACGTGCGCCGGCTGGAGCGCGTTTGGTGTATACTGACACACAACCTGCGGTGCCTTATTTGATACGCCGTCGGGCCATGGTAAGTGGCGAGCGTTTGGTTGATGCCAGCATTGGCTTTGATCCGCAAACCAATGCGCCGGAGGTCAATTTTCGGTTTGATTCAGTCGGCGGTAAGAAGTTTGGTGAGGTAACCAAAGCAAATATCGGTCGGCCTTTTGCCATTGTCTTGGATGATAAGATTATTTCAGCACCGGTGATTCAATCAGCTATTCTCGGTGGTGCGGGGCGCATTACCGGTAATTTCTCTGTGCAGGAAGCCAATGATTTGGCCATTCTCTTGCGTGCTGGCGCGCTACCGGCACCAATGAATATTCTCGAAGAACGCACTGTTGGGCCAGGTCTTGGGGCTGACAGTGTGGCCGCTGGACGGATTGCGCTCATTGTCGGATTTTTGGCGGTCATCAGCTTTATGCTTTTAAGCTATAATGTGTTCGGCCTATTCGCCAATGTTGCGCTGATTATCAATATGGTTTTGATCATGGCGGTTTTGTCGGGGCTTCAAGCCACGCTCACCTTGCCGGGGATTGCCGGAATTGTGCTGACCGTTGGGATGGCGGTGGATGCCAATGTTCTGATCTTTGAACGTATTCGCGAAGAATTACGGGCCAATAAGGCGCCGATTACAGCTATTGATGTCGGCTATAATCGTGCACTCGGCACTATTTTAGACGCCAATGTCACAACCCTTTTAGCGGCAATTATTCTGTTCCAACTTGGGTCAGGGCCAATTCGCGGCTTCGCAATTACCTTGGCGATTGGCATTGTTACCTCCGTGTTTACAGCGTTTACGCTAACGCGGTTCTTTATTTCACTATGGGTGCGCGCCAAAGGCCGCCCAGCGCAGCTGCCGCTGTAGTCGGTTAGCGAGGATATGACAATGTGGACATTGAAGCTTATTGCTGCTGATACAAAAATGGAATTTGTGCGCTATCGCCTTATGGCCTTTGTGCTGTCGGCTTTGCTATTGATTGGTTCTGTTGGCGCATTCATCAGCAATGGTTTGAATTTCGGTATTGATTTCAAAGGTGGCACGCTGATTGAAATTAGTTCCGATATTGAGATTGATATTGCACAATTGCGCGAACAATTGACCGGCCTCAATATTGGTGAAGTGCAAATTCAGCAATTTGGCACACCGAGTGATGCGCTTATTCGCGTCTCCGCAGATGAAGCGGCGGAGTCAGCAGAGGGTGGGCTTAGCGCTGTTGAGAGCATTCGCAATGAATTGCAAGGCCGCTTTGAAATTCGTCGGGTTGAAATTGTCGGGCCGCAAGTCAGTGGCGAGCTCATTCAAACGGGTATTCTGGCCGTTTTGGCGGCTATCGTTAGCATGTTGATTTATATCTGGTTCCGCTTTGAGTGGCAGTTCAGTGTCGGTGCGGTCTTGGCTCTAATACACGATGTGGTGCTGACCATCGGTATTTTCTCGCTTCTTCAATTAGACTTTAACCTATCCATTTTGGCTGCCATCTTGACCATTGTCGGTTATTCAATGAATGACACGGTGGTTGTCTATGATCGCGTGAGAGAAAATTTACGCAAGTTCAAGAAAATGCCGCTCGACGATTTATTAAACGTCGCCATTAATGAGACCTTGTCGCGTACGGTCATGACCTCGGTCACCACGCTGATTGCCCTGATTGCGCTGTATACACTTGGTGGCGAAGTTATTCGCGGCTTCACTTTCGCAATGATTTGGGGTGTTGTGGTTGGCACCTACTCGTCAGTCTTCGTTGCTTCGCCCTTGCTGCTGTATTTGGGCGTTAAGCGCGATTGGTCTGGCAATCAAACAGATTAGCCGATTGCCCTGAAATCCTCACGGTAGTAGGCTTAGTTTAACAAATAGATTCGCATTAGGAGGGGATCATTATGGCGTCAATTTTATCTTCATTACGAAACACAGTAATTGCCGGTTTCGTTTTAGCTTTCATTCTTGAGTTGATTTACTTGAACGGTGGTGGAACTTTCGACACGAATTTCTACGCCTTCATTTTTCGCTGGCTCCACGTTCTGAGCGGTATTATGTGGATTGGCCTGTTGTATTATTTCAACTTTGTTCAAATTCCAAACATGCCGAATATTCCAGATGATCAAAAACCTGCCATTGGCAAGGTTATTGCGCCAGCTGCACTTTGGTGGTTCCGTTGGGGCGCCATGGCAACCATCGTCACGGGTCTTATCCTTGGTTATTTGAACGGCTACATTCATGACGCTTTGGCACTTGGTGCGCTTAATGACTTTGAAGTGCCGAAGAATATCGCCATTGGCATTGGCATGTGGTTGGGGATTATCATGTGGTTCAATGTTTGGTTTGTTATTTGGCCAAACCAGAAAAAAGCCCTTGGTATCGTTGAAGCCGATGCTGACACAAAAGCCGCATCTGCGCGGACAGCTATGTTGTTCTCAAGAACCAATACCATGCTGTCAATTCCGATGCTTTTTGCCATGGTATCTGCACAGAACCTTTACTAAGCTAAATAGAGCATTAGAGAAAAGGCCGCATCTAATGCGGCCTTTTTTTATGGATGGAGCATGATGAGCTTAGATGAAGCAACATTGCGCAATGAGCTACGCGGCTTTGACGGCGATCTATATTTAACGCATTTATTCGCGCCCTCTGTATCACGGCCAAAATTACTCGCTATTTATTACGCCTATGCCGATATGGCGCGCATTCCGCACATGGTTAGCGATGCAATGATTGGGGCCATTCGTTTGCAATGGTGGCGTGATTTAGTTGCCGGTCTGGCAGAGCAAAATGGCGGGGACAGTCCGATTGGTGCAGCCCTGCTGGAATGTCAGGTCAATTGTGACACTATGTTGTGTCTCATTGATGGACGGCAAAGCGAGTTAGATTTGGAAGAAGAACGCAGTCTGGCGGCGTGTTCACCATTTTGCGAAACTCTGGGCGGGGCTTTTATGAATTTGTCTTTGGATATGTTGGCGGTTGAATACGCCGAGATACGACAGATTGCCCCGCAGGCCGGACATGGATTTGAATTACTAAGGCTAACACCAGTGGGCCATCCGCGCATGGCCATGGCGGCGCATGCATTTCTTGACACGGCCTGTAAGCGTTTCAATAGCCTGTCACGGCGGCAACGCAAGTCTGCATTACCAGCCTTTTTGCCGATCGGTCTGGCCCGCTATCAAGCGTCGCATTGGCCGAAGCAAAAATCATTGCTGGCCTATCAATGGCATATTTTGAAAATGGCGACGCTGGGTCGGCTATGAGGCCATCCAGTTTTTAAAATCCTGTCTTGCCCGCGAGGTAAAGGCCTGCTGGCGAGCGACTTTCTTGCCCTGCATACGTGCCTTGCCGCGCAAACGCTTACCGTCCTCACCGATTGGCGGCGGTAAATCGCCAAGCACAGGCATGAGGCCAAAGTTAACGTTCATCGGTTGGAAACTACTGGCCTCAGCATTTACCGTAATATGCGCTAGAAGCGCGCCAAACGCGGTGGTGCTGGGCGGCGCGGTAATTGGTGTGCCGAGGATTTGAGCTACAGCAAAGCGGCTGGCTAAAAGCCCAATCGTGGTACTTTCAACATAGCCTTCGACCCCTGTAATTTGTCCGGCAAAACGTATATTGGGTCTATTCTTTAGGCGCAATTCCGTGTCAAGCAATGTTGGGCTGTTCAAAAATGTGTTGCGGTGCAAACCACCGAGGCGCGCAAAGCGTGCATTTTCTAGTCCCGGAATGAGCTTAAACACGCCGGTCTGGGCGCCATATTTTAACTTGGTTTGAAAGCCGACCATGTTGAACAGGGTGCCGAGCGCATTGTCTTGGCGCAATTGCACAACTGCGTAAGGTTTTGTGTCGGGTTGGTGAGCATTGGTAAGCCCGCGCGGCTTCATTGGGCCATGGCGCAGCGTTTCGCGCCCGCGCGCCGCCATCACTTCAATGGGCAAACAGCCGTTAAAATAGGGCGTGTCGGCTTCCCACTGTTTAAAATCGGCTGTGTCGCTTTCAATTAAAGCGTCTAAGAAAGCATTATACTGAGCTTCATCCATTGGGCAGTTGATGTAATCTTTCCCATCACTACCTGGCGCGCCCTTATCATAACGCGACTGATACCAGCAAACGTCCAAATCAATAGAGTCATGATAAATAATGGGCGCAATGGCATCGAAAAAGGCCAATTTATCACGACCAGTCATATCACCTATCACTTCAGACAAAGCCGGTGAGGTCAGCGGGCCGGTGGCAATAATTACATGCTGCCACGCGGCGGGTATTTCCGTCACTTCTTGACGCTCGATGGTGATATTCTCGTGTTCTTCGAGGGCTTGAGTTACCGCGGCAGAAAACCCTTCGCGGTCGACGGCTAAAGCGCCGCCAGCGGGCACTTGATGAGTGTCTGCGCACGCCATAATGAGGCTGTGTGCGTCGCGTAATTCGGCGTGCAGCAGTCCAACGGCATTATTTTCTGCGTCGTCTGAACGGAAGGAGTTTGAACAAACCAGCTCGGCCAAATGATCGGTAACATGGGCATCGGTCTTTCGAACTGGACGCATTTCATGCAAAACCACTTTCACGCCAGCCTGTGCCGCCTGCCATGCTGCTTCTGATCCGGCTAAACCGCCGCCGATAATGTGTAAAACTGTAGCGCTCATAGGCAGACTGATACACGCTTTGCGCAAAGAAATAAATCAAAACCAGCAGTTTAGGCCATTGGTTTTTTAAACTTCAATAATGTGAACAAACCCATGGGCCCATAATCGTGTTGCTCTACAAGCTGCATATGTGTGTGTTCTGCTTGCAGTAGCTCATTCGAAAAGTCTGAGTGGAATCCAACCAGCTTTGAACTCGGGGCGAAGGTTTTTTCGAGCATGGCGAGAAGCGGCTGCTTTTCTTTCTGGCTTTTGAAGTGATTGAAGACATAAACCATGCCGCCGGGCTTACACACGCGGCACATTTCCTGCATCACTTGAGCCGGATTATCAGCCACACTAAGTACATAAGTTGCCAAAACACCGTCGAAATAATTATCCTCAAATTCGAGCTTCGAGGCATCCATAACGCGCAGTTCTTTGACATTGGTAAGGCCGCGTTTGCGCCGTCTTTTCTCGGCTTTCTCAAGCATGTCTGCTGATAAATCTATGCCTGTTATCGAGAGTGAGGCGGCGAGATAATCCAATGATAAGCCGGTGCCAATTCCAACATCCAACACCCGACCAGTTGTATCTTGGTTGAACTGCGGAATTACTTTTTTCAAATAGCGGCGGCTGATTAAGGCGAAGGTATAATCATAGTGAGTGGCCCATTTGCGATAGGCGCGACGAATATCCTCCGTCGCGAGCGGCGTTCTTACATTCATTTTCTGCTCTTCTTTTTATTACAGATTATTTACGCAGAACGAAACGCCGAGGTTAGCTAGCTTTTTTTACTTTTGCCGCCGTTTTACGCTTTGGCTTTAGCAATTTGCTTAGATATTGTCCAGTAAAGCTTGCTTTCACTTTGGCCACGTCTTCTGGCGTGCCTGTGGCAACAATTTCGCCGCCACCATCGCCGCCCGTGGGGCCAATATCAATGATCCAATCGGCGGTCTTAATGACTTCCAAATTATGTTCAATCACCGCCACTGTATTGCCGGTGTCGACCAATTCGTGAAGGACATCGAGCAGTTTGGCGACATCGTGGAAATGCAGGCCTGTGGTCGGCTCATCAAGAATGTATAACGTGCGCCCGGTTGCGCGTTTGGACAATTCTTTGGCCAATTTCACCCGCTGCGCCTCACCGCCAGAAAGGGTGGTCGCTTGCTGACCCACCTTAATATAACCAAGACCGACGCGCTGCAGCGTAACCATTTTATCGCGGACCATCGGCACGGCTTTGAAGAAGTCAGCCGCTTCATCGACCGTCATATCCAAAACATCGGCAATGCTTTTGTCACGGAACCGCACTTCCAATGTTTCGCGATTATAGCGTTTGCCGAGGCAGCTATCGCACTCCACATAAACATCAGGCAGGAAATGCATTTCAATTTTAATGACACCATCACCTTGGCAAGCCTCGCAGCGGCCGCCCTTGACGTTGAAAGAAAAGCGGCCCGGCTTATAACCGCGCGTCTTGGCTTCTGGTAGTCCAGCAAACCACTCGCGAATGGGGGTGAAGGCGCCCGTATAAGTGGCAGGATTGGAGCGGGGTGTGCGGCCAATTGGCGATTGGTCGATATCAATGACTTTATCGAGATGTTGCAGCCCATCAATTGTGTCGTGTTCGGCTGGTGTGGCGCGGGCGTTGTTCAATTTTCGGGCGAGAGATTTATATAATGTGTCGATTAGCAGGGTGGATTTGCCGCCGCCCGAAACGCCCGTGACACAAGTGAAGGTTCCAAGCGGAATTTCAGCGCTGATATTCTTCAAATTATTGCCGCGCGCGCCTTTGACGACGATGGAACGTTTTTTACTATTGGCGCGGCGGACTTTGGGAATGGCAACCTCTAGCGCCCCAGATAAATATTGACCGGTGAGGCTTTTTTTACATTTGACAATATCGTCCGGCGTGCCTTGTGCGATGACTTCCCCACCGTGAATGCCGGCACCCGGGCCAATGTCGACGACATGGTCAGCCGTCATAATGGCTTCCTCATCATGTTCGACAACAATCACTGTATTGCCGAGGTCGCGCAAACGGACCAGCGTTTCCAGTAGGCGACTATTGTCGCGTTGATGGAGGCCAATAGAAGGCTCGTCCAATACATAAAGGACGCCAGTCAGGCCTGAGCCAATTTGTGAGGCCAGCCGGATACGCTGACTCTCGCCGCCTGATAAGGTGCCGGAATTGCGCGACAGAGTGAGATAATCAAGGCCAACATCGTTCAGGAAGCGCAAGCGTTCGCGAATTTCCTTGAGGACGCGTTCGGCAATTTTGCGCTGTTTCGCATTTAATTGCTTATCAAGGTTCTGAAACCATGTATCGGCCGCGCGAATAGACATGCGGGCGACCTCACCGGCGTGTTTATCGGCAATTTTCACCGCCAAAGCTTCGGGTTTCAGACGGTAGCCATCGCAGACGTCGCAATTGGTGACCGATTGGAATTTTTCTATTTCCTCGCGCGCCCAACTGCTGTCCGTTTCGCGGTAACGACGCTCCAGATTGGGAATAACGCCTTCAAAGGGTTTCTTGTTTTGGTAGCTGCGCATCCCATCGTCATAGGTAAAGACGATAACCTCATCGCCTGATCCATGTAGGATGACCTGCTGCGTTTGGCTCGGCAAATCATTCCATTTGCTACTCATTTTGAAACCGTAATGTTTGGCAATCGATTCCAAGGTTTGAGTGTAATAGGGGGATGTGGTTTTGGCCCAGGGGGCAACGGCGCCCTTGTACAGCGTTAAACCGCCGTCAGGGACAACGGCAATTGGGTCAATGAAAAATTGTGTGCCAAGTCCATCGCACGCCGGGCACGCACCAAACGGATTGTTAAATGAAAACAGTCTTGGCTCAATCTCGTCGATGGTGAAACCGGATACAGGACAGGCAAAACGCGAGGAAAAGATTATGCGCTCAGGGGCTTCCTCTTTTTTGCCAGAATCGGCCATTTCCGCCACTGCAATGCCATCGGTTAGGCCAATGGCCACTTCCATACTATCGGCCACGCGGTTGCCCAGATCGGCTTTCACCACCAAACGGTCAACCACAACGTCAATATCGTGCTTCAGCTTTTTGTCGAGAGCGGGCACGTCTGTAATCTCGTAAAATGCGCCATCGACCTTGACCCGCTGGAAACCACGTCGCTGAAGTTCTGCAAAATCCTTTCGGTATTCGCCCTTGCGACCCCGCACAATGGGCGCCAAGAGATAAAGCCGCGTGCCTTCCGGCAATGCCATTATTCGATCAACCATCTGCGAGATGGTTTGGCTTTCAATCGGTAGCCCGGTAGCTGGCGAATAAGGGATGCCAACGCGGGCATAGAGAAGGCGTAAATAGTCATAAATTTCTGTGACCGTGCCAACGGTTGAGCGGGGATTGCGCGAGGTGGTCTTTTGTTCAATTGAAATGGCTGGCGAAAGCCCGTCGATTTGATCGACATCAGGTTTTTGCATCATCTCAAGAAATTGACGCGCATAAGCCGATAGGCTTTCCACGTAACGGCGTTGCCCCTCGGCATAGATCGTATCAAAGGCCAGCGAGCTTTTACCGGATCCAGATAGGCCGGTAATAACAATCAGCTCATCACGCGGCAGGTCTAGAGAGACATTTTTCAAATTATGTTCGCGAGCGCCAATGATTCTGATTTTCTTGGCTTGCGGTGTTTTGAGGGTTCTTCTGGCGGCCATAACAAATCCTGAATTAGTCTACTGCTACAAAATCTAGAGCTTAGCGAAATAATTGCTAGCCTTGGGGTGTGGTTTTAGCACTGCCAAGAGGCCAACGGTAGAGTAATCCACAGCTAACCGCGAATAAGCGACGGCGGGGGATAGGTTAAATTGGCTGGGTCGGATAGGCTGGTACAATAACAAGGAGACGAATCATGGCTGGAAGCGTGAATAAAGTAATTTTGGTAGGAAATTTGGGCGCTGACCCGGATGTGAAGAGCACGAAAGATGGCCGTCCGGTGGTTAATCTGAGTGTTGCTACCAGTGAATCTTGGCGCGATAAAAACTCCGGCGAAAAGCGCGAGAAAACCGAATGGCATCGCGTTGTTTTGTTCTCAGAGGGTCTGTGCCGGATTGCTGAGCAATATCTCAAAAAAGGCTCAAAAATCTATATTGAAGGCCAATTGCAAACCCGCAAATGGCAAGATGACAAGGGCGCTGACCGCTATTCTACAGAAGTTGTTTTGCAAAATTTCGGCGGTGTTTTGGTCATGCTCGATACCCGCGGTGGCGGCGAAGGTTTCTCATCCGGTGGCGGCGACTACGGGTCGGTTGGCAATGATTCGCCAGCTCAAGCGATTGCCAGCGGCGGTGACAAGCTGAATGACGACGACATTCCATTCTAGGAATAAAATATCAATTAAAACAGTGGCTTATAGGCCTAAGAAAGAGCCGCTTTAGACTGTTCGTCGAGGCCGGTAAGTGCTATGATTTGATTGAAATTTCGAGTCACCATGGCTTGTCTAAATGCGCGGGGAAAACTGACTTTTGACGGAAACACCAGAAAACCCTTCTGATACAGAAGATACGACAATCGATGCGGCCTCAGCCGAGGCTGATGAACAGAATGCGTCTGAAGAAGGTGGTAACGAAATAGAGGTTTCGGCTGGTGATGCTGATGGGTCAGGGGGAGATGATGGCGGTACAGCGCCACCTGCCGGCGGTCCACCGCATGGTGGTTTTGACGTTCAGCCAATAAGTATCGAAGACGAAATGCGGACATCCTATTTGGATTACGCGATGAGTGTGATTGTCTCGCGGGCTTTGCCAGATGTTCGTGACGGATTGAAGCCCGTGCATCGCCGGATTTTGTTTTCAATGAACGAAAATGGCTATGACTTTAACAAGCCATATCGCAAATCGGCCCGTGTGGTTGGTGATGTGATCGGTAAGTATCACCCGCATGGTGACCAATCAATTTATGACGCTTTAGTGCGTATGGCGCAGGATTTCTCTATGCGTCTGCCGTTGCTCGACGGACAGGGCAATTTTGGTTCTGTTGACGGTGATCCACCGGCAGCTATGCGTTATACCGAAGTGCGTATGGCTAAGCCGGCCCATTCCATTCTTGCAGATATTGATAAGAACACCGTCGATTTTCAGGATAATTACGATAATTCAGAGCGCGAGCCGACGGTATTGCCTGCGCGGCTGCCAAACCTTCTGGTCAATGGCGCGAGTGGTATTGCGGTCGGCATGGCGACCAATGTGCCGCCACATAATCTTGGCGAATTAGTCGATGGCTGTAAGGCGTTGATTGAAAATCCGGCGATAACCGATGAGGAGATGCTGGCATTTGTTCCTGGTCCTGATTTTCCAACAGGCGGTCTAATTTTGGGACATGCTGGGTCACGTTCGGCTGTGACGACGGGGCGCGGTTCAGTCGTGATGCGTGGGCGCGCGAGCGTGGAGCAAATCAAGAAGGATCGGGAAGCGATTATCATCACCGAAATTCCCTATCAGGTGAATAAATCATCGATGATTGAGAAAATTGCAGACTTGGTGCGCGAAAAGACAATCGATGGTATCAGCGATTTGCGCGATGAATCAGACCGCGACGGCATGCGTGTCGTTGTTGAACTTAAGCGCGATGCGGTGTCTGAGGTGGTGCTCAATCAGCTCTATCGTTATTCGCAATTGCAGACCAGTTTTGGCGCCAATATGTTGGCCTTGAACCAAGGTCAGCCGCAATTAATGACCGTGCGTCAAATGTTGAATGCCTTTATCGCGTTCCGCGAGGAAGTGGTGACACGCCGGTCGAAGTTTGAACTAACAAAAGCGCGCGATCGCGCCCATGTGTTGGTCGGCTTGGCGATTGCTGTTGCTAATATTGACGAAGTGATTGCGCTTATTCGTAAGGCACCATCGCCACAAGAGGCGCGCCGTCAACTCATGGAACGCCATTGGCCAGCCACTGATGTCATGGATATGGTGGCATTGATTGATGATCCGTTGCACCGCGTGTCGGAAGAAGGCACCTACGTGCTTAGCGAAGCTCAAGCGCGAGCGATCTTGGAATTGCGTTTGCAGCGTTTGACGGCTATGGGCCGAGACGAAATCGGCGATGAGCTAAAAACATTGGGCGATCAAATCGCTGATTATCTCGATATTTTGCGGTCGCGTGAGCGGGTGATGCAAATCATCGGCGAGGAGCTTGACTATGTGCGCAATGAGTTTGCTACGCCTCGACGTTCTGAGTTTGTCGAACATGACGGTGAAGTCGATGATGAATCGCTAATTCCGCAAGAAGACATGGTCGTCACCGTTAGTCATGGTGGCTATATCAAGCGTGTGCCATTGTCGACTTATCGGGCGCAACGTCGTGGCGGCAAGGGTCGTTCAGGCATGGCGACCAAAGACGAAGATTTTGTTAGCCGTATTTTCGTTGCCAACACCCACCAGCCGGTGTTGTTTTTCTCGACGACAGGCATTGTCTATAAAATGAAGGTTTGGAAGCTGCCGGTTGGCAGCCCGCAATCGCGCGGCAAGGCCCTGGTCAACCTGCTGCCGCTGACCGAAGGCGAGGGCATTGCCGATATTATGGCGTTGCCTGCTGACGAGGCGTCATGGGCTGATTTGCACGTCATGTTTGCCACCAGCCTCGGTAATGTGCGGCGCAATGATCTCTCAGATTTTGTACAAATTAACCGCAATGGCAAAATCGCCATGAAGCCAGATGAGGGGGAGTACATCATTGGGGTGGAGACCTGTTCAACCAATGATGACGTTTTGCTCACCAGTTCAAGCGGTCGTGCTATTCGTTTCCCGGTCTCTGATGTGCGTGTGTTCCGTAGCCGTAATTCAACCGGTGTGCGCGGCATTCGCCTCGATTCGGGTGCTAGCGTCATTTCGATGGCGATTTTGCGTCATAGCGACGCGACACCAGCTGAACGCAATACCTATTTGAAACAGGCCGCAATGATACGTCGTGCGACAGATGATGATATTGAGACGGATGTCGTTGAGGTTGCCAGTGACGAGGAAAACCTCGAAGAAACCGCCTTGTCGCCAGAGCGTTATGCTGAACTTGGGGCAAATGAGCAGTTTATTTTGGCGGTCAGCGAAAATGGTTTCGGAAAGCGTTCCTCTGCCTATGAATACCGTGTTTCGGGGCGTGGCGGTAAGGGCATTATCGCGATGACGGTTACCGAACGAAACGGCAGTCTTTTAGCCGCTTTCCCCGTCGAAGAAAGCGACCAGATCATGTTGGTTACCGATGGCGGTACGCTCATTCGCTGCCCGATCGACGACATTCGGATTGCCGGACGAAACACTCAGGGTGTGACGATTTTCAAAACCGAAATAGACGCAAAAGTCGTATCGGTTGCACATTTGGGTGAAACGTCGGAAGATGAAATTTCCGATGAGGTGCCAGATGGTGCCGAAAGCGCCGGTTCTGATGAAGCGGCTGCGACAGACGAGGAATAGTCTTCATGCGTGTAGGTCTTTATCCGGGCAGTTTTGACCCAATTACCAACGGCCACGTTGATATTATCAAGCGCAGCTTGGCCGTGGTCGACAAGTTGATCGTTGGCATTGGCATTAGTGCCACCAAAACGCCTCTGTTCTCGCTCGAGCAACGGATGGCGATGATTGATAGTGAAATGGGGCCAATTGCTAAAGCGGTGGGTGCGGAACTGTCGGTGATTAGTTTTGAAGGCCTTTTGGTCGATGTGGCGCAGCAAAATGGCGCCAGTCTTATCATTCGCGGCTTACGCACGGCGGCTGATTTTGAGTATGAAGCACAAATGACCTCAATGAACCGCGCCATGGCACCCGGTATTGAAACCGTATTCTTGGCCGCATCGGCTGATGTTGGCTTTATTTCATCGACCTTAATCCGACAAATTCATGCCATGGGTGGCGATATTAGCCCCTTTGTGCCAAAATGTGTTTTGGATAATATATAATAATTACAGTAATTTAAATGGAGAATGTCATGCGTTGCATTATGTTTGTTTTGACTGCGTTTGCGGTTTTGAGCACCTCAGTGTCTGCATGGGCAGCAGACAAGGAGAAAATCATGCTGATGGAACTAAAAACTGGAACGGTCAAAATTAACCTGCGCGAAGATTTGGCGCCGGGCCACGTTGAGCGTATCAAAACACTAATTGAAGAGAAATTTTACGACGGTATTGTCTTTCACCGTGTGATTGACGGCTTTATGGCGCAAACCGGCGATCCAACCGGCACCGGAATGGGTGGTTCAGAATATCCCGATTTGCGGGCTGAATTTTCCGACGCGCCGTTTAAACGCGGTACCTTGGGCATGGCTCGCTCGCAGCATCCAGACAGTGCCAACAGCCAGTTTTTCATCTGTTTCGATGATGCGACATGGCTAAATGGCCAATATACGGTGTTTGGTGAAGTGGTTGAAGGCATGGAGCATATTGATGCCATTGCCAAAGGTGAGCCACCAGCTACTCCGGATGCGATTATTTCACTTCGTTTGGCTGATTAAATCACATGCAGGTCGATCTGTTTGATTTTGACCTGCCAGAAAGCCTTATCGCTTTGAGACCTGTTCAGCCGCGTGATCAAGCGCGGCTGTTACACGTTGAGGCGCAGGGGCAGTTCAGTGACGCCTGCGTAGCTGACTTGCCTGACAAGCTGCGCGCCGGCGATGCGCTGGTTGTGAATGTCACAAAAGTTATTCCGGCTCGATTAATCGGCAGGCGCATGCGAGAGGGTGCCCCTGGGGCAAAGATTGAGTTTACCCTTATAGAAAGACTTGGGCCGGTTGACTGGCGGTGTTTTTTGAAACCTGCCAAACGCGTCAAGGACGGCGATGTCATTGAATTTAATGGCGTTATGGCCGAGATTTCCATGCGCGAGGAAGGCTTGGCACAGTTAAGTTTCCAGATCGCTGCCGATACAATGGAGACCACACTGGCGTCGCTGGGCACCATGCCTTTGCCACCTTATATCGCCAGCAAACGTGCGCCGGATGCGCGCGACAATGATGATTATCAAACCATGTTTGCCCGCGACGATGGCGCTGTTGCTGCACCGACGGCGGGATTGCATTTTACCCCAGAATTATTAGACCGACTAAAAGCCAAGGGTGTCAGCCTGCATGAAGTGACTTTGCATGTAGGGCCGGGTACTTTTGTGCCGGTGAAGGTCGAGGATACAAAAGATCATAAAATGCATGGCGAATGGGGGCAGGTCAGCGCCGAAACGGCGCGCGCGCTCAATCAAACAAAGGCAGAAGGTGGACGGATTATTTGCGTTGGCACGACGTCTTTGCGATTAATAGAGAGTGCGGCACAAGCAAACGGTGAAATCGCCCCATTCGAAGCGTTTACGGATATTTTTATCACGCCGGGCTATCAGTTTCGTGCCGCTGATATGCTTTTGACCAATTTTCATTTGCCGCGTTCGACTTTATTCATGCTTATCTCGGCCTTCAGTGGGCTAAAGAACATGCAGCAAGCCTATGCTCATGCAATAGCTAATGGTTATCGCTTTTACTCTTATGGCGATGCTTGTTTGTTAGAGAAAGCACCTTTATGAAATTTAATCTCATCAGCACCGACGGCATAGCGCGAACCGGACTTATCCATACGCCGCGCGGTGACATCCGCACACCGGCTTTTATGCCGGTCGGCACTGCGGCCACGGTTAAGGCCATGTACCCCCAACAAGTGCGCGATTTGGGGGCTGATATTGTCTTGGGGAATACCTATCACCTGATGTTGCGCCCAGGAGCCGAGGAAGTGGCCGCGCTCGGCGGTCTGCAAGAATTCATGCAATGGGATGGGCCGATTTTGACTGATAGCGGCGGCTTTCAAGTGATGTCGCTGTCGAAACTGGCAAAAATGAGCGAAGACGGGGTTAATTTCCAAAGCCATTTAGACGGGCAAAAATATATGCTGACGCCTGAGCGCAGTATTGAGATTCAAACTCTTTTGGGAGCCAATATTCGTATGGTGCTGGATGAATGCACACCATTTCCAGCAACCGAAAAACAAGCCGAGAAATCCATGCATTTATCGATGCGCTGGGCGGCGCGCTCCAAACAGGCATTTGGTGATTATGACAAGGGTGAGGGGGACGCCTTATTTGGCATTGTTCAAGGTTCAACCTATCAGCACTTGCGCCATGAAAGTGCCGCCAAATTGCAGGAAATTGGCTTTGATGGCTATGCCGTCGGCGGTCTTGCCGTCGGCGAAGGGCAAGAAATGATGCTCAATGTGCTTGATTATACAACACCGGTTCTGCCACAAGACCGGCCCCGCTATCTTATGGGGGTTGGCACGCCGGATGATTTAGTTGAGGCGGTGGCGCGCGGTATTGATATGTTTGATTGCGTGATGCCGACGCGGGCAGGCCGCCATGGAACCGCCTATACATGGCGTGGTAAAGTGAATATTCGCAACGCCCGACATGCGGCTGATAAACGCCCGCTCGATGCGCGTAGTGCTTGTCCGGCCAGCCATCAATATAGTCGGGCTTATCTGCACCATTTGCATCGTTGCGGCGAATATCTCGGCGCCATGTTGCTGACATGGCATAATTTAGCGTTTTATCAAGAGCTTATGGCAGCCATGCGGTTGGCAATTCAGGAAAACCGGTTTGAGGCTTTTCGCGCTGATTTCAAAACCCAGCAAGCTCAGGGCGATATTGATCCGATTTAACCAGCCTTAATATTCGGCAGGAAAATGGAGATCGAGCCAGCGAATAACTTCACTATGTTTGTGCGTCTCTCTAAGAACATCATCGGTTGCCGCAAATTGCGCTCGCAAAGCCTTATCGTCTGGCATTTTATCGAGCTGCTGACATCCCTCAATATACTTGTCCAATCCGGCCTGGCCGTCGACAAAGCCCTCGGCAATAAGACCTTGGCCTCTAAATTTGGCCAGTGCCGCGATCTCTGAAAAATTATATTCGGGATGATATTGCAGGGCAAAGAAGCGACCGTTTTCATAATGGATTTCCGCCGCTTGAACATTTGTCGCCTGATTGGTCACCAATATGTCCGTGCCATTTGGTAGGGTTTCGACCTCATCAAAATGGCTGGTGAATCCGCAATAAGGCGCGTCGCGCCCCGCTAAAACTGGATGTTGGCGTCCGTCCTGTGTCAGGCTGAGCTGCTGGGTCAGGCCAAATTCTCGGCCCTTTGGGTTTTTGCGGCAACTGCCACCGGCGGCAACGCTGGCCAATTGCAACGCCCAACATGAGCCGAAGGCTGGAATACCAAGTCGAAAAGCGGCACGCGCCAGTTCAATTTGTCGGTTCACAGCCGGCACATTGTCATAAATTGTCAGGCTGGAGCCAGTCCAGAACATGGCGTCATAAGCCGATAAATCAGGAAGCCTGGCATCGGCATCGGCCGGGTGAAAAATATCTATCTGCGCCTTTGGGCGATAATGCCCAATCATATTTTGATAAAGCGTGCCCGCCAGAGTGGCACCAGCTTCGATTAACCCCTCACGACCGCCCCGGTCATAGCCGTCGAGTACCAGAAAACGCTGCATCGAAAATCCTGTCTATGGCTAGGCCGGTTTATCGCCTTCAATGGTCACCCGATACATGAGGCGCTCAAAGGCTTGATAATCATCGGTTGCATAATGCTGCACGGCACGGTTATCCCATAAAGCGACGGCATTCTCGCTCCATCGGAAGCGGCAACAGAAGTCAGGCTTCACACAATGATGAAACAAATATTGCAGAAGCGGCTGGCTATCTTCTTTGCTCATGCCATCGAAGCGCAAAGTAAACATGTCATTAACAAACAGCGCTTTGCGTCCAGTTTCAGGATGAGTGCGCACCACAGGGTGGATGACTTCATCCATAATGGAATCGCTCCATGTATAGGTGATGGCCGTTTTCTTATCGTATTTTTCCTGCGTGCCCGCCACTGTGTATGCATGGCTAGCAGAGTGTACCGCCATCATGCCATCGAGCGTATGTTTTAGGCCATCGCTGAGAGTTTCATATGCGCGATATTGATTGGCAAATAAAGTATCGCCACCATAGGGGGGGATGGTTTTACCGTAGAGAACCGATCCCATGGAGGGCTTTTCGAAAAACGTATTATCGCTATGCCAGCCGGTACCAAATGAGGCACTTTCACCAGCCGGTTTCAACACACGGGTAATTTCAGGCGCATCGGTCAGGCCATCGACAATCGGGTGAACCTCGAGCTCGCCAAAACGTTTACCAAATGCCACTAGCGTATCTAGGTCGATGTCTTGGTCGCGGATAAATACAGCGCCATAATCAAGCCAAGCCTGATGAATTTGCGCGAAGTCTTCATCGCTCAAATGCGACAAGTCAACGCCGGTAAGCTCAGCACCACAAAAACCGGTAAGAGGGGTAAGCGCGATCTTGCTCATTTAGTCCTCAGCTGTAAACGGCATAGGCTGCATGAGCCAGACCAACTAGGGCGCCAGCAATCAGCACATTGGTTGCCATAAAGCCAACTGTAAAGGCGCGGCCTCGGTTTTCACCGTCTTGATAACGACGGGCGTAAAAAACGCGACTAACGGGATAGAGGAGGCCAATAGCGGCGGCGTAAATATCCGATATCGTGAGAGCGAACAACCAGAGGGCCGGAAAGAAAATCATCATGGTTTCCAATGTGTTGGCCTGCACGCGAATATATCGGTTAAGCTCTTCAGGGCCTGACATAGCCGGCGCTGGTGTGTTGTGGCGGGCACGGGCGCCGCCAACGTCAAACGCTGTTTTGATATAAACCAAAACCGTGAGAAGGGTCACGAGACCGGTCAATGAATAATCAAACATAAAAACTCCTATTTATTACCGACGCGCTTAATAATACCACTAAACGTCGTCAAAATTTTATTTGGATCAGAGGCCACATTAATCTGTCCACGAATGAAAATCAAACTGCGTGTGTTGCGTGTGACCGTGCCTGTAGCATGCAGAATTTCACCGATTTCACCGGTGCTGGCGAGAAATTCGGTCTGGCAGGAGACGGTGACCGCATGCGCGCCATCCAATTGATCATAAGCGATAACAAAAAGCGCGTAATCGGCGAAGGTCATCAGCAAGCCGCCATGCAGAAAGCCGCCACCATTCATATGCGAAGCATCTGTGACCATGGCCGATAAATGACCATGTTTTGGATCGTTCAGACGCATGAAAAACGGGCCAGCTTTATCCTCAAAAGGCTCACCATCGCCCCATGTTGTAAACCCAGCCAATTGGTTTGGTGTTTCCGCCATTAATCGCCCCCGTAAAACTGCCCGACAATAGAAATAAAGCACGGCAAAATGCAAGAGCTATTGCGGCTCTCTTGCGATTTCCCGAGATCCAAAGCCGACAATGTATGTGAAAGGCACAAAATTCAGGTGATGCGATGGGGGTTTTATCATTGCGACATTGCAGCTTAAAAAAGTCGATAAAAGGGGCTAGTAATGCGGCAAAGCATCAACTATACACAGTCGCAGTGGGCCCGTAGCTCAGGTGGTAGAGCAACTGACTTTTAATCAGTGGGTCGAAGGTTCGAATCCTTCCGGGCTCACCATTGTTTAATTTTTGTCGTTTGTTTGTAGGCCGCAGTAAACAGCCGTTTTCCCTAAAGCCTGCGCCTCACAGAGCTTCAGTCGAGTGGACTGGAGTGGACAAAATCAACAAAATATCGGCAATTTTTCCCTCTATTTTGCACATGGTAGGGCAACGGACACTACCTACCGAATGTTTTGCGGCGGTAATCGGGCCAGACGCATTTGTTGTTATCCGGACCGATAAATCAAATTCAAAATAGACAGAAACTTTGCTAGCTTGACGTTCAATGGAGAAGCAACTGTTTTAAGGGATAAAGATCATGAGAGCCTTCGTTTTTGTGCTTATTTCAATTATTGTTCCGCTTCAGGCTATGTCTGACTATGTTCGGCCGGGAGTTATGCGGACGCCGGATGCGATGTTTGAGAACCTTAAAGACTTTGACTTCGAACCAAACTACATGAACATCCAAGGCTTGCGGATCCATTATTTGGACGAAGGTCCCGAAGAAGGTCAGCCCATTTTCCTCCTTCATGGCCAGCCGACCTGGGGGTATTTGTTTCGACACATGATACCGCCGCTCGCTGATGCCGGTTATCGGGTGATTGTGCCCGATATGGCGGGTTTCGGAAGGTCGGACAAACCGACAAAAAAAGAAGACTACAGCTACCCCAAGCATATCGAAATAATGAGCGAACTTGTTGAGCGGCTCGAATTGAATGACGCTGTTTTTTTCGGTCAGGATTGGGGTGGTCTTGTCGGTTTACGGGTTGTGGCTGAAATGCCCGACCGGTTTTCCCATATTGTCGTTTCCAATACGGGGCTCATTTCTGCCGAGGGCATACGAGCCCGCATTGGCTATCCACTTCTCAAACTGGCTGTCTGGTGGGAGGGTGAAATGACATTCGAGGAAATGATTGAAAGAGCCAATTTTCGATCTTGGATTGCTTATGCCTATTACGACAAGAATTTTGCTGTCGGCAAATTAATGCGCGCGATGGGTCGTATTGATGATGAACAAATCATAGAGGGATATGAAGCTCCGTTTCCGTCGTCGGCTTACAAGGCAGGAGCCCAAATTTTCCCGTATCTTATTCCTTCGCAATTGGCAGAAAATGCCGAAGTTTGGAACAACATTTACGAGAATTGGGAGAAGCCGTTTTTAGTCGCCTTTACGGACGAAGACCCTGTTTCCAGCGGTACCGACATGGCAGACCAATTTGAAAAGCGGGTTCCGGGAGCAACACGAGTGGTCATCGAAGGTGTGGGTCATTTTGTTCAAGAAGAAGTCGGCCCTCAATTGGCGATATTGATAGACGATTTTGTATCCGGGCGAAGTGTTAGCGGATTTAAAAAATAAGGTATCACTGCCGCTCACAATTAATGGGGGCAACTTGAAGCATGGCTCAGATAGAATGAATTCTGAGCAGTTCCGGGCTCACCAATTCGTCTACTTTCGTAGTTTGTCTGTTGACCGCATAGACTTGCCATTTTCCATAAAATCTGCTGATTACAGAACTTCGGTTGCGTGGACTGATGGAAAAAAGGGGTGACAAGTTGGTTTGGACCACTGATCCATTAGCTTTTATTGAAGAAAATATGGATAGAATTGTGCGGTCATTCAAATTGTCGATTAAAATGGCTGACTGGGATCCTCAAAAAGTCGGTAAGAGCAAAGAGTCCTATGAGTTCGCACTCGATTTGTTCGGTCGGCATTGATTGAAAGAAAGCGGGCCAAGGCTTCTTGGCCCGCTTTCAATAGCTCGACCCGCTAATCTAGGTATGATGGATTCTGCGACGGTCAAATAATCGAATAGCTGTTCCTGCTAGGAGGTAAGCACATTGACCGACCGCTTACCAATTAAATATCTTCGCGAATATCGTAGGTGGTGAACACCGGTGCCGCCGCCATTGCATCTGCCATGGCATCCAGCGTGCCGGTTTCAGCCCGCCAGCCGAGATAAGCTTGCTGGCTCTCGGACTTGTCCCATAATTCAATCAGCAGCAATGTGTGGGTTGCGGCGTCATAATAAGAATCGACCCGCTCGCAACCGGCGAAGGCGCGGGTTTCGGGCAGGGCTTGCTTGAGCCCTTCAAGAGCCATTTCGGCGGCTTCAGGTTTAAATTGAAATGTAACACTAACCATAACTGACATAATAATTTCCTTTGTTTCTGATTATAAATAGATTTGAGTTTGCGTGACCATGGCGACGCGTTCGCCATCGCCACGGGTAATTTCAGTTTGCCACACTGATAGGCGGCGACCACGCGACAAGGGCGTACTGATACCGGTAAGTGTATCGCCATCCATGGCTGGTTTGATAAAATTGGTTTTGCTCTCAATGGTGGTCGTGCCAGCAGCGCCTTCTGGCATATTCAAATATGCGCCAATAGCGCCCAATGCGTCACCCAGAGACATAATCGCACCGCCATGCACATTGGGCGTGTGGTTGGTCAAGGCGCGGTTGATGGGAAGCCGACCAATAATCTCGGTCTGGCTGGCACTCTCAATAATCACGCCCAGCGTTTTGGTGAAATGCACCATATCGCCAAAACCGTCGATCTCTTCTTGCGAGAGCCTGATTTCATTGGGATGCGATGTCTGTGTCGTTTGGGTCATGGATTAAAGGGTAAACCCAATCGGCTGATCTTTGCAATCAAGGTTTACAAATCGTAACAATTAATCAAAGCTACTTCCTAGTTTCAGGAGCTGGTTGGCATGTCCCACTTAAGTCGTAGTACAAAACTTTTTTATGGGCTCGGGTCGGCGCCATACGGCATTAAGGATAACGGCTTTAATTTCTTTCTGCTTATCTTCTACGCTCAGGTTCTTGGTCTCCCGCACTTTTTGGCCAGTGCAGCCATCGCCATTGCAATTGTTGTTGATGCTATTTCTGACCCCATCATTGGCTATATTTCCGATAATTGGCGCTCGCGGTGGGGGCGGCGCCATCCGTTCATGTATGCCTCAATTATCCCGATATGTTTGAGTTATGCATTTTTATGGAACCCACCTGCATCCATCGTCGGGGATGAGAATTTATTATTTATCTTCCTCGTCGTTATGGCGATTTCCATCCGCATGTTTCTGACCTTTTTTGAGGTGCCGAATACCGCACTTATTTCTGAGTTGAGCGATGACTATGACGAGCGGACCGGCCTTATGAGCTTACGCTATATGTTTGGCTGGATCGGTGGCATTGGAATGGCGATATTGGCTTATACCGTGTTCTTAACCGATCGCGGCGATGGCAATGGTATATTTCAGGCCGAGGGTTTTGGTTATTACGGCATTGCCGCGTCAAGCCTGATGTTTCTCGGCATGCTGGCGTCGTCGCTGGGCACGCATAAGAATATTGCCCGTCTGCACATGCCCGCCAAGCGCGATCACACCACATTGAGTATTGTTATCAAAGAGCTGCGAGAGACGTTTCGTAATCGGTCGTTTCAGGCTTTATTTATCGCCTCGATTTTCTCTGGCACAGCGGCAGGCCTTCAGGCGACGCTGAGCGTTTTCTTTTCGACGTTTCTCTGGGGGCTGTCGGCCGAAAACCTCGGTGTGTTGACTGTTCTGCAATTATTGGCAGCGGTGACGGCGGTTCCAGTGGCGCGGTTTTTGGGTCGTAAATTCGATAAGAAACGGGCGGCTATTGGCAGTTTTCTCTTTGCCATCTTTTTTGGGCCGCTCATGTTAATCGGTCGCTTGCTCGATATTGTGCCAGCTAATGGCGACCCGCTGCTGTTGCCTCTGCTTTTTGCTCATAATCTCATCGAAGTGTGTGCGATTATTGTGTTCTCTATCCTTTTTGGCGCCATGATGGCCGATGTTGTCGAGGATAGCGCCGCCAGCACCACACGGCGGAGCGAGGGTGTTATTTTCGCAGCTCGTAATTTCGCGGGTAAAATGGTTTCCGGCCTTGGCATTATGATTTCGGGTCTAATCTTAACCCTTGCCAAACTGCCACCCGGCGCGCGCCCCGATCAGGTGGACGAAAGCGTCATCTTTAATGTTGTGCTGATGGCTGTGCCAGTTCAGGTGATTTGCTATTTATGCGCCTTAATGATGATCAGCCGCTACGCCATTACACGCCTGCAACACAATACGAATGTGTCAGTGGTAAAAGAGAAATTATCCGACAAAACAGTTATTTAAAAACAAAACCTAATGTTTTGAATTAAATATTAGACGCTCACTTTTAGACCTTTGCCCGAGGCTAAATCGGCCGCGATTTTCTCAATCATGGCGCCACGGATAATCTTCTTATTGCCAGCATAGGCGGTCAAATCCAATTGCTGTATCGCAGTGGCTTTTTCGAGCGCACAATCCATCACCTTATCAGCAGCCACCACTTGATCGACATAGCCGACGGTTACCGCTTCTTCTGGGGAGTAGAGGGTTGCGCCCACCACGGCAGCATCCAAGAATTGATTGTTGAGCTTAAATCGCGCCAAATCCATGCCAAACGGTGGCAGAACCATGCCGATAGCGGTTTCATTTAAGCCAAACCTTGCGTCACCAGCCGCGGCGATACGATAATCTCCAGACAGCATGAGCAAACCACCGGCGGCAATGCCATGTCCGGTGGCGGCGATGATGATTGGCTGTTTGCTGCCAAATAGGCGCAAAAGCAGGTCGCCGCCCAAACGCACCATTTCAGTTGCGTCCTCGGGAGCATTCTTCATTACTTTTAAATCAAAACCAGCGCACATAATGCCTGGGCGGCCAGTCAAAATAGTGACATCGGCAGCATTTTCGGCCTCATCGAGACAGGCGTTGATGGCGGCCATCATGTCAAACCCGAAAGCATTAGCTTTGCCATCATCCATGGTTATCGTTGCGATACGATCGGTGATAGAAATCGTTGCTGCTGCACTCATGCTTGGATACCTCTTCGGAATTGCAATAAAAACATCACTATTCGTAACATAATCGCCAACCAAATCAATATCGGTAGAATAATCG
>CALEFA010000076.1 GCA_937876775.1 uncultured Rhodobiaceae bacterium | reverse complement strand
ATATACTCGAGAGGTTTTTTGCACCTTAGGCGCGCTGACGACTTGTTGCTCGGGCGCCGTCACTTGCCCAACATTGGTCATTGGCGTCACAGCCTCGGTCGCAATAGAAGGAGCTGCAGACTGTGGCAAATCAATGCCATATTGTTCTGCCAAAGCTTTTTGTTGCGCGGCTGGCATGCGCTTAAGGGTCTCAATCATGGATGGTGAAATGCCCGACGGCAGACCCTGCGCTAGTGCCGAGGCACTCATGACCATAGATATGATTATGGCACAAAGCGAAGAACGCATAACAAAACCTCCCTTAACACAACTCACTTTAACATAGACAATAAAACCCAAAATGCATGAAAAATCACGCAAACTTTACTCTCCGAGCTCAGAATATCTTCAGCTGGTATCTGTAACCCACATTTCATGAAGGTGGTTAAAATTTTTTACGACATTATACAGGGCTGAAAAACATAAAAAGCTCAATTTTTGACACCACTTAAAACTCTTCACCAATTTCTGAGAAGCGTGAAACCGAAACCGACCTCTAAAAATCTTTTGCAAAGCCCAAATTTAGCCGCATGCCCTCATCTTCGCTTGGAACTTGCCCGTCAACATAGTTCAAATAAGCAATTCCCGTTTCAATGGCGCCAAAATTCATCTGCCATGTGCGGCGCGCCTCAAATTCGATGAACTCAGCCCCCGTCTCGCTTAAACTATGTCTGGTCGCGGCGGCATCAATACTATCTCTATTAATCTTGCCGCCACTCATCCGAATATCGACATATTCGGTCGAATTTATGTTGGCTTGTAGACCAACACTCAAAACCTGCGAGTCATTTCCCCATGGTGACCCCAGAGACGCCCGATGGTAGCGATAGCCCGACTTATAAATACCATGGTTATAAAGGTTATTGTAGCGTCGCTCCTTGAAATTATTTTTCGAGCTTGCGGTATCGGCCAATTCGACAAACATTTGCCATGGTTGATCGGCCAAATCCATCTCACCTTTTACGCCAATCTGGTAACTCCCGCGCGACGGAAATAAACCAGACTCATTCTCGCCGATATATTGTAAATAATATGATCCCCAGCGCTCCGGAAGGTGCCATTCAACGTCGATGGCGGCAAGTTGATTGCCCGGTTCGTCGCCTTTGCAACTAATTTCACCACAATTATCCTTGGCACCAGAAATCAGATCTACAAAATTTGATAAATTTTCTGGCCGACCTTCTCCGCCCCATTGGGCAGTGCGCCGAACGCTGATTTCCCATGTCGGGGCGGGGCGAAAACTGGCCGACAGGCCGACCAGTTTAGCTTTATCGACATACCGCTCATCATCTAAAATTTCAGCAATCCCATTTATACTCCAAGCGCCCAACCATTTGAGAATCGGCAGATCGATTGGCTCAGTATGCGCTGTTTTAAAGAAAAACCCGGGACGGGCCGGCGCATTATTGCCCAGAATGAGCGAAGCGGCATAACTCGGTCCCCACCAATGGTCAACGCGGCCAAGGCCCAGAATGCTGTTTTTCATCCGCCAGCCAATATAGCTGCCTCGAAGGGCGGCATTGGTATCGTCCGATTGACCCGACAGGCGAAGCCGATAGTCTATTGATGACGCGTGCCCCTCGTGGGTGACGGACGCGTACACCGATTGAGAGTTCAAACGACCAAATTGAGACCGGCGCGTATCACCCGTCACGCTGGTGACCGTAAAAAAATTGCGCGACTGGCCATTTAAAGCCTGCGTACCTCTGTGAAAGACTCGGTCATAGCTTTTCTTCACAAGCGCGTTCAGCTGGCTTGGCCGCACGGCGCGTAAATCTTGCATAAGTGCTGGCCAATAGAGAGGCCATGAGGTGACCGGAGATTTGATTAAGCCGTGGCGTGCCAATAAGTCGACATCAAGGCGCAGCATGGCGGATGTATCGCGGGTCAGGCTTGAGGCCACAGACTCTTTGGTCGGCACCGATAGCAAACCAAGAATAATCAGAGCAAGGATACAGGATCGCAGCACTATGTCAGCTCTGACATTGTGGGGTTGCGG
>CALEFA010000075.1 GCA_937876775.1 uncultured Rhodobiaceae bacterium | reverse complement strand
GTCTTTTTCTCCATGATCGACGGCACAGCCGAAGTTGGCGCCAGAATGAGCGACGCTATCATGACAACAGCGAAGTTTAGTCTTTTGGTCATGATTTTTGCACCGGTGGGTCAGCGTAGGAGGCGGCGGCGGTGATGATGTCATCGGGGGTTTGTAACATTTGCTGATATACTTCCGGCGGATAGGGCATATGCGGCTTGCTGGCGTCATAGGCAGGCTGCGCCACCGCGCCGCTTTCGCCCTTATAATCATCCGGCGTCATATAACAGGCTGCTTCATCGGCTGAAATGCCAGCTTTTTCGAGCACTTTTGGGTCGACCCATTGCGCTGCATCAAGCGCCCTGTCAGAACAGGCCACTTCAAGCGCCAATTGGTCAGGGCCGGCGAAATAAATTGATTTGCACATGCCATGGTCAATCGGGCCAATAACATTGACGCCGAATTTGCGAATACGGTCGCGCATGTTCAAAAGATCGGCCTCATGATCGACCTTGAAAGCCAAATGCTGCATGGTGCCAGCGGCGCTGGCGCCAGCACCTGTGCCCGCATGGGTGATGCCAAGCGTGCTTTCTATATCTTTGACCTGCGGTAATTGCACGATGGAAAAATAGCACCCATCATCGAGATGCATAAAGGCGTGCAAACCACCAGGCACGCCGTGCATGTCGAATAAAGCAGATAATTTACATCCTAAAACCTCAGAGAAAAACGCAATATGCGATTTAATATCTGCCGCCATAATGGCGATATGATGAATCCCGTTGGCTTTAATCATGGCTTTCCTGTTGGACGGTTAAAATTTTCATGGCACTGTAGGATTATCTAAGCCCGCGCGCCGTCATTTGGTCAAGAGGGCTTTTAGGGAGAGAATTATGTCACTTACCCGCGTGCCATATGTGGTGGTGTTTGAAGAGAGCAGTGCGTTCAAAGATGTTTACGGTGGCACCCAAGGCATGGTGGTGGTTGAGGCCATGCGGCTTTTGCCAGACAGCGAATCGAAAAGCGTTGTCGTATTTTCGCATCCGATTGGAGGCGGCGCGTTTTTGCCTCTGGTTAATGCGCTGGCCCATGCAGGCCATCATGTGATTTACGCCAATACACGTTATCGTGGCAATGATACGGCCTTGCTCATGGAAAAATGCGTCGCTGATTTGGGCGCAGTGGTTGCCCATGCCAAAACCCATTTCGGATATGAAAAAATTATTTTGGGCGGCTGGTCGGGCGGTGGTTCTTTGTCGCTGTTTTATCAAGATCAAGCGACCGGCAAAAGATTGACGCAAACAGCGGCTGGCGACGTCTATGATATGTCGGCGCTGGATTTGCCAGCGGCTGATGCAATATTGCTTTTGGCGGCGCATGTTAGCCGCGCCGTGACGCTGACGGAATGGATAGACCCGTCGATTACAGATGAGCAAAGGCCGTTTGAGCGGCATGCTGAATTGAATATTTTTGATCCGGGAAACCCCAATCAACCGGCCTATTCTGGCGCTTATGTGGCGCAATATCGGGCGGCGCAATTGGCTCGTAATCGTCGCATTACGGCTGAGGTAAAGCAAAGTTTGGCGGCGTTGCGCGCCTCGGGCCAAGACAATGCCGAGCGTGCCTTTTGTGTGCATGGCACAATGGCTGATTTGCGTTGGACGGACCCTAGCCAAGACCCATCGGATCGCACGCCCTATAGTTGCTATTTGGGTGACCCGAAAATTGCCAATGATGGGCCCGTCGGTTTGGCGCGCTTCACAACGTTGCGCTCATGGCTGTCGCAATGGAGCTTTGACGACACACCCGCCGATGGTCTCGGCAATGCCAGTCGCGTTAGCTGTCCGGCCTTAGTGGTCAATAATACCGCCGACCTAGCCTGCACACCGTCGCATGCGCAACGTCTGTATGAGGCGCTGGCCTCGAGCGATAAAACCCATGTCGATATTATTGGTGCTGACCATTATTATGTTGAGCGGCGCGATTTATTGCCGGAAGCCTGCCAAACCATTGGCGCATGGCTGAAAGAAAGAGATTTCACATGAATAAAAGTGCGCGGCAGATATTAAAACAAAAGCTCGTAGCCGGCGGCTGTCTGGCTGCGCCGGGTGTTTATGATGGGCTATCGGCTCGCATTGCGGATCCGATGAATTTTGACGTGCTTTACTTGAGTGGCTATGGCGTGTCAGCCAGTCTTTTGGCCAAACCGGATGCTGGGTTTCTGACAGCGGAAAATATGGTTATGCGGTTGACCAGCCTGTGTGAATTTTTACAAACGCCGCTGATTGCTGATGCCGATACGGGGTTTGGCGGCATTGCCGAAACCCAGGCGACCGTAAGGGCCTATGAAAAAGCTGGCGCCGCTGGCATTCAATTGGAAGACCAGAAATTTCCGAAAAAATGTGGCCATACGCCGGGCCGCGAAGTGGTTCCGCGCCCCGCTGCCGTTGAAAAAATTGCCGCCGCTGTGGCCGCCCGTAGCGATCCAGATTTTTTGATTGTCGCTCGTACCGATGCCCGCACACCCGAAGGCCTAGATGAGGCGATTGCCCGTGGCCGCGCTTTTGCCGATGCCGGTGCCGATGTGATTTTTATCGAATCGCCAGAAACCGAAGAGGAATTTGCCGCTATTGGCGCCGCGCTCAGCGACTGCTGTTTGATTGCCAATATGGTGGACGGCGGGCGCAGCCCATCATTGTCGCAACAACGCTTGGCCGAATTGGGGTTTAATTTGGTCATCTATCCGGTCGCTGCCATGGCCGCCGCCAGCGCCGCTTTGCAGCAAGCCTATCAACAAATCGGGGCGCTGACCGGTGATCATCAGCGGGTTAGTTTCGATGAGTTGAATAAAATCGTCGGTTTCGAAGAAATTTGGCAAGCCCAAAAAAAATAAGCCAAGACAAATAAGTCGAAGGCACACGGACAACTTCAACGCATGACAGACCAGTGGCGAGATGATAATGTTTCGAATTATTTAGTCTAAGAAAGAGTAAAGCAAATGGTTGAACAATTAATTTCCACAAATGCGACGCTGTTTTTCATCCCATTTTTTCTCGCCGCTGTTGTTGTAGAAATGGTTGCCGTGCGCCTGTTTCGCGCCGGTGGCGATGTCGACATTAAGGATGACGGCGTCAGTGTCTTTCTTGGCCTGATGAGCTCAGTGGCTAATGGCGCGGCAGCAGTGTTGACCATTACGGCGCTATATTGGGCTGCCCAATATCAGCTTTTCGATATTCCGATGACCCTTGCCATGCTGGCGCTTTGTTTCGTGCTCGATGATTTGCGGTTTTATATGCATCACCGCATTGCCCATCGCGTGCGGTGGGTTTGGGCCATGCATTTTGTTCATCATTCTAGCAATCGGTTTTCTCTGGCGGTGGCCTTGCGTCAACCATGGACCAAACATTTCAGCGGCACCATGATGCTGAAAGTACCCCTAGTAATGCTCGGTTTTGATCCGCTTATGGTGATTTTCTGCGGCGCCGTGAATGCGATTTATCAGTTCTTTTTACACACGCAAACCATTGGCAAATTGCCATCGTGGTTTGAGTATATTTTCAATACACCGTCGCATCACCGTGTTCACCATGGACGTAATCCGCAATATCTTGATGCCAATTATGCCGGTACGTTAATAATTTGGGATCGGATGTTCGGCAGTTTTGCCGCCGAGGAAGAAAAAGTTGATTTCGGTTTGGTGTCACCATTGACGACGCTTAATCCTCTGCGGATTTTGTTCACCGAATATCTGGCGACTTTCCGAGATGCGCTGCAATCGGGTATTACCCTCAAACAACGTATTGCCTATATTTTAGCGCCGCCCGGCTGGAGCCATGACGGCTCGCGCAAAAGCTCGCATGACATTAAGCGTGAAGCGGGTCTGATGGGCGACAAAACAGTGACTGCGGCGGCCGAATAATGCCAGCCGAACATTACGCCGTTTCGGAAATATCTATTGTGTTGGCCAGCGTATTTGCCATTCACCGCTTGGCACCAAATGGCTTTTGGTTGGCGTCTTTTGCCAGCCTGCTCATTGGCGCGGTGGCGGCCCTGGGAGCCTGGCGCTTTGGCAGTGGGCAATTTGAAGCGCTGGAGACCTTGCACCTAACCGCTGCTGTACAGGGTGGTCTTGTGTCGATGATGTTTTTATCGGCTGATATGGCGATGAAGGCGCGGGCCCAGCAATCGACGCGTTTGGCGGTTGTCGGGCTTTTCATGGCCAGCCTGTTTGCTACGTCATCATCGCCGTCACTGGTGCCGGTGTTTTCTTTGGTTTGGTTGGTTGTGGCCATTATTGTGATGGCGATTTATGCGCAAACTGACCGTTTTCTGACAGTTTCATGCATGTCGATAATGTTAGTTGGCCTATTGGTGGTGCGCAAAAATAGCTATCTCGATGCTGCCGTGAGTTTTCATCTATACCATTTAATGATAGCCGCTTGGCTTATTTTGCTGCCATTTTGCCTGTCGCGCTTGCCAAAACGCGCATCGGTGCTGGCGACAGAGGGCTGAATTCGCCACTCGTGGTGAAAATAATCCTTTCCACTGGCGCCAAAGGCAGATAGAAGCCGTGTCTATAGTGTTTCAAACGCATAGGCTCCCCATATGTCAAAAAATTCTGCGCCAAGCGCGACCCAAAAACTACGCAATATCGCGATTATTGCCCACGTTGACCACGGCAAGACGACATTGATTGATTCAATAATGAAGCAGACCGGTTTGTTCCGTGCCAATCAGGCGATGGATGAACGGGTGATGGACTCGGGCGATTTGGAAAAAGAGCGCGGTATTACGATTTTGGCCAAGCCGACGTCAATCATTTGGGATGATACGCGGATTAATATTATCGACACCCCAGGCCACGCTGACTTCGGTGGCGAAGTTGAGCGGGTTTTGGGCATGGCCGATGGTGTTGTCTTGCTCACAGATGCGGCCGAAGGACCGATGCCGCAGACCAAATTCGTGCTTGGTAAAGCATTGGCACAGGGTCTGCGTCCGATGGTGATTATCAATAAGGTTGACCGTCCCGATGGCCGCCCCGACGCAGTGGTGGATGAAGTGTTCGACCTTTTCGTCTCGCTGGATGCCAGCGATGAGCAGCTTGATTTCCCAATTCTTTATGCCTCTGGCCGCGATGGTTGGTGTGTGCGCGACCTAGCTGATGAGCGCGAGAATTTGAACCCTTTGCTGGATTTGATTCTCGAACATGTGCCGGAGCCTAAAGTCGAGCCGAATAAGCCTTTTGCCATGTTGGCAACGTTGCTCGATAGCGACCCCTATATTGGCCGTTGCTTGACGGGCCGCGTATTGCAGGGCACAGCGCGGGTTAATGAAAGCGTCAAAGCGATTAACCTCGACGGCAAGCAAGTGGAAATCGGCCGCTTGACGAAATTGCTACGCTTCGAAGGCACCCAACGTGTGCCTGTAACTGAAGTTCACGCTGGTGATTTGATTTGTATCGCTGGTCTAACAAAAGCTTCTGTGGCCGATACGATTTGTGATCCGAGCGTCACTGAGCCTTTGCAGTCAACGCCTATTGATCCACCGACCATGTCGGTGACCATTACCGTGAATGACAGTCCCTTTGCCGGCACTGAGGGCAAGAAAGTGACCTCAACCGTCATTCGTGACCGGTTGCTGGCTGAGGCTGAAGTAAATGTTGCCATCACTTTTAACGAAGGTGAAAATAAAGATGCCTTCGAGATCGGTGGTCGCGGCGAATTGCAATTGGGTGTGCTAATTGAAACCATGCGCCGCGAGGGTTTCGAGATGAATGTGTCGCGTCCGCGCGTATTGCTTCGTGTGGAAGACGGCAAGCGTATGGAGCCGATTGAAGAAGTAACGATCGATGTGGATGAAGAATATAGCAGCGGTGTTGTTGATGCGATGAACCGGCGTAAAGCAGAGATGGTCGATATGCGGGCATCTGGTGCGGGCAAAACACGGTTGGTGTTTTACGCCCCATCGCGCGGCCTGATTGGTTATCAAAACCGCTTTCTGACCGACACGCGCGGCACCGGCGTATTGAACCGCGTCTTCCATAATTATGCCGAATATAAAGGTGATATTCCTGGCCGCCGCAATGGTGCGCTTATCGCGTCAGAAACTGGCCAAGCCGTGGCCTATGCGATTTTCAATCTGCAAGATCGTGGGGTCATGTTTATTGATCCGCAAACGCAGGTTTATCAAGGCATGATTGTTGGCGAACATAGCCGCGACAATGATTTGGAAATCAATGTTCTCAAGGGTAAGAAACTGACCAATATGCGCGCTTCTGGCTCGGATGAGGCGGTCACTTTGGTGCCACCAAGGCGCATGTCTTTAGAAGACATGATGGCCTATGTTGACATTGATGAATTATTGGAAGTGACGCCCAAAAGCTTGCGTTTGCGCAAGCGCTATCTCCTTGAGCACGAGCGTAAAAAGTTCAAACGCCAAAGCGATGAAAACGTTGGTTAACTTGCTCAGCGTCTAGCTGGCGGCCAGTGCTTCTTTAACTTGGTTCAAGCGTTCCTTGCCGAAGAACATGTCGTCGCCGACAAAAAATGTTGGCACGCCGAAAACACCGCGCGTCACCGCTTCATCGGTATTAGCAGCCAGTTTCGCTTTTATCGCCGGATCTTGCGTGCCCTCGAGTAAAGCCGCGCCGTCGAGGCCAGCTTCATCAAAAGCTTTCACATAGACTTTTGGATCGTCCATTTTCAATCCATCCTCCCACATAAAGCGCATGCCAGCATTGATATAGGCGTCATAGTGCCCGTGCGCTTGGGCAACGATGGCGCCTCGCATGAGCAATATGGTGTTGATTGGAAAATTCGGATTCATTTTGAATTTGGTCAGTTTATGTTTGGCAATGAATCGGTTCATTTCGAGGGTTTCATAATCTAGTTTTGATTTGACATGAGCAAATACTGCCCAAGGTGGCTGGTTGCCTGTGGCTTTAAAAATTCCACCAAGCAGGCAGGGCACATAGTTTATCTCAGCGCCCGTCTCGGCTTTGAAATCAGCCATCACATTGTGCGCCAGATAGGCGTTGGGGCCGCCAAAATCAAAAATGAAGTCTACCCGCTTACCCATCGCCGTCTCCTACCAAGTTATTTCCTTGGCAAAGCCTAGACCGCCGCCCAATTGTCAGGCAAGCGATAATCCATAACTAGGGCTTTAAAAAATTGGCCAATTGGTGGATATTGAAATCGCTTGGGGGAGTTTAGCATGAGTATAATGAACGATATCAGCTGGGTGCCAGCGTTGCGCACACCGTTTCTGAACGAGTTTTTTGATGCGGTCACCTTGGTTGGTTACCCACTTTTTTTGATTTTGTTTTTGGCCTTCGGCTATTTCTTCTTCCGCTCAAAGAGTTTTTACCACGCGGCCATTTTGTTGATTGGCGCTGGCTTACTCAATTCTTTGCTGAAAGATATTTATCAAGACCCTCGCCCAGCGGCCGAATTTGCGCTTGATTCGCGCACTGGCCATTCCTATGGCTGGCCAAGCGGGCACGCGCAAATTGCTGTCGTGCTTTGGGGGTTTCTGGCCTATGAAATTCGCCAAAAATGGGCAAGCTTGGCGGCAGTTATTATCATCGCCTTAATTTGTGCTTCGCGCGTTTATCTCGGAGTTCATGATGTTGGCGATGTGCTCGGTGGGTTGGTCATTGGCACCGCTTGTTTGGTGTTCTACATTTGGGCGATCAATCATCAAGGTCTGCGCGCTCTGGCGGCGCAAATTGGTGATCGCGGTGTGTTGCTGGCCTTATTGGCCGTGCACATTATCTATCTGATGTTTTATCCAAGTCATGCGCACCATGAGGCTCCCGTATGGTTTGTTGGTACCATGTTAGGTTGGGTGGCAGCGCGCAGTTTGATGCGTCAGCAAGAAGTCGATCTACCGGGCCCTATAGCGGTGCAATTTTTAATTGCCAGTGCGGCCACCGCCATTGCGTTTGCATTGATGCTGGCGACCACAAGATTGCCGGCTTCAATGGCAATCAATGAGCAAATCGCCATGCCGGTGAATTATGCCTTTGGCGTAATTTATGTTTTTTTGCAGAGCTGGGGCATGCCGCGCCTGATTGGCTTTTTCAGCCGCCGTTAGGCGACGGTCTAAAGCCTCAAAAGGAAAATTTATGGGTCAGGCGTAATTGCAGTTGGGCGCCGTCTAGGCGGCTAAGCTTGGCTAATTGTGAAACTTAAACATAACACGCCTACATAATTACTAAAACTACACCCTTAACCTTCCCTATACATCGGCCACACAGCAAGAAAACTCGTTGAGGAAACCGCAATCGTTTTTTTGACGTTGCATAAAATCTTCACTTTGGTCAGCAAAGTTGACGCGAATTGAAAGAAAACAGGTGAGGCAAAATTTACTGACGCTATACTCGTCGCATGATGGAAGAGTTTGTCGCGCGTTTTAATAATCTGGCCCGCTTGATTGATCAGCCGAGTGTTTTGGTTGACCGGCGTGGCACCGTTGTCTTGGCCAGCCAGGGAGCTTTCGAGCTTCTGGGGCATCATATTGCTGGCCAGTCGTTTGATGGCTTCATTCGTCACCCAGATTTTGTTGCGGCATTGCAGATGGCGCTGACGCAAGACCAGCAGACGGACTTACTCTATACGCGCATGGAACAAGTACCCAGGCAGTTTGAAATTCGTCTTGCACCATTTGACAAGAATCACGTGTTCATCGCGCTCATTGATAAGACTTTAGAGCGGTCGGTGGAACGCATTCAGTCGGAATTTGTTGCCAATGTGAGCCATGAATTGCGCTCACCCCTGACGTCTTTGAGCGGTTTCATTGAGACGTTGATGGGGCCAGCGGCAGATGACAAACAAGCGCAGGAGAAATTTTTTCCGATTATGCAATCAGAGGCCACGCGCATGCAGCGGTTGATTGATGGCTTATTGTCCTTGTCGCGGTTCGAAGCAGAGGCCCACCGGCCACCAACTGATGCGGTTGATCTGCGTGCCATTATTGATGAGGTGGTGGCGATAAAATCGCACATGGCTGATGGCCGCAATATTCAGATTGCGGTCACCTCCGAATGGGAAGACGCGACGCAAACTCCTTTGGTTAGGGGAGATAGAGACGAATTATTGGAAGTTTTTCACAATTTGCTGGAGAACGCCGTCAAATATAGCAATGAGGGAAGCGACGTTGTGTTTGCTTTGTCGCAAGGCCGTGATTTGGCCGGTGCCACTCAAGATGATCGCATTCGTGTGCAGGTGACGAATACCGGGCCAACCATCGCCTCACAACATATTTCGCGATTAACCGAGAGGTTCTACCGCATTGATGAGGGACGCTCGCGAAGCATGGGCGGGTCGGGGCTTGGCTTGGCTATTGTGAAGCATATTTTGAACCGTCACCGTGGCCGATTACGAATCACTAGCGAAAATCAACAAACCTGCGTGTCGGTGACGCTACCGACCGAGAGATAATCTATTGCGTCGGCAAAAAGAATCTCTAAATGGCGCAAACTGTGGCCTTTAGGCCGCGCTTGTCACAGAACTGTAATATTTCTGTCATATGAGCTTAGCCAAGTTACGGCAGATTGACGTCGTCGGTGCGGAGTGGCTGCACGGGCGTTTTGAATGTTTTCGGTGGAGACCAAAATGACGAAATTCAAGTTTGCTCTAGGTGCCTTAATCGGTGCGTCAATGAGTTTGAGTGCGCAAGCACGCGATCAAATCGAAATTGTCGGCTCGTCGACAGTTTTTCCTTTTTCAACAACGGTAGCTGAACAATTTGGCCGCTCGACCAGTTTCAAAACCCCTGTGGTTGAGTCAACTGGCTCAGGCGGCGGTATGAAGTTGTTCTGCGCTGGTATCGGCCTTGAACACCCTGATATCACCAATGCTTCACGCCGTATTAAAGGCAAAGAATTCGAGAAATGCCAAGATAATGGCATCGATATGACAGAAATAGTTATTGGTTTTGACGGTATCGTTATTGCCAATTCTAAAAATGCGCCAGACCTTAAACTGACGCTTGAACAGATCTATTTGGCGACAGCTAAGAAAGTTCCAGATCCAAATCGCCCATGCCAGTCCAACTGGTGCGAGCCGATAGACAATCCTTATGTCAAGTGGAGCGACATTGATTCTTCCTTGCCAAATGTAAAAATCGAAATTCTCGGCCCACCGCCAACTTCTGGTACGCGTGACGCGTTTCAAGAGCTGGCCATGAGCGGCGGTTCTAAAGCCTATCCGCACATGAATGCTCTGAAAAAATCAGACAAGAATTTGTGGAAAAAACTAACCCGCACCGTGCGCGAAGATGGCGCTTGGATTGACGCAGGTGAGAACGATAATCTGATGGTGTCTAAATTGGCCGCCAACCCAGATGCCGTTGGTGTTTTTGGATATAGTTTCCTTGACCAAAACTCTGACAAGATTAAAGGCAGTGTTGTCAATAGTGTGCAACCGACATTCGAAAATATCGCTGGCGGAGACTACAAAATCTCACGCTCGCTATACTTCTATGTCAAACATGCCCATGTTGGCACTGTTCCAGGCATCGCCGAATTTGTGAGTGCTTTCACCTCTGAGAAAGCATTTGGCGAAGAAGGTTACCTTGTTGATAAAGGCCTTATCCCTCTTCCCAAAAACCTACGTAACCAGTACCGTCAAGATGGAAAATCTTTGAAGAAATTGGCAATGTAATAAACTTAGTCCGGCCTTCGGGCCGGACTAAGTCTCCCACCTTAGGAATACTTTATGACCCTCAATTTTCTGGTTATTTGCCTGTCTTTATTGGGGGTCTATTCTTTTCTATTCGGTCGTTACCGAATTCGCAAAGTCACCCAGCACGCCAGCGCCAAACAACATTCGCGTGATGTTTATCACGCTACCTTCTTGGCCGCATGCGCGACTATTGCTCCCTTAATTGTTCTGGTTATCTGGAGTAGCCTATCCCCACTTGTGCTCAATGGCCTTCTGGAAGCGCATTTGCGGGACATGGTTGGGGAAACATCGATCGGCGAAATGGGCGTACTAATTGCTCAAACGAAAGCCTTCTCCGCTGGTATATTAAATCCAGCGTTTGTTAGTGACGATGTAAAATTAGCGGCTAGCTATTATGAAATTTTACTAAATGCCTCAGATACTGGGCGCGCGATTTTGGTTTTGGTCATCGGCTTGGTTGGACTGGCCTTTGGCAGCCGTTTATTGACATTACGTTTCACAGCCCGCCATTGGGTTGAGAAATTGGCGACATGGCTGATGATTGGTGCCTCAGTTATTGCTATTCTGACAACCATCGGCATCGTGTTGTCGCTGGTTTTTGAGACCATAAGATTTTTTGAAACTGTCTCAGTAAGTGAGTTTCTGTTTGGCCTTCATTGGTCACCACAAATAGCTATTCGCGCCGATCAGGCGGGCAGTTCGGGTTCTTTTGGCGCCATTCCCCTATTTGCTGGCACGCTAATGATTACGCTGATTGCCATGGTGGTGGCGGTTCCAGTGGGATTGATGTCGGCGGTTTACTTATCCGAATATGCGACACCGCGGGTGCGCGGTATTGCTAAACCAACGATTGAAGTGCTGGCTGGCATTCCAACCGTTGTTTACGGGTTTTTCGCGGCGTTGGTTTTGGCGCCATTGTTGCGCGACGGCGGTACCGATATTGGGTTGTCCGTGTCATCTGAATCGGCGCTGGCCGCTGGTTTGGTGATGGGGACGATGATCATACCGTTTATTTCATCGCTTTCTGATGACGTGATTAATGCCGTGCCGCAAAATTTACGCGACGGCGCCGCCGCGCTCGGCGCCACACGTTCTGAAACCATAACGCAAGTGGTGTTGCCGGCGGCCTTACCGGGCATTGTCAGCGCTGTTCTGTTGGCCGTCTCAAGGGCTATCGGTGAGACTATGATCGTCGTTATGGCAGCCGGTGTGGCGGCTAATCTAACGGCCAATCCATTCGAATCGGTCACTACGGTGACGGTACAGATTGTTATGCTATTGGTCGGCGACCAAGAATTTGATAGCGCCAAAACACTGGCTGCTTTCGCGCTGGGTCTTTTGCTTTTCATCATCACTTTGGGGCTGAATATTTTGGCCCTTTACGTAGTCAATAAATATCGAGAACAATATGACTGATCGCGGGCTACAACCACAGGATCCAGTTCTTGCCGCTCGTCAGGCGCAGCGGCTGAAGAAACGTTATCGCAAAGAGCGTCGCTTCAAAGCCCTTGGCATGTCGGCGGTTTTATTGGCGACCGGTATTCTAGCGTTTTTAATGACGTCAATTGTTTACACGTCTATTCCCGCGTTTACCCATCATAATTTGGCACTTGCGGTTACGATTACGTCCGAAGACGTTGATGTGCTGCGCGATGATCAGGGTGAAATCACCAATGTTGATGCTAATTGGCTGGGATTTGTGCGAAAGGCGTTGCGCGATGAATTTCCGGATGTCACCAACCGCGGTGAAAAGCGAGATTTGTACAAGCTGTTGTCGATTGGCGCTCCTGACGCGGTGCAAGACGCGGTGCAAGCTGACCCTGATCTAATCGGTCAAACTATTGAGTTCAGCTTACCCCTGTCCGACGATATTGATTTGGTGATGAAGGGTTTAATTAACCGCTATTTGCCAGAGAACGAGCGTTTGGTTTCAGACCGAGAGTTGGTTTGGCTGGATAAATTTATTGACGAAGGGCGGGTTAGTGAAAATTTCGCCATTCAGTTATTCGTCAATGGTGACAGCCGTGAGCCTGAAATGGCGGGTCTTCAAGGTGCACTGGTGGGCTCATTATTGACCATGCTGGTGACGCTGCTTATCAGTTTCCCCTTGGGTGTGTTAGCGGCGGTATATTTGCAGGAAATGGCGCCGAAGAACCGGCTCACGCAAATCATTGAAGTGAATATCAATAATTTGGCGGCGGTTCCGTCGATTGTTTTCGGGCTTTTGGGTCTGGCTGTATTTATCAGCTTCTTCCAATTGCCGCGTTCAGCGCCGTTGGTCGGCGGTATGGTTTTGGCGCTGATGACATTGCCGACAATTATTATCGCCACGCGCGCCTCGCTGGCCTCTGTGCCGCCGTCTATTCGGCAGGCTGCCATGGGTGTGGGCGCGTCGCGTTTGCAGGTTATTATGCACCACGTTTTGCCGCTGGCTATGCCCGGTATTCTGACCGGTACGATTATTGGTCTGGCGCAAGCGGCTGGCGAAACCGCGCCTTTGTTGATGATCGGCATGATGGCCTTTATCGTTGATACGCCGACTGATGTGACCTCTAAGGCAACCGTTTTGCCAGCGCAAATTTATATGTGGGCGAATAATCCTGAGCGTGCCTTTGTGGCCCGCACCAGCGCTGGCATTGTCGTGCTATTGAGCTTTTTGTTATTGGTAAATGGGTTAGCTATTTACTTCCGGAAACGTTTTGAGAAAAGATGGTAAAATGAGTTCGCAAGAAGATAACATTAAAATTCGCACAAGCGGTGTCACCATTCATTACGGGGCGGCGCAGGCTTTGCATGGCATTGATTTGGATATTCGAGCCAATGAAGTGACCGCTCTGATCGGCCCATCGGGTTGTGGTAAGTCGACGTTTTTACGCTGTATCAACCGGATGAATGATGTCATTGAGGATTGTCATTTCGGCGGCAAAATTGAAATTGACGGCGAAGATATTTACAGCGGTGACATTGACGTCGTCGAATTGCGCGCTCGTGTAGGTATGGTGTTCCAAAAACCGAATCCTTTTCCGAAATCGATTTACGACAATGTTGCCTATGGTCCGCGTATTCATGGCCTGGCGGGCAGTAAAGACGAGCTTGACCATATGGTTGAAACCAGCTTGCGCCGCGCCGGTCTATGGCAAGAAGTTCACGATCGCTTACACACCAGCGGGTCAGGTCTATCTGGCGGCCAGCAGCAGCGCTTGTGCATCGCTCGCACCATTGCGGTCGATCCGAATGTGGTATTGATGGATGAGCCGTGCTCGGCGCTTGACCCAATTGCGACGGCGATTATTGAGGAATTAATTGAAGAATTACGAACTCAATATACCATTGTGATAGTGACCCACTCTATGCAGCAAGCTGCGCGCGTGTCGCAACGCACGGCATATTTCCACCTCGGGCACTTGGTTGAACATGGTGACACAGACCGTATTTTTACAAATCCGACAAATAAACAGACTGAAGCATATATTTCAGGGAAAATAGGTTAGTCATGACATCGGAACATATTGTATCTTCATTTGATAGTGATTTAGCAGAGTTAAATCATATGGTTGCGCGTTTAGGGGGGCTGGCGGAACAGCAATTCGCTGCCGCCGTCGAAGCGCTTGAGACGCGAAATACTGATAATATTGACGCCATTGTCGAAGCCGACGAGGCACTTGATAAGTTAGAGTATGAGCTCAATGAGCGCGCCATTGAAGTGATTGCCCGCCGCTCGCCGATGGCTAAAGATTTGCGCCGGATTATTGTTGCTTTGCGTGTTGCCGGCAATCTTGAACGGATTGGCGACTATGCCAAGAATATTGCCAAACGTAGTCGGGTGATTATCGAACATGAAAAAATTCTCGGCGATAACATATCGATTGCTCGTATCGCTGGCCTGACACAGCAAATGATAAATCAGGTTTTAGATGCCTATGCCACCGGTGACGCTGATTTGGCGATGGATGTCTGGGAGCGCGATATGGATGTCGATTTATTGCACACGAGTATTTTCCGCGAAGTTCTGGAACAAATTGGTGAAGATTCTGAGCGCGTCTCGGCTGGCTCTCAATTGCTGTTTGTGGCGAAAAATATCGAGCGCATCGGCGATTATGCCACCGGCATTGCCGAGCAGATTTATTTCGTGAAGAATGGCGAATTCCCGACGCACAGTCGGCCAAAAGCTGACGATTCAAGTTCTAGTGCGATCGATCAGAGTTGATTGGAGCCAGCCAAATGGTTGCTAAAATACTGCTAGTAGATGATGAACCGGCGCAATTAGAATTACTGCGTTATAATTTGGAAAAGGCCGGTTTTGAAACGATTTTGGCTAATAATGGCCGCGACGCGATTTTGATGACCGAGGAACACGAGCCCGATCTTGTTGTGCTTGATTGGATGATGCCGGAAACATCGGGCATTGACGTGTGCCGTGAATTGCGGGCCCGCACCGAAATGCGATTTTTGCCCATTATTATGGTCAGTGCTCGCGGGGAAGAGGGCGACCGCGCCCTTGGTTTGGACTCGGGGGCTGATGATTATGTCTCCAAGCCATTTTCTCCGCGCGAATTGGTTGCGCGGGTGAAGGCGCTTTTGCGCCGCGCTCGCCCGTCTTTGATGCAAGACGCCTTAGAGTTTGCCGGTCTCAGCCTGAACCCCCAAACCATGCGGGTTGAGCGCGACGGCCATCCGATACATTTAGGGGCTAAAGAGTTTCGCCTGCTCAGTGTGTTGATTGAACGCCCCGAACGGGTGTTTGCCCGCGAGCAATTGCTCGATATGGTCTGGGGGCACGGGGTTTATGTCGAAGAGCGCACGGTGGATGTGCATATGAGCCGCTTGCGTCGCGCTCTCAATCAAGCGCCAGACGGTGAAGCGCCAAAGCCAGATATTATCCGTACCGTGCGTGGCACAGGTTACGCGCTTTCGCGACCAACACGATAAGCTCAAATTAAGCGGCTAAGGGGCTGCCTTCAATGGTGATGCGGTGCATTTCACGACGCTCGCCGTGATAATCGTTCAACGCATAATGCCATGTGCAGCGATTGTCCCAAAAGGCAATCGATCCAACCGCCCATTTGAAGCGCGTTGTATGCTCCATTTGCACCGCGTGCTGATAGAGATAATCCAATAGCGGTTTGCTCTCGGCATCAGTCCAACCCTCAATGTGGAGGGTAAAGGCCGGATTGACATAGAGGGCTTTACGGCCACTTTCCGGATGGGTAATGACAATTGGATGAACCGCATCTTGCGTCGCTGCTTCAGCGTTTGAAAGGCGATCAGACATGGCTTCTTGATAAGACGATTGCTCACCAAAAATATGTCGGCTCGAATGCACAGCCTTGAGATTTTCCAACGTTTTCTTCATGCCATCGGATAGGCTGTCATAGGCTTTATACATGCATGAAAACAGGGTATCACCCCCAACTGGCGGTGTTTCGCGGGCAATCAAAATAGAACCAAGAGCCGGGATTTGATCGTAGGAATGATCGGTGTGCCAGCCGCCACCAATATTGCCCAATTGGTCTTTTTCTTTGACCACTGCTGCAATTTCTTCATAGCCATCGACTTTAGCGAAGAAGCGGTTGATGTTGATCTCGCCCCAATTTTTGGCGAATTCAATGTGCTGTTCCGGTGTGATGGTTTGATTGTGCATGAACACCAAACCGTGCTCGACAAAAGCGGCTTTTAGCGTCGCCATGTCGGCGCCACTCAAACCTTTTGCAATATCAACATTGCAGGCCTCGACACCAACACCGCCAGATATATTTTTAATTTCTAAACTCATTTCGACTCCCCTTTAGGGGCATATTTTAGACACGAGAAATTGATAAAAACAAGTGCTGAGCGTTATTATTGCTGATTGTTTTCTGGGGGCGTTTCGCTGGTCTCGATCAAAAACCGTGCCACTTGACTATTTTCTGGTGCTACATCAATTTCTGGTGGGTGGGTCAATCGTTCAGAGAGCTGACTGACGGTTTGAAGGCGTCGGTCTTGGCGCCATTTCACCAGCGCCAGAAAAATAAACATAGCGAATAGCACGGCGCCGCCAATGCTTAGCGATAAATGCGCCTCTACCAATTGTTTAGCGGTTATAATCAGCTCTTCAAAATCCATCTCGTGCCCTTTTTATATGGCCATAATCTAGCAAACAAGCGGGTCGATTTCACCTCATTTTCGATCCCTAGCCTGATGCGATTCTTAGCACTTATTCGTCCCACGGGCCTTTTCGGCGGGCGGCAATCGAAGGAATATGCACCGACACGCGGCGGGTTGGCGAAATTTCAAAGGTTTGGCTTTGGCGCGCGCCAAATAATTTAATATGGGGTTTCTTGAAGAAGGGAATCAGCGCCATGCCAGCGATAAAGCCACCAATATGCGCCAGATAGGCCACGTTGCTGCCCGTCTGACCAAGGTTGAGAAATTGCAGGCCAATCCAAAATCCCAAAACGAGAAAAGCGGGCACATTTATGACCTTAAAAAAGATGAAAAAACCGAGAATACAACGCACATTGGCGCGCGGGTGCAGGAGCAAATAACCACCCAAGACACCGGCAATGGCTCCGCTGGCTCCAATCATCGGGGTGAGAGATTGGATGTCGACTAAGGCCTGAGATAGGGCGGCCGCAATGCCACAAAGGGCGTAAAATGCGATGAACTTTGTCCGCCCTATACTGTCTTCAACATTGTCGGAGAAAATCCATAAATACAGCATATTGCCGGCCAAATGCATAAAGCCGCCATGCATAAACATAGAGCTGGCAATCGTCAGCCAGCCAGGTATGGCATAGGGCAGGTCATAGGCCTGTTCAAAGCCAAATAAGCGCGCCGGCACCATGCCAAAGGCGATAATCGTTTCTTGCTGCGCATCGCCTAAGGATAATTGCCAGCCAAAAATTAAGACGCAAAGGCCTAAAATCGCATAAGACAGCCAAGGCTTCTGATGGGTTGGGTTGTCATCGCTGAGCGGAAAAAAGAACATGTCTCAGCCTACGCTGATTATTTTGCTAGAGCAATGGAGGTGCCGCCAACCGAGACCGTTCGCAGACTATTGGAAAATAATTTCTCCGCCGCAGCCAATGATTGGTCCAGAGTTACCACGCGAATTCGGTCATTGCGGGTTTTGAAGTAACTCATTGGCCGACCCTCGATTTGCGCAAAATTCATCTGACCAGCAATTTTCTCGCCACTGTCGAATTGCAGAGCATAGGATCCAATGAGGTAATTTTTGCCTGCCTCCAATTTGGCGGCATCTAAATTTGTCTTCCCCGACACTTGGCTATCGCTGAGCCATGTCAATTGTTGCTGTATAACGTCCATGGCTTGTTGTGCGGTTCGATTGTCGCTTGCCACACTGCCGATCCATAAATCTGCATGGCGCAGCATCGATAAATACGTGCCGACACCATAGGCAAGGCCGCGTTTTTCGCGGATCTCTTCACCTAAAATGGTCGATAGACCACCGCCAGCCAAAACCAAATTCATCACATAGGCGGGGAAGAAATTTGGGTCATCGAAATCAATGCCTTGCGTGCCGAAAATAATTGTTGTTTGTGGCCCCTCGCGGTCGATGTGAAGACTGGTCGATTGGGGGGATAGTTTTACTGGCGCCACTGGCGGCAAGCCATTTTTGCGCGGCAGGGCGGCAAACACATCATCCATCATTGCCGCCAAACGTGGCCCATCAATGTCGCCGACAGCGGATAAATGCATATTGTCGCGGGCGATATGGCGGGTGAAATGCTCTTTTAGATCGCGGCGGGTAATGGCCGATACAGACTCTAATGTGCCGAGCGGGCTGTGGGCATAGGGGTGGCCTTCAAAAGCTGCCGCATGGAAAGCGTCAGTAGCCAATTGGTGAGGGTTTTGCGTCCGTTGGCGATAGCGTGCACCGTGGTCACTTTTCATCAGCTCAATAGCCGCTTCATCAAAGCGCGGGGCGGTGAGGGCGAGCTTCAATAGCTCAAAACAGCGCGCCATATATTGGCTCAAACAACGCAGGGAGCCGACCAAATTATCGCGGTCGGCCTCAAATGCAAACCGCATGGCGTTATCTGCCATGGCCTGTTGGAAGGCTAATGGCGGCAAATCACCTGCTCCTTCATTGAGCAGGCTGGCCATTAAATAGGTGAGACCATGGCGGTCTGTCGGGTCGGCAGCGCTGCCGCCTTCCCAAGCCATTTTAATGGAAATAATCGGCAAGCTGTTGTCGGTTACCAGCCACGCCTTGAGGCCGGAAGGGCTTTGAATTTCTTGCACCGGCGGGCCGTCAGCGGCATGGGCAGTGCCACTGATGCACACTATGATCAATAAACAAGCCAGCTTATGGCGCATAGCTGGCCTCCCCTTCGGCTTGAATTAGCCATCCGGTCACGCTGTGCTGCGCTATCAACATAGTGCTAACGGCGCGGCGCACATCTTCGGCGCTGACGCTGTCAATCAACTGGGGCCAGTCAATCACCGTTTGCGGTTCAATACCAATGACCGCGGCGGCGCCAAAGGCATTAGCCAAATATGATTGGCTGTCGCGGGCATACAAACTATCGGCGATAATTTGAACTTTAGCGCGGGCCAATTCACTGCCTTCGGGTGGCTGATCGGCAAGCGCTGCAATCTCTGCGTCCACCAAAACCGCAATATCGTTAAATTGCGCCTGCGGCATGAGATTGGCGGATATTGCAAACATCCCTTCATGCAATTGCCAGCTATCGGCATAGCTGCTGATTGAAGCGGCTTGTTTGCTCTCGACGGCAAGGCTTTGATGCAAACGACTGGTTGGCCCTCCACCAAGAATCTCTGCGGCCACGGCGAGGGCGGCAAAATCGCCTTTATTGGCAACGCTGTGATAGGCCGGAAGCCTAAAAATCCGCTGCCACAGTTGCTGGCGGACGCGTGGGTCGGCGTATTTTTCAGGCACCTGATGATCTGCCACACGTAAGGAAGCGGCAGGGGCGAATTTCTCTCTTGGCTTATTGGCTGCCTTTAACGGCCCATAAATGGTCTTCGCCAGCGGCAACAGCTCATCCATGGTGATATCGCCGGCAACCAGTAAAATGGCATTATCCGGCGCATAATAGCGCTGATAAAAAGCCCGTGCATCGGTTGCGTTGAGCTGGGCGATTTCATCGCGCCAGCCAATAATCGGCGTGTCATAGGGGCTGCCAGCGTGCAGCCGGGCCATAAGTTTTTCCGATAAAATTTGTCGCGGATTGCTGTCGACCCGAATTGAACGCTCTTCCAAAATCACATCGCGTTCAATGCCGACAATTTTATCATCAATGATTAAGTTTTGCATGCGATCGGCTTCCAAACGCATCACCTCGGCCAGCTTGTCGCTGGTGACGCGCTCATAATAGCCGGTAAAATCATAGGAGGTGAAGGCATTGAGCTGACCGCCCATGGCATTAACTTGCCGCCAAAACTCGCCTTCGCCGATGGTTTTTGTGCCACGAAACATTAAATGTTCGAAAAAATGCGCAATCCCCGATTTACCTTTCGGATCATCAATCGAGCCAACACGAAACCACACCATATGGGTCATGACTTGCGAGCGATGGTCGGGGACAATAATAATCTCCATGCCATTGGCAAGGCGAGCGGTTTCAATGGCTAATGTGTTGGATTGGTTTTGTGGTTCAGCCGAGCCGGCAACCACGCTGGTGAAGAGCAAAATAATCGCCAGAACGTGGCGCCTAAAAACCAGCATTAAAGGCATATTTACTGCGCGGTATTCTCCGCATCCTTAATGAGTTGTTGAATTATTTCGGGGGTTTCGCTTGCTGTTCCCTGGCGTTCCATTTCGATTTGTTCGCGAATGCCATCACCATAGGTTTTGCCGTCACTGGCTTTGGCCAGAACATCAGACTCTGAGGCGTTGAGGGGTTCTGGTGTTGCGGGCACGCCAAAAGCAATGCCGCGCGCCAAATCGGTGCCTGTCAAAACAGGCGGGCGCTCATCTTCGCTGCCGGGTGGGCGCAGATTATATTCAGGCGGCAGAATAAGCGGTGGACGGGTAACAACATTGAATTCATCAGGTGTTGATTTTTTGAAACCAAAGGCATCCGCTAATCCGTCGCCACAACCAGCTAAACCGACGCAAAGCAACATAGATGTAGCAATTTTACTCAGATTTTTCATTCTTGGCTCTTTCATAACACTATCAAGGTATAGCTTAACCGCATCTTGCGGACAAGCCAATCAATCGGCTAGGCGACATTTTAACGCTTATTTTTCGGGCTTTTCTGAGCCGAACAAAATATCAATAATCAGCAAGCCGACGCCAAAGGTGATCCAAATATCGGCAATATTAAACACATACCAATAATAGCCAGCCGCATGGAACGAGATAAAGTCGACGACAGCGCCATGTAACAGCCGGTCAACGAGATTGCCAACAGCACCGCCAATAATCAGCCCATAGGCCATGCTGGTCATTCGCGTTGACGCCGTGCCCAAAGCCCATATAAAGCCAAGCGTAATCAAACTCCCGAAAACGAAAAGCAGCCATTGGCCAGTGGCACCACCGGTGTCAAACAGCCCATAGCTGATGCCCGGATTCCACAGTAATCTAATGTCGAGAAATGGCAGAAGCGCGTGCGGTTCACCGGTCTGATAGCCGAGGCCAAAAACCACTAACCATTTTATGGTCTGGTCAATACCCGCTAACACCAAGGCGAAAGAAACTGCTTGTCGGCGTGTCATCGGCGCTTTCAAAGGACTATTCACGGGTTAGTTTGCCGTTCTATGGGTCGCGTCAAAAGCCGCGACAGCATCGGCATCACGCGGACTTAATTCGGGGTAGGCGGCAATTGAGCCAACCTCTGGTAGAATTTTCCACGAGCGCTGGCATTTTTTACCCTGTGCCATGGCAGGCACAACCCCAACACCAGCCACATCGTCTAAGGTGAAAGCGTCGGCTGGTGCCGTTTCATGGCGAATATCAATTTGTGATGTGATGCAAATGTCAGCCATGTTTTGACCGGCAACCACGGCTTGCAGATTGGCGTCAGAAATATAAACAATCGGTGCCGCCTCTAGGCTCGAACCAATACGTTTTTCGCGGCGCTCAACTTCCAAAGCGCCGGTAATCACCCGCCGAACCTTGCGAATATCGAGCCATTTGGCGGCTAATTCTGCATCTTGCCAATCGCTTGGAATATCGGGGAATTGCTGCAAATGAATCGAGCTATCGGGACGCGCTTGGCGGGTCTGCCAGACTTCCTCTGTGGTGAATGAGAGGATGGGCGCCATCCAAGTGGTCAGGCAGTCAAAGGCGACATCTAAAAAGCTCCGACAAGCGCGCCGCTCGATGCTGGTTTCTGCGTCGCAATACAGCGTGTCTTTACGGATATCAAAATAAAACGCCGAGAGGTCGATGGTCATGAAATTGAACACCGCCTGATAGATTTTGCGAAAATCAAAGTGATTATAGTTTTCGCGTACAATCTGATCGATCTCCGACAGTCGGTGCATCATATAGCGTTCTAATTCTGGCATATCAGCGACTGGCAGTTTTTCGGTCGCGTCAAAACCATCGAGATTGCCGAGCAGAAAGCGATAGCAATTGCGGATTTTGCGATAGGCATCGGTATTGGCCTTAATAATTTCCGGCCCAATGCGCTGGTCCTCGCTATAATCGCAACTGACCGTCCACAGGCGGATAATCTCAGCGCCGGATTGTTGAATCACTTTCAGCGGGTCGACTGAATTGCCAATCGACTTGGACATTTTCTTGCCTTTTTCATCCATGGTGAAGCCATGGGTGACGACGTTTTTATATGGCGCTTTGCCACGAGTGGCACAAGATTCCAACAATGAAGAATGGAACCATCCGCGATGCTGGTCTGAGCCTTCGAAATAAACATCGGCGGGCCATTGCAAGTCATCGCGCGCTTCCAAAACAAAAGCATGGGTCACGCCGCTATCAAACCATACGTCGAGAATATCCGACACTTGCTCGTAATCATCTGCCTGGTAAGCATCGCCGAGGAAGCTTTGCGGGTCAGTGTCAAACCAGGCATCAGCTCCGGTTTGGCGCACGGCATCGACGATACGGGTGTTGACCGCCTCATCACGTAAAATTTCGCCACTTTGTTTGTGCACAAAAACTGTCAATGGCACGCCCCAAGCGCGTTGCCGCGAGACCACCCAATCAGGGCGGTTCTCAATCATCGCATGAATGCGATTGCGCCCAGCTTTAGGATACCAGTTAACCTCATCAATGGCTTTCAACGCTTTGTCGCGCAAATCGCCAGTACTCATTGAAATGAACCATTGCGGCGTATTGCGGAAAATGAGCGGTGCTTTTGACCGCCAGCTATGCGGATATTGGTGGCGCAATTTGCCTTTCGCCAATAATCCATTGGCTTCAATCAAAGCAACAATAACGCCGCCATTAGCGTCGCCTTCTTTGCCTTTTTCATCAAGCACCCGACGGCCAGCGAAAAGCGGCACATGGTCGTAGTAAACGCCCGCTTCATCAACGGTAAACGGCACTTCAATATTATGTTTCAAGCCAAGTTCAAAGTCGTCTTGACCATGACCAGGCGCAATATGCACCAGACCGGTGCCGGTTTCATCGGTCACAAAATCGCCAGCCAGAACCGGCACGTCGAAATCATAGCCTTGGCCGACAAATGGATGGTTGCAGACAATCTCGTCCAATCGGTCGACATCGGCCAAGCGGGAGAAGTCTTCGATTTGTGCCGCCCGCATCACTTGTTCGGCCAGCGAGTCGCATAACACTAATTTGTCACCATTGGCTTGATATAGCCCGTAGTTCAAATTGGCAGAAAAAGCGATGGCCCGATTGGCAGGAATGGTCCATGGCGTGGTTGTCCAGATAACCATTTTTGCGTCGTCGAGCAGGCTTCCATGCGGCGATGATTTAATCGGAAATTTGACAAAAATCGTTGGCGATTGATGCTCTTCGTATTCGACTTCGGCTTCCGCTAGGGCAGTTTTTTCGACGACAGACCACATCACTGGTTTAGAGCCACGATATAGTCCGCCATTCATGATGAATTTTTGGAACTCGGCGACAATAATCGACTCCGATTGAAAATCCATTGTCAGATATGGATTTTGCCAATCGGCCAAAACTCCGAGGCGTTGGAATTGTTCGGATTGCACATCGACCCATTTTTGCGCGAAATTGCGGCATTCGGCGCGGAATTCCTTGGCTGGCACAGCGTCTTTATCGAGCCCTTTATTGCGATATTGCTCTTCGATTTTCCATTCAATCGGCAATCCGTGGCAGTCCCAGCCGGGTACATAGACGGCGTCTTTGCCCATCATTTGCTGCGAACGCACAATGATATCTTTGAGAATTTTATTCAGCGCATGGCCAATGTGGATGTCGCCATTAGCATAGGGAGGGCCATCATGCAGGATGAATTTTTCGCGCCCTTTGGCCGCCTCGCGCAATTTGTCATAGAGGCCAATGCGGGCCCAATTTTCTAAAGTTTGCGGCTCGCGCATCGGCAAGCCTGCTTTCATTGGAAAATCAGTCTGCGGCAGATTCAGTGTCGCGCGATAATCGCGGCCCTGATCTGTTTGTGTGTCGGCTTGTTTGTCCATTTTATCCATGTCGAGTT
>CALEFA010000074.1 GCA_937876775.1 uncultured Rhodobiaceae bacterium | reverse complement strand
CCCCGATTGGCGTGATGGCTGACCATATGCACAAATCGGGCGAATGGATGGTCTCTGCCCGCCAAATGCGCATGGAAATGAAAAGTAACAAAATAGGACGCAATAAAGTTAGCGATAGTCAGATTCTACAAATCGCCAACATGCATGAGGGCCCAGCCACATTGAAAGTGGTGCCGCAAAATATGACCATGGATATGACGATGCTCGGCGTAATGTTCGCTCCAAGCGATGATATCACTTTGATGATGATGACGAATTACACGCAGAAAAAAATGACCGCCAATACTTTCGCCATGATGGGAAATGCCAAATTGGGCAGCTTTACAACGCATTCGGAAGGGCTGGGTGATACAACCATTGCAGCTTTATTCAACATTAGCGCCCTGCCAAAGGGTGAACACGGCAAGTGGCATGGCAGCTTTGGGGTAAGCCTGCCCACGGGTTCGCTGAAAGAAGTCGATACTATTTTGACACCCATGAACACAAATCAAGTGGCCCGCCTGCCCTACGCTATGCAATTGGGATCAGGTACCTATGACTTAAAACCCTCGCTCACTTACACCGCTGATACGGGTGATTATGTTTACGGCGGCCAACTCAATGCCACCTTGAGGCTGGACGACAATCGTCAAGGTTACGCTTTGGGAAATGAAGTAGACGCCAAGACATGGATGATGAAATCATTTAGTGACCAGTTTAGTGGCTCGCTTCGGCTCGAATATCGGCGCAGCGGAACTATTGATGGCCAAGACCCGCAGATTGACAAGCCTATCCAATCCGCCCAGACGCAAATGTATGGCGGCAGTCTGGTAAACTTCGCAATTGGTTTTAACTTCATTGGGCATCATGGATGGTTCTCTGGCCACCGCCTAGCCTTCGAAATCCAAAAGCCGGTTTATGAAGACCTCAATGGCCCTCAGATGTCGCGAGACACGAGCTTCAATTTTGGATACCAGAAGGCCTGGTAATAAGGCCCGTTAGTAAGGCTTTGCAATAAAGCGCAAAAGGATAAAGGCGTCGCAGGCGGCGTGCTTGTGCATGGCGTTTTTCCAGACAGCGACACTTATTGACATTTATAATGCCAATTTATAGGCTGACGGCAAAAGGAGAGTCGCAATGACTTTTTGGACGCAACTCAGCCGCCGCAAGAAGGGTTATTTAATAGCCGCCCTCGTGCTCGTCAGTCTCGTGGGCATGGGCTTTGCCAACCGCACGACGCTCATCATAAAAACCGTCGGCTTTCTCCAGAAGATGAACAATCCGGTGGCACCATACCGCGCCATTAACTGGCAGACCGGCGTTTGGGAAAAAGGCGAAAAACGCCCCCCCAATATTATTGTCATCCTGACCGATGATATGGGCTTTAACGATGTGAGCCTGTATGGCGGTGGCTTGATTGAGACACCACATATTGACCGGTTGGGGGCCGAAGGTGTGCGCTTCGCCAATGGCTATGCCGGCAGTGCGGTTTGTTCTCCATCGCGGGCCATGTTGCTAACTGGCCGTTATGCGACCCGTTTCGGCTTTGAATTTACCCCTACCCCCGATGCGTTCGCTCCAATTCTGCAACAATTAAGCAAAGACGACCCAGCGCCGCGCAACTTCAAATTTCATGAGGTGCATGCTGATGACCCTCATGCCAATCACAATATGCCCTACGAAGCCAAAGGTATGCCGAGCAGCGAAATTACCTTAGCCGAGGAGTTAAAGCGCGCCGGATATCACAATCTACATATCGGCAAGTGGCATTTGGGACGTAGTTCGGGCATGCACCCGCTGGATCAGGGGTTTGATGAAAGTCTGCTGATGGCAAGCGGTTTGTATCTGCCGATTGACGATCCGGAGGTGGTCAATGCGCGCAATGAATTTGCTATTCTCGACAGCGTGCAATGGGAGGTGTTGGACTATTCAGCAAGCTTCAATCGAAGCGATAATTTTCGTCCGAAAGGCTATTTGACCGACTATTATACCGATGAAGCGGTAAAGGCCATCGGCGCCAATAAGGACCGGCCGTTTTTTCTCTATCTGGCGCATTGGGGCATTCACACACCATTACAAGCTACAAAAGACGATTTTGAAGCAGTCGGCAATAACTTCCCCAATCACCGCACCCGCGTCTATGCCGCCATGATTCGTGCCGTTGATCGTTCGGTCGGCAAGCTCATGCAGGCACTGAAAGACAATGGGCTGGATGATAATACGCTTGTCATTTTCACCAGCGATAATGGTGGCGCTAATTATATTGGCATGCCCGACATCAATAAGCCCTATCGCGGCTGGAAACTGAGTTTCTTCGAAGGCGGCACGCATATCCCCTATGTCATGCGCTGGCCGCAAGCATTAAACGGCGGCCGAACCTATCCGCATGCAGTGTCGCATCTCGACATTATGCCAACGGCGCTCGGCGCGGCCGGATTGACGCCGCAAGCCAAAGTGATGGATGGAGTGAACTTACTGCCATATCTCACCGGTCGTAAAACTGGCCGCCCGCATAAAACATTGATTTGGCGCGAGGGCCATTACCAAGCAATTATGTCAGGCGGTTGGAAATTGCAGCGCAGCATGGATCCACAAAAAATTCGCCTGTTCAATATGACCGAGGACCCGTTTGAGCAAAACGAGGTCAGTGCGCAAAACCCTAAAAAAGTCGGCGCGTTAATGGCCATGCTGGACGCGCATAACAAACAGCAAGCGGAGCCAATGTGGACGTCGCGCGTGTCTATACCCATCTGGATTGACAAAACGCCGGCCGACAATTTGAGCCTCGACGATGATTATATTTACTGGCCTAACTAGCCCTGAGAGGTCCATATGAATGAAAATCCCAATCTGGTTTTAGTTGATGGTCGCCGTCAAAGAAGCGCGCGGTCGCGCGAGGCACTCATTAAAGCCGCACTGGAACTCATCGACCAAGGCCTATTGGTGCCGACGGCCAAGCAAATTGCCGATAAGGCCGGAGTCGGTCTGCGTTCTTTTTTCCGCCATTTCGACGATATGGAAGCCTTGTTTGCGGCGGTCGATTTCTACGCGCGTGACAATTTTATGTCCTTATTCCCGCGTGGCGAAGGCTATGGCGACATGACCCAACGTATCGAGACTTTTCTAGATAATCAGGCGACAGCCTATGAGCATTTGAACAATATTTTTCTATCGACACAGGCACAATTATGGCGTTCGCCGACATTGCGCCAAAGCTATACGCGCGACCAGAATAAATTACGCGAGCTCACTTTAAGCTGGTTTCCGGAAGTTGAGCCGCACCCGCCAGCGGTCTTAGAAGGGTTGGATGCGCTCACTTCTTTCGACATGTGGCACCGCTTACGTCACCAACAAAAACTGGGCGTGCGCGAAAGCAAAAATATCTTGGCCGCACTTATAGCTGGGTTTTTCGACAGCCATGGCATTAAGGCAAGCTTGGCTTGAGCCTCTTTAATGAACCGGTTCGAACACCGTAATGCAAAACATATTGACCTGAAAAGTGAGCCATCTGACGATGAAAATACGCAAGACCCCCGACCACTGTTTCAACCATTTGCCTGATTATGATTTCGCGCCGCATTTTGTGACGCTTGATGACCAAGATGGTGGAAATTTGGATATGCATTATATCGAACATGGGCCGAGCGATGGTCAGCCGGTGGTCATGATTCACGGCAATCCGACTTGGTCTTTCATGTGGCGCAAAGTCGTTCGCGCCTTGGGAGATGCCGGCTATCGAGCCATTGCGATTGATTTAATTGGCATGGGGCGATCGGATAAACCGACCCGCATGCGCGATTATACGATTGCGCGGCACGAGGCATGGGTGCGCGAAGCATTATTTGACAAACTCAAGCTAAACGATGCGCATTTAGTGCTGCATGATTGGGGTGGGATAATCGGACTGCGTGTGGCGGCCACACGTCAAGATCGGATTGCCAGCATCACTTTTTCCAATACCGGGTTTCCAGTGCGCGATCCGCAGCAAAAGATAGATAATATGGCAATGCCGGGGTCGGGGTTTTTGCGCAAATTTCAGCTCTATGTGCGCCTAAACCTGTTCTGGCGACACTGGAAAATGCTTGCTGCGATTTGCACATCAAAATTATCGAAACAAGTGGTTGCCGGTTACGCTGCGCCATATCCGAATTTTCGTTATTTGACCGGCAATCGGCAATTCACACAAATGTTGCCGACACGTTTTGACAATCCCATGCTGGTCGATAATTTTTATGCGCGGCAAAAACTGGCATCTTTCGAAAAACCATTTCTGTGCCTTTATTCAGATAAGGACATTGTTGCCCCAAACGGCCATCAAAGCGTGCGCCAATTCATTCCTGCGGCCGCGCAACGGGAGCCGGTTATTCTATCCGGCGGCAGCCATTTTCTTGTCGAGGACATGCACGAGGAATACGCCACCGCGCTATTGGCTTTCTTGCACGAAATTGGCTAGGCAGATTAGACCCAGACCTCGCGATTGTTTTTACGTTCCACGCGCCGTATTGAGCGGGTTGTGAGAATGGCCGCGAGACCGGTTTCCGCCAATAGCGTATCGACAGCTTTTTGACTTTCTGAATCGAGCCCATCATAGGCGTCTTGAATGCGCTGAAGCATGAAAATACGATAAGGCATGACCATAACTTCCAGCTTGTGACCGCGCCATTCAAAGCTGCACATACCCAAACCACGCCCCAGACCTTGCCCGCCAACGACCTCGTTTTCAGCTGGCTTATGCGTCGAAAGCCACTCATTGCTCATGGCAACCATCGCTTGGATCTCAGGCAAATAGTCAGAGGCAACACGGCGCAGCAATATCTTCAGCGTGTCGGGGATAGCATCGGTCGCCAGCAAGGTTTCAGGATAGTTGAGAAACTCGACCATATCGGCGCTCGGGTTCCGCATGCGCTCAGTCCAGCGGAATAACATTTGCGCTTTCTCTTGCATCATTCTGAGGGGATGCGGATCGCGACCCAAATGGGCGTAAAGTGAGGCAAACAAACCATAATCACCAATCGTCGGAGTCCCGCCTAAAAGATAAGGGTGAGCGGCAAAATGAGCGTCAAGTTCACCCATCATCTCCTCATAGGCCGCCTCAATATGCGGCGCGGTTTCTGGTGTGACACCGAACATCACCGCCGCTTTGCGCATGCGTCCAGACGCATGCAAGGCCATATCGCGGCGTTCAGCGGGCGGTACCTGCGGCAAGGCGAACAAACCAAATTGCTGCAAGATAAAATCGAGATTATCGGCATCAAAGTTCCACCTATAGTGCATGGCCGGACGCAGCATGCCCTCACCACCAAACATTTCCATGATCAGTGAGCTAATGAGGTGCTTGGGCGTTTGTGGATAGGCTGGCAGCCGAGCCATTCCACGGCTTTCAAACCAATCGATAATATCGGTGCCATCTTGCACAATCTCGCCATCTGGCGTTTGCATGACAGGAATAATCCAACGCCCAATGGCAGGGCGGATGTGCGCCTCATAATGCGGGTCGGCAGGCGAGATGTCGTCAAAGTCAATATGCTGCTTAATGAGATAAGCACGCGCCTTGCCCGAGTATAAAGACACGCTCCACGTGAAAAGTTTGTAATTGTCAGCCATAATGTCTCCTAAGCCAGATGGGCGATTTGCACTAAGGTCGCCAACAGGACACCAGATTATTTATTGACACTATAAATGTCAATTTATAGTGTGAAAGCAATGTGACGCCTTAACGCGAGACCTTACCAAATGAAGCGCATTCTGATTATTTCCCTTGGTTCTTTATTCAGCCTTTGCGTTTTCCTATTTTGGCTGGCATTTTTTTCGTCACGGCCACCCCTAACCATTGATGCCACCGTGCTCGCCGGAGACGGTAGCACGATCAATTACTGCCGCCTCCCCCCCTTGGATGGCAGTGCCAAACAAGCCAATGAAATTGCCAAAGGCAATACGCCGGGGTGTGGCTATACGCACTTCCCGTCACCGATATTGCAAGCGTGCACTGAACCCCTGCCGCCCGAGGCCGACGATATTCGCGGTCTGTGGATAGGCGTGAGCGGCAAAGTCGGTCACCTTGAGCGGGTTGAGCAATGCGGTCACCGAACGGTCATTACCGCGGGCGGCATCATTCACGATTACGGCCCCAATAAAACGGCAGGCCTCAACACAAATGATACAGAGGGCGGCGTTACTTTTTCTATTGGCAACAAAGACTATTGCCCGCGCACCTCGGCCTCGATGATTTGGCAAGACAAGGTGCTCAATTTTCATCTGTTTGGCTGGGGCCCAGTGGTGGTGCGCCGCTATCGCGAGGGCGAACAGCTGGTTTGGGAATATGCTGACGGAAGCACGACCCGCATGAACCGCATATGCCAGTTACCAGATGAACACAAAAAACCGCGTCCACATGGTTCACAAATCCGCCTTTTCTAGACAATTGGTACAATATCAGGTGAACAGCCATACATCGCCCAAGGTTGCAAAACGATGCAGGCGCTATAGGTAAATTTGCCAGTATTACCTTCGCGCGAAACTGCCAAAGAACTTGACCCTGCATCGTCTGTATGACAGTTAGAGGACATATGTCAGTTAACGGTAGGATTTGCCCATGGCCATTCATTTGCACAAAAACGACCTGCCAGAAAATGTTAAGTTTTCCGGCTCCGTAGCCATTGATACGGAAACGCTAGGCCTCAAGCCATCGCGCGACCGCTTGTGTTTGGTTCAAATTTCGGCCGGTGACGGCGAAGTGCATATTGTGCAATTTGAACCTGAAAACTATGACGCACCGAACTTGAAAGCCATGTTGTCAGATCGCTCGCTGGTCAAAATTTTCCATTTTGCCCGTTTTGATTTGGCCGTGATTGCGCAATATTTGGAAGTCCATGCGGCGCCGCTATGGTGCACAAAAATTGCCTCTAAATTAGTCCGCACCTATACCGACCGCCATGGTCTGAAAGATTTATGCCGCGAGTTGCTCAATGTTGATTTGTCAAAAGCCCAACAAAGCTCTGACTGGGGCGCACATGATTTGTCTGACGCCCAACTCAACTATGCAGCCTCTGATGTTTTGCATCTGCACGCATTAAAAGACCGCCTTGAAGCCATGCTCGACCGTGAAGGCCGCCGGCCCATGGCTGAAGCCTGTTTCGATTTCGTGCTCGTGCGTTCAGCCATGGATTTGGCCGGTTGGGAAGATATTGATATTTTCTCACATTAGAGGCAGTTTTATGCATGGCCTCTGATCCAACTCACCACTCACGCCGTGTGCGGCGATTGCGGCAAGCAATGTTCGTGACCGCGCTTGCCCTTTTGGTGCTCGTCTTGCTCTGGTCAAGTTTCGGCAGCGGCACATGGTTTGACGCCCGCGTGACCAGTGGTCCTGCGCAGGCGGAGATGATTGACGCTGTCATGCGCGGCAAAAATCAACAGGGGCAGCCATATATTTTACGCGCTCAGGTCTTGCGGAAACGGCCTGAAACAAAATCAACATACGATATGCAAGCCCCTGACATAGAGATCGGCACACGGCGCGCCAAAGACCTCATTCAAGCGCAGGCGGAGAGCGGCGTTTACGACCAGCAAATGCAAACCATTACCCTCAGCGGAACGGTTGAATTGCGTCAGACCGGCAACAGAACCATTCGCGCCCCGCACGTCGACTTTAACATGCAGAACGGCGATTTCATGGTTCAAGGGCCACTGCAAATGGAAAGCCCAGCACGGCGCATTACCGCCGATTTACTCAACAGCACCGCCGAAAATAAAACCCATGAGTTTACCAATGGGGTCATCACCTTATTTGCCAAGGAGCAGAAATAATGCGTGCCTTGGTTTTTGTCTTACTTGGATTATTCTTTGCTGGTTCTGCCACGGCCCAATCGCCGACCCGTTTTGCCACAAGTCCGGACGCGCCGATTGAGGTTTCAGGACAAACCATCATTGTGCAAGAGTTGAAAAACCGTGCCCTTTTGAACGGCGATACCAAACTGCTTCAGGGTGATTTGAGTATGACGGCGACCAAAATGACTATTATTTTTGACCCCGAGAACGGCGATCAAGCGCAAGATGTCTTTGCCAACCATCGCGTGAGCGTGGTTGACGTCAAAGGCCAGACCAGCCAAGCCGATAAAGCGCATTATAATATTCGCGCTGAAACGCTGGAACTAACCGGCAATGTCCGCATTGAAAATCGTAATCCAGATACGCAACTCGGCACGGCGCAGAGCCAGCGCATGATAATTAATATGCGCGATGGCACCAGTCAAATGTATAGCGATGCCACGTCGGGACGCGCACGTATTGAGTTGAAGCCCTAAACTTTGCCCGCCAAGCGCTTTGCAGTCGAACCGCTTTAGGCTAGTCTGACAACGGTAAATGTATCGGAAAATAAATGACCGCCAGTAAAGCACCAAAGAAAACGCCTGCGAGCAAAACCGATGGCGCCCATGACGCGCTCAATAAAGGCGGTTTGGGAGCTTATCAATTGACTAAAAGTTTTGGCAATCGCGTGGTTGTCAAAAACGTTTCTTTGCAATTTGATCGGCGTGAAGCGATTGGCCTTTTGGGGCCTAATGGCGCCGGTAAGACTACCACATTTTACATGATTACCGGTCTCATCCGCCCAGATAGTGGTCAGGTGATGATTGACGGCCATGATGTCTCATTGTTACCGATGTATCGTCGGGCCCGCATGGGGATTGGTTATTTACCGCAAGAAGCATCGATTTTCCGTACGCTAAGCGTTGAGAAGAACATTCTATCTATTTTAGAAGCAACCGAGCCCGACCGCGATGTGCGAATGATGCGATTGGAAGAATTGCTTGATGATTTTTCCATTGGCCATGTGCGCCATGCGCCGGGCCAAGCCCTGTCTGGCGGCGAAAGACGGCGCGCTGAAATCGCCCGCGCACTGGCCAGCAATCCGAGCTTTATTCTACTTGATGAACCCTTTGCCGGCATTGACCCGATTGCCATTAATGATATCCGCGACTTGGTCGCCAAGCTTAAACAACGCGGCCTCGGCGTGTTGATTACCGATCATAATGTGCGTGAAACCCTAGGTATTATTGACCGCGCAGTGATTATTCATGACGGGCAAGTGCTGATGGAAGGCACAGCCGAAGAAATTGTCGCTCATCCAGAGGTGCGCGCCAGTTATCTCGGCACCGACTTCTCACTGTAAACGCTGCCGGCGACGCTAGACTCTCATTCAAATTTGAGGCAGAATTTTTGTGTGCATAGTCACCGACAGGCGTGAGCCTGATGTCTCCGCCTGCTGTGGCGCTAACCGCAAGCAGATGGTGGGCTGCAATCCAACGCAGCAGGCCAAAGAAAAGGAGAGAACATGAATATTCATATTACCGGAAGACATATGGAAACTGGCGAAGCCCTACGCACCCATGTGGAAGAGCGTTTTAGTGACGCCATCAGCAAATATTTTGACCGACCGGCGGATGTAAATGTCACTTTCTCCAAACAAGGAAATTATTTTGAGTCAGCGTGTTCCATGCATTTAGACAGCGGCTTTTACCTGCACGCATCCGGCAGCGACGCCGATGTGTATTTGAGCTTTGACCAGTCAATTACCAAAATTGAAAAACAATTGCGCCGCTATAAACGACGCCTCAAAAGTCATGATGGTCAACGTCGCCTCAATGATGTCGTGCCTAGTGCGCCGGAAAAAATACTAGCGCCAGAGGCCGATATAGAGGAATTACCGGAAGATTATGCGCCGGTGATTGTGGCAGAAAACAGCAAGCGTGTGCCGCATTTGTCGGTTAGCGAGGCGGTAATGCAGCTTGAACTGGGCGATGATAGTTTTGTGCTTTTCCGTACCCTATCGCAAAACCGGCTCAATCTGGTGTATACGCGCAGCGATAAAAATATTGGTTGGCTCGAACTCGAGCCAGATGAAGGCACCGGCAAATCCGCTAGTGCCTAAAAAAACGGTGGCAGAATTCCTGCCACCGTTTTATTTCCTGATCTGTCGGTAAACGCTTTAAACGTTCAAGCCATCAAAATCGCTGGCGTCATGGCGCTCAGCCAGTTGTGATTTTTCTTCCCCCCATGGGCGGTTGACAATACGCCCGCGCTTAACCGCTGGGCGTTGCGCAATTTGGTCGGTCCAGCGAATGAGGTGAGTATATTCGTGAACCTGTAAAAACTCGCCAGCCTCATAGAGCAGGCCTTTAGCCATCGCTCCATACCATGGCCAAATAGCGATATCCGCAATCGTATAGTCATCACCAGCCATATATTCATTCTCGGCCAAATGCTGATTCAACACATCTAGCTGCCGCTTCACTTCCATGGCAAACCGGTCGATGCAATATTCCATTGGCTCTGGCGCATAAGCATAGAAATGACCAAACCCACCGCCAAGATAAGGCGCGCTGCCCATTTGCCAGAACAGCCACGACAAACATTCGCTGCGCGGCGTGCCACCAGCCGGCAAGAAAGCATCAAATTTTTCCGCCAAATGCATCAACATGGCGCCCGACTCAAACAACCGTTGCGGTTGCTCGCCACTGCGGTCCATCAGCGCTGGAATTTTCGAGTTCGGATTAATGTCGACAAAACCGCTTCCGAATTGTTCGCCTTCCCCAATATTAATCAGCCAAGCGTCATATTCAGCCCCTTTGTGGCCCAGTGCGAGCAATTCCTCAAGCATGACGGTCACCTTCACACCATTGGGCGTGCCCAATGAATAAAGCTGGAATGGATGTTTCCCAACCGGCAATTGCTTGTCTTCAATAGCCCCGGCTATTGGCCGGTTGATATTGGCAAAACGTCCGCCATTGCCTTTGTTCCAGGTCCATATTTTAGCTGGCTTATATGCTTTTTCGCTCATGATATTCTCCGTTTACAGACCAAGACCTTAAGTCGCCAAGACCCTATATGGCAAGCCAATATCATCAATTGTTGGTTTGACCGACGGCCCAGCTTGCTCCTATCATGCGGCCATGACAATCGACACGCGTAGCAAAATCAATGATGGGTTGCAGGTTTTCTGCCAGCGCCATTTTAACAGCCCAGCCCAAGACATTAGTCGCCTGACGGCTGGCGCAAATATGGAAATTTGGGCCTTTGAATGTGCCGGACAACCGCTTATTTTGCGCCGCCACCCTGGTGGTGTGCCGCCGACGGAAAACAGTAGTGGCCTGTCGTTGAACCATGAGGCCAGTGTGGTGACACTGGCTTATGAAAATGGCGTCAGCGCACCACAAGTGATTGGTCGACTGACCGCTGACGACGACCTCGGCGTTGGTTTTGTAATGGCGCGCATTGAGGGTGAAGCATTGCCCTATAAGCTGTTTAAAGACCCCAATTATGCCAGTGCACTGGCGAAGTTTACCGAACAATGCGCTGAACAATTGGCGAAAATTCATGCCATCGCGCCCGCGCGCGTCACCGTCGATTTACCGGCCTTAACGATCGAACAAAATCTATCTAATTTGAAAGCCGCATTGGATATGTTTGGCGTGCAAATTCCAATCTACTCTTACGCGTTAAATTGGCTTGAAAAAAATATACCCGACGAAGTGCCGGCTTGTTTGCTGCATGGCGATTTCCGCATGGGCAATTTACTAATCGACAACAATGGCATGTCGGCCGTGCTCGATTGGGAATTGGCGCATATTGGCGATCCGGCTGAGGATTTGGCTTGGTTGTGTATGCCGTCATGGCGGTTTGGCAATTATGACCGAGCCGTTGGCGGGGTCGGTCAGATTGATGACCTATTGGCCGCCTATCAACGCGTTAGCGGACAAACCATTGACCGCCAACGGTTTAATTTCTGGCTGGTCTACGCGACTTTGCGCTGGGGCATGATGACACTCAAAATGACCGATATTTGGCGCAACGGCCTCGACCGCTCGATGGAGCGCGCATTGATTGGCACACGTGCATCAGAAGTTGAGCTTGATTTGCTGTTGATGCTGGAGGACGACGCTGGCCTCAGTGGGCCATTGAACGCGCCTTTTGATCTACCGCAAACCACTGTTCAATCGGCCGAGCCACAGATCAGTGAATTATTGACCGCCATGAGCGGCTGGATAAAAGAAGATTTAATGGCTCGCGAAACTGGTAGCCATTTATTTAACGCCCGCGTTGGCGCCAATACTTTGTCGATTATTCAGCGGATGACTGATTATGGCCCGCATTTTGAGGCAGCGGCAAAACAACGTTTGGCCACGCTGGGTGTCAGCCATGCCGAACTATGTGCAGCGCTGTATAGCGGACAGATGAGCCTGTCGACAGCTGGCCTATGGACGCATTTGCGCCTCTCGGCATTGGAGCGTCTAACCATGCATCAGCCGCGTTACGCCGGGCTCAGCGTGGCTCGGGAAAAATGGCACGTTAGCCAACAGTAACCGCCGTCTCATCATGGCAATAAAGCCAATCTAGACGCTGGCGTACCAGATTGGGCGCCCATTTTCCACCCAGCCACATCGGCCCATAATTGGCCAATTGCGAGACCACCGTTGACCGGTGAAACGTCTTTGCATTGCGCCGTGAGGCATTCTGCGCGGCTTGTGTGCGCGGCAAACGATGGCGTTGATAATCACCCAAAGCGTCAGCAATATTTAGCGCGGCACGAGGCGTATCAGACGCATAAGACGCCAAACAACGAGCCAGCGCCCAACCATCTTCAACCGCCATGGCTGCGCCCTGCGCCATAAATGGCAACATCGGATGCGCCGCATCCCCAAGTAAACCGACGCGCCCATCAACCCATGTGCTGAGTGTTTGGCGGTCGTATAACCCCCAGCAATGCAAAGCCTCGGCTTTGTCAATAAGGCCGGTAATCATTGGATGCCAATCGGCAAAATCAGCCGCCGCCTGTTGGCGCGCGCCTGTCGTGTGCCAATCTTCTTGCAGAAAATCTTGGCGCTCAACGACACCAATAAAATTCACCAAACCATCGCCCAAATGATAGGTGACCGCATGGCGGCCCGGCCCCATCCAAACGCAGGCACTGGTCGGCGGCGGGCACTCAAGCGCCGCTAAGGGCACGACAGCACGCCACGCCATATTGCCAGTGAAACGTGGCTGCTCGGGACCCAAAATTTGCTGCCGCACAGACGAACGCAAGCCATCGGCACCTATTAAGATGTCGCCATGGAATTGGCGGCCATCAGCCATATGTGCCACCACACCATCGGCGGTTTGCTGGTAATGGCTAAAGGCAGCATTCAACAGCAAAGCATTGTTAGCCCGCACCTGCAAAGCCGTGCTTAGAACAGCGACATAATCAGCCCGATGAATATGATAATAGGCAGCGCCCCAATGGTTCAGGGTTTTAGCATCTAGGGCGATAGAAAACACCTGCCGTCCGCTTTGACCCATGCGGGTTTGCAGGGCCTGCGGTCGAAACGCGTGTGCAGCAATCTCTTGTTCAAGCCCGAGAGCGGCCAGTATTTTGCTGGCATTGGGCGGAATTTGAATGCCGGCTCCCATGTTCTCAAGAGCTGGCGCCTGTTCCAAAACCTGCACCTCAAACCCATGATGCAAACAGGCAAGCGCTGTCGTCAGCCCGCCTATGCCAGCACCGACAATCAGAATTTTTTTCGGCTTAACAGTCACCCTACTCGACCCGCTGATAATTTTTCAATCTGAAGAGTGCTCAAATTGGCACAGGCCGCCGCAACACACAATGCGCCGTCATATTTATTATAATTTGGGGAAATGGTGGAGCCAGGCGGAATCGAACCGCCGACCTCTTGCATGCCATGCAAGCGCTCTCCCAACTGAGCTATGGCCCCTTCGCTTCACGAATATCGAGTAGCGAGCGGAAGCTAATCTAACGCGCCACGCTAATCAACAAAAATTTGTCGCAAAATGCTATTTCATTGCGGCCAATAAATTATGGCCTGCCGAACTAGATATCGTCGTCGTCCTCATCGAGGAAGGCTGCGTCATCATCATCGTCGTCATCGACGTCGTCATCATCAAGCAAGCTATCATCGTCTGGCGCATCGTCGAAGGCTGGCAGATCCTCGTCATCGTCATCATCGACTTCATCATCGACCATGGCGTCGAGGCTCAACGCATCTTCGTCGTCATCCAACTCATCTTCATTGTCTTCGACTTCTGGTTCAACCTTTGGCTCAATTTTGCGCGTCGCAACCGCGGCGATAACCGCAGTTGGGTCGAAACTGTGACCGCACTTTGGGCAAACAGCCGGATTCTTATTAAGGTCGTAAAATCTGGCCTCACAGGCCTCACAACTACGTTTTGTACCAAGTTTTGGGTCAACCATATTACATTCCCTTAAAGAGCCTAATATCCTAACACTCGTCTGATTGCCATGAAGCGGGGCAAGTGTCAAAAACAAATATTGGTTTTTGTAAAATATCCGCACACGGCCCACTTGACGCGCTCGGCTAAATTGGTGAAAACCATGGCATGACGTCTCAAACAGAACCCCCTTCCGGGTCTTTGGAACCGGCTAGAAAACCTGCAATTGCACATATTTGTAAGTCCCCGCTTGCCGGCAGCGTCACCATGGCTGGCGATAAGTCGATCTCACATCGCGCCCTTATTCTTTCTGCCATGGCAACCGGTAGCAGTCGTATCACAGGCCTTTTGGAAGGCACGGATGTGTTAGCGACAGCCCGAGTGATGCAGCAAATGGGGGCTCAAATGCAGCGGCTTGGCGATGGTACATGGCAAGTGACCGGAGTCGGACAGGCTGGACTGCGCAGCCCCGAAGAGGCACTCGATTTTGGTAATTCGGGCACAGGCGCACGTTTGGTGATGGGGGTTGTGGCCGGCGCCGGTATCAGCGCCGAATTTATTGGCGATGCCTCATTATCAGCCCGCCCGATGGCGCGCGTGACCAATCCTTTGGCTTTGATGGGCGCGCAGATTACCGCAAATGAAAAAACCACTTTACCGCTTCGACTAGCCGGCCCGCCAACGCCGATGCCGATTGACTATGTTTCGCCGGTTGCCTCGGCGCAGGTCAAATCAGCCATTTTACTGGCTGGTTTAAACGCCCCCGGTCAGACCATTGTGCGGGAAACACCCATTACCCGCGACCATAGCGAAAACATGTTGCGCTTGTTTGGCGCGAAGGTTGAGAGCCAAAGGCATGGAGCCCAGCACATCGTTACGCTAACCGGTGAAGCCCACTTAAAGGCCACAAACATTGACGTGCCGGGCGACCCCTCATCGGCTGCTTTCCCAATGGTAGCGGCATTATGTGTTCCGGACTCGGATGTGATTTTGAAGAATATCATGCTCAACCCCCAACGCGACGGCCTCATTCGGGTATTGCGTGAAATGGGCGGGCATATTGAGATTTGCGATGAACGCCAGCAGGCCGGAGAACGCGTTGCTGATTTGCGTATCCGCTATAGCCGACTTAAGGCGGTTGACGTGGCAGCGGATATTGCCCCCTCCATGATTGATGAATACCCGGCACTAGCCATGGCTGCAGCCTGCGCTGAGGGCACGACATTAATGGCCGGCCTGCACGAATTGCGGGTCAAGGAAAGCGACCGTTTATCCGCCATCGCCGATGGCTTACGAGCTAATGGTGTCACCGTCGAAGAGGGTGAGGATAGTCTGTCGGTCACCGGTTGCGGGCAGGCACAAGTTGCTGGTGGTGGCACGGTTGAAAGCCGTCACGATCACCGCATTGCCATGTCGTTTCTGGTACTCGGCCTGACCAGCGCCGCGCCGATAAGCGTCGACGACACCTCGATGATTGAAACCAGCTTCCCAACATTTTTCAGCTTAATGGAAGAATTAGGGGTTCATTTTGAGCGCTAGCATTGTGATTATTGCGGTCGATGGGCCTGCCGCATCTGGCAAGGGCACTCTGGCGCGTCGTTTGGCAGCGCATTTTGACTACGCCTATCTTGACACCGGAGCGCTATATCGCGCTGTTGGTGTGGGTGTCTTGAACACAGGCGGAGATCCGGCAGATGATGCGGCAGCTTTATCGGCGGCTCAACATCTCGATATGAAAAGCCTTAATGATCCTCAAACGCAGGCCGCCCTGCGCACGGCTGAAGCCGGCATTGCCGCTTCTTTGGTTGCCGCCAAACCGCTTGTGCGCGCCTGTATTTTGCAGACACAACGCGATTTCGCCCACAATCCGCCAGAGGGCAAAGCTGGCTCGATACTAGATGGTCGCGATATTGGCACCATTGTATGCCCCGAAGCCGCACATAAATTATTTGTCACGGCAAGCCCCGAAGTCCGCGCTGAGCGCCGTTTTCTGGAATTGCGACAAGACGATGAGAAGATACAGTTAGCAACGGTTCTGCAGGATATACTAGACCGTGACGCGCGCGACAGCCAACGCGCCATTGCACCGATGAAACAAGCAGCAGATGCGCACTTGCTAGATACCTCAGATTTGTCTATAGAAGAGGCGCTTACAGCGGCTCTGGCCTTTATCGCGAGATAAGCCCCGAAATCTAAACCGCCAATAGCACAATTCAACCCTGCCCTTTCGCCCGAGTGGCGCTGTTTCGCGTGTTTGAGGGAATCCTCGCATCACGCCAGATATGATGGGAAGTCCGCTGGTTTAAGCAGTTGGCATTTTTAGGAGACACACTTGTGTCTAAAACAACAAATATGTCGGATATGAATCCAACAACAGAAGATTTTGCAGCCCTTTTAGAAGAGAGCTTTTCCGATAACTCGCCGATTGAAGGCAGTGTTATCAAAGGTCGCGTCACCGCTATCGAGAATGATTTGGTGATTGTCGACGTCGGCTTAAAAACCGAAGGTCGCGTGCCTCTGCGCGAGTTCTCAATGGCTGGCACTGCCGCCGAATTGAAAGCCGGCGATGAAGTTGAAGTTTTCCTCGAGCGTATCGAAAATGCCAATGGCGACGCGGTATTGTCGCGTGATAAAGCCCGCCGTGAAGAAAGCTGGATCAATCTTGAAAAATCATTTGAGGCTGAAGAGCGCGTCGAAGGCGTTATCTTTGGTCGCGTCAAAGGCGGCTTCACCGTCGACTTGAACGGCGCAACAGCGTTTTTGCCTGGCAGCCAAGTGGACATTCGTCCAGTGCGTGACGTTACGCCTCTGATGAACACGCCGCAGCCATTCCAAATTCTGAAAATGGACCGGCGCCGTGGCAATATTGTTGTTTCACGTCGTGCCATTATGGAAGAAAGCCGCGCCGAAGCCCGCAGTGAGATCGTCCAAAATCTGGTCGAAGGACAAACTGTTGAAGGCGTTGTCAAGAACATCACCGATTATGGTGCATTTGTTGATTTGGGCGGCGTCGACGGCCTATTGCACGTTACCGATATTGCGTGGCGTCGCGTTAACCACCCATCAGAAGTTCTGACTGTTGGTGAAACAGTGAAAGTTCAAGTTGTGAAAATCAACTCTGAAACTCAGCGTATCAGCCTCGGCATGAAGCAACTGGAAAGCGATCCATGGGATGATGTGACCGCACGCTTCCCGCTAGAAAGCAAAGTCAAAGGCCAAGTTACCAACATCACTGACTATGGTGCATTTGTTGAACTGGGCTCAGGCATTGAAGGTCTTGTCCACGTTTCAGAAATGAGCTGGGTGAAGAAAAACGTCCATCCGGGCAAGATTGTTTCAACATCGCAAGAAGTTGAGGTGATGATCCTCGAAGTCGACGCTGAAAAACGCCGCATCTCGCTAGGTCTGAAACAATGCATGGAAAACCCATGGGAAGATTTCTCATCCAAATATCCGTCTGGCACGAAAGTTTCAGGCGAAATTAAAAACATCACCGAATTCGGTTTGTTTGTTGGCTTGGAAGATGAAATCGACGGCATGGTGCATATTTCTGATCTCGACTGGAACGCATCAGGTGACGAGGCTTTGGCCAAATTCACCAAAGGCCAGACCGTTGAAGCGGTTGTGCTGGATGTTGACCAGGAAAAAGAACGCGTCAGCTTGGGCATTAAACAGCTTGATGGCGACCCATTTGAGAGCCTTGGAAACCTACGACGTGGCGATTCAGTGACCTGCGAAGTGACAGCCGTCAATGATGGTGGTCTTGAAGTCTCGGTTGGTGATGGCGACGTTTCTGCTTTCATCCGTCGTTCTGACCTGTCACGTGATCGTGAAGACCAGCGTCCAGAGCGCTTTAGCGTTGGCGATAAACTCGACGCCATGGTGACCAATCTCGACAAGCGCGACCGTCGTGTCGGCCTGTCGATTAAGGCACTGGAAATTGCTGAAGAGAAAGAAGCCGTCGCACAATATGGCTCATCCGACAGTGGCGCCTCATTGGGTGACATTCTGGGTGCAGCCTTGAATCGTGAAGACGACTAAACTTTTCCGACAATAATGTGAAAATGGCCCGACTTTGCTCGGGCCATTTTTTTATTCTTCTGCTTGACGCCGATAGGTTGGTTTGGCAACTTGTATGAGCATTTTTAGAAAAGGTTTGTCATGATAAAGTCCGAACTTGTTGCCCGCGTTGCGGAACTTTACCCTCATCTCTATCAGCGCGATGTAGAAGCAATTGTAAATCGTCTGCTTGATGAAATCGGTGACGCTATGGGACGTGGTGATCGGGTTGAATTACGTGGCTTTGGCGCTTTTTCTGTAAAAAGACGTGACGCCCGCATTGGACGCAACCCAAGAACAGGCGAATCTGTTGCTGTGGCGCGTAAAAACGCCCCTTTCTTCAAAACTGGAAAAGAGCTGCGCGATCGGTTGAACGCCGATACCAGAAAATAGTCCATGTGGGCGTTTCTCGCGAAACTCACCTCGCGCATCATTTTCATCGCCCTTGTTGCTTTGCTTATTCCTCTGGCCGTGCAAAACCGCCAGCTAATTACTCTGTATTATGACCCACTGGCATGGATGGATGGGGCCGAAAGCGCAAGCATCACCCTGCCGTTATTCCTCATTCTGCTGATGATTGCCGTTTTGGGGTTTATCATTGGCTGGATTGTCAGTGCGACGGTTTATTTTAAGCGCCAAAGCGAGAAAAAATATGAAGTTTGGCGCAATGCCCGAGGTGAGCGGGCGGCCAGTGAAAACCAGCCGCCAGTTATGACGCATTTGCCTGATGCGCCAGCCATGCTAGAAGAACCTAAGAGCCATAACTGACGATTCACAAGTCGGTGGAAACGGCGAAGGAAACGCGTCATGACACAAAGCATTCACACCCCAAGTCCGGTATTTTGCGCCCTTGATACGCCAGATTTGGCACGTGCCGAACAATTGGCGGCGCAGCTTTCAGGCCATGTTGGAGGCTTGAAAATCGGCATGGAGTTTTTCTATGCCCATGGCAGCGCTGGTTACCAAGCAATTGCAGCCCATGCGGTGCCAATTTTCCTTGATCTAAAATTACACGATATTCCTAATACGGTCGCCTCGGCAGTCCGCGCGCTGGCGCCTTTACGGCCAACGCTGTTAAATGTTCACGCTGGTGGCGGCGCGGCGATGATGAAAGCCGCCAGTGACGCTGCCAAAGAGGCAGGAAGTGCCGCCCCTTGCATGTTGGCCGTAACGGTTCTGACCAGCCTTTCAGAGGTAGATTTGCACGATATGGGCATCACCGGTACGCCCGAAGACCAAGTCAAACGTTTGGCGGCGCTGGCCCATGCCAATGGCATGCAGGGTGTGGTCTGCTCAGCCCATGAGATTGCAATTTTACGGGCCGAAATGGGCCCTGACTTTAAGCTCATTGTTCCCGGCATTCGTCCGGCTGGCAGCGATACGCACGACCAAAAACGTGTCATGACACCGCCACAAGCCTTGCAAGCCGGGGCTGATATTTTGGTCATTGGTCGCGCCATTACAGGCAGCGATAACCCTGGGCAAGCGGCGCAAGAAATTGCTGTCAGCCTAGCGAAGAATTAGATTGGCAGTTGACCATGACCACTAAAATCAAAATTTGTGGCCTCACCCGCCCGCAAGATATTGAGACCATTAATCATCTTGGCGTCGATTTGGCCGGTTTTGTTTTCTATAAACCTTCGCCTAGACATTTGACAGAAGACCAAGCCGCTGGTCTTGCCAGTAAATGCGCCCGCCATATTGAGCGCGTCGTGCTTTTGGTGGATCCCGACAATGATATGCTCGACACCGCGCTGGCTTGTGTCAGCCCGCACCATATTCAATTGCATGGCCATGAAACGCCAGAGCGTGTCGCCGAGATTCGTTCACGCAGCCATTGCCAGATTATCAAAGCCCTGCCGGTCAGCAGCGCAGATGATATTGCCAAAGCGCAAGACTATAAGGGCCTCGCCGATTGGTTTTTATTCGATGCCAAACCGCCAGAAGACGGATTACCCGGCGGCAATGGAGAAACTTTTGACTGGGCGCTGCTAAACGCTTATGACGGAGCACAGCCTTATTTGTTAGCCGGCGGATTGCGGGCCGATAATGTGGCTGAGGCCTTACGCATCACCCATGCGCCCATGGTCGATATTTCATCTGGTGTTGAAACAGCGCCCGGCGAAAAAGATACAGAGTCAATGAGCCAATTTGTGACGGCGGTTCGCGCCGGATGAGGTAATTGTGGACGGAACAAATTCATATCGCGAAGGGCCTGATGAAAATGGCCGGTTTGGACTTTATGGTGGACGCTTTGTCGCTGAAACCCTAATGCCGCTTATCCTAGATTTGGAAAAAGCATATGGGACGGCGCAACAAGACCCAGCTTTTGATGCCGAATTAGTTGATTTGCAAACCCACTATGTTGGTCGGCCAAGCCCGCTGTATTTCGCCGAACGCCTAACCGAACACTATGGCGGTGCCAAAGTTTACCTGAAACGCGATGAGCTGAACCATACCGGCTCGCATAAAATTAATAATTGCCTAGGACAAATCCTGCTCGCCAAACGCATGGGGAAAACCCGGATCATCGCCGAAACTGGCGCCGGCCAACATGGTGTTGCCGTAGCAACAGTGGCGGCGCGCTTTGGCCTGCCATGCACGGTCTTTATGGGGGCGACGGATATCGAGCGGCAAAAGCCAAATGTTTTCCGTATGAAATTATTGGGCGCCGATGTGCGTCCTGTCACCTCTGGCGCTGGCACGTTAAAAGACGCGATGAATGAAGCCCTGCGCGACTGGGTCGCCAATGTCGATAATACTTTTTACATTATCGGTACCGTCGCCGGCCCCCACCCCTATCCAGCTATGGTGCGGGATTTCCAATCGATTATTGGCAAGGAAACCAAAGTGCAAATGCAAGAGCGCGAAGGCCGTTTGCCGGACACGCTGGTCGCCTGTATTGGCGGCGGCTCCAATGCCATGGGGCTGTTCCACCCTTTCCTTGACGACAAAGACGTTGATATTATTGGCGTTGAAGCTGGCGGTCTTGGCCTTGAAACACCCGATCATGCGGCCTCGCTAGCCGGCGGCAAGCCGGGGGTTTTACATGGTAATCGGACTTATTTACTGCAAGACGATGACGGCCAGATTATTGAAGGCCACTCTATCTCAGCCGGTCTCGACTACCCCGGCATTGGCCCCGAGCACGCCTTTTTACGCGACAGTGGGCGCGTTACCTATGTTTCAGCAACTGACAAAGAAGCATTGGAGGCGTTCCAATTAATTACCCGCCTCGAAGGCATTATTCCGGCCCTTGAACCATCGCACGCTCTGGCCTATGTCGGAAAAATTGCCCCGAAATTGCCAAAAGACCATCTTTTAGTGATGAATATGTGTGGCCGTGGCGATAAAGATGTTTTCGCCGTCGCCGAGCATCTCAACATTGATTTATAAGCGGAATTTCTAATGACGAATGGTGTAACACGTTTAGACACGCGCTTTGCGCAGCTGGCAGCGGAAAATAGAAAAGCTTTCGTTGCCTTCCTGACGGCTGGTGATCCGGATGTCGCGACTTCGGCGGCAATTATTGCAGGCTTACCGAAAGCTGGCGCCGACGTTATTGAGATCGGCATGCCCTTTACCGACCCGATGGCTGATGGGCCAGCCATTCAGGCTTCCTCTTTGCGCGCTCTGAAAGCTGGGCAAACGCTTGTCGGCACACTTAAGATGGTGCGCCAGTTCCGTGAGAATGACGATAGCACGCCGATTGTGCTGATGGGCTATTACAACCCGATCTATTATTACGGGCCGGAAAAATTCGTCGCCGAAGCCAAAGAAGCTGGGGTTGATGGCCTGATTGTTGTTGATTTGCCGCCGGAAGAAGATGAAGAACTGTGCCTGCCTGCCTTGCGCGGCGGTCTAAACTTTATTCGCTTGGCAACACCAACAACTGATGATGCCCGCCTTCCTGATGTTTTGAAAAACACCTCCGGCTTTGTCTACTACGTATCAATTGCTGGCATCACTGGTTCTGCAGCACCACAAAAAACCGCAGTTGCTGCAAATGTGGCGCGGATTAAGAGCCACACAGATTTACCAGTGGTCGTCGGTTTCGGCATTCGTACCCCCGAACAAGCCCATGATATTGCCTCAATTGCTGATGGCGCTGTCGTCGGATCAGTATTGGTTGAAGCGGTTGCCCAGAACCTCGACGCCCAAGGTAAAGCGTTGCCTGAGCTAGTTGACCATGTGCTTTTACTTGCATCGCAGCTGGCAGCGGGTGTAAATAAGACATAACAACCATAAACGCGGCCATATTGTGCCGAACGGGAGATGGTGTCGTGAACTGGATTAAAAATTTCGTCCGCCCCCGCTTTCCAAGCGTCTTCAACGACCGCGACGAGACGCCAGATAACCTATGGGATAATTGCAAGAAATGCGGCGAGATGATTTTTCACCGCGATTTAATTGCCATGCAACAAGTCTGCCCAGGGTGCGATCATCATATGCGAATTGGTGCAGCCGAACGCTTTAAAGCACTTTTTGACGGCGGAAAATTCGAGCGCATTGACGTGCCTGACGTGCCCCATGACCCTTTGAAATTCAAAGACCAAAAGAAATATGCCGACCGGCTGAAAGATGCACGCACCAAAACCGGTGAAAAAGACGCCGTTCAGGTCGGGCTCGGAAAAATTGGTGGGCGCAACAGTGTCATTGCGGTGCAGGAATTTCAGTTCATGGGTGGCTCGCTGGGCATGGCCGCCGGCGAAGCAGTGGTGACTGCCGGACAAACCGCCTTGGCTCATGATGCTCCGCTGATTATGGTGGCTGCAGCTGGTGGCGCGCGTATGCAAGAAGGTATTTTATCGCTTATGCAAATGCCGCGTACGACGGTGATTGTTCAACAATTACGCGAACGTGGCCTACCCTATATTGTGGTGCTGACCGACCCAACGACTGGTGGCGTCACTGCCTCTTATGGTATGTTGGGAGATATTCACATAGCCGAGCCAAATGCGCTGATTGGCTTTGCTGGGCCAAGGGTCATTCAAGACACAATCAAAGAACAGCTGCCTGAGGGCTTTCAAAGGGCTGAGTATCTTCTCGAACATGGGATGATAGATATGGTGGTGCATCGCCATAAACTACATGAGAAACTAGCGCAATTGCTCGACCTGCTGATGGGTGGCAAAACCCACGAAACCCTGCCTGCCGAATAATTAATGTCACATGCGTCTCCTTCAAGCGAGGCCTTGCTCGCACGGCTTTTAGATTTACACCCAAAGCTGATTGATTTGTCGCTTGGCCGCATGACCCGTTTACTGGCGGCCTTGGGTAATCCGCAAGGTAAAGCGCCGCCAATCATCCATATCGCCGGCACCAATGGCAAAGGCTCTACATTGGCCTTCACGCGGGCGATTTTGCAAGCCGCCGGGCATCGTCTGCACTGCTATACGTCACCGCATTTGGTTGATTTTCATGAACGCATCACCCTAGCTGGGCAGCCTATCAGCGAGCCACAGTTGGCAGATTATTTGCGCCGCTGTGAAGTCGCCAATCAGGGGCAAGATATTACTTTTTTTGAAATCACCACGGCTGCCGCCTTTCTCGCCTTCGCCGAACATCCCGCTGATTTTCTTCTACTCGAAGTTGGACTGGGGGGACGTTTGGATGCCACCAATGTCATTGATCCGCTTCTTAGCGTCATCACCCCGATAAGCCACGACCATGAAGAATTTCTCGGCTCTGATTTGGCTGGTATCGCGGCTGAAAAAGCCGGTATTATTAAACCACATCGCACCATCATCAGTGCCCCGCAAGATGCGCCGGTTGCTGAGGTGATAGAAAAAACCGCTGATCGTTTACAAGCGCCCTTGGCACGCGCCGGCCAGGATTGGCAGGTGGGCTGCGAACATGGGCGGTTGGTTTTCCAAGATCAAAAAGGCTTGCTCGATCTGCCATTGCCAAATCTAGTCGGCACCCACCAGATAACAAATGCCGGCACGGCGATTGCCGTCGCGCGAGATTTGAACATCGCACCCGAAGCGATTGCCACTGGTCTGCAAACTGCCGAATGGCCGGCCCGTTTACAACCTCTACCCGACGGCCCGTTGACGGCACGTATTCGCCAGCGCCTAACACAGGCCGACATTTGGCTCGACGGTGGTCACAATCAGGCGGCGGCAGATATGTTGGCGACTTGGCTCGACAACCAATCGACCAATCGGCCACTGCATATGATTATTGGCCTTTTGGCCAGCAAAGCACACAATGATTTTCTTGCCGCTTTCGCTGCACGATCCGGGCTGGCCGAAAGGCTTACTGTTCATTGTGTTCCGATTAGCGGCAATGACAATGCCTTGCCGCCTCAATTACTACATCAAGCCGCACGGGCGCAGGGTTTACACTGTTCGGCGCACGCCGATTTGTCTTCCGCCCTCAACGCAATCAATGCGCCAGACGCACTTATTCTCATTGCTGGCTCGCTCTATTTAGCTGGCGAGGTATTGAAAGCTAATCGGAAAAAAGCCTAGAGGCTTTCTTCAATCCATTCTTTGATTTGACTTTTCGGTGCAGCCCCCACTTTGGTCGCTGCCGCTTGCCCATCTTGGAAAATCATCATAGTCGGGATTGAGCGCACACCATAATTTGTTGGCGCCTCGGGGTTTTCGTCAATATTGATTTTAATGATCGACAGTTTTCCATCATATTCGGCTGACAATTCTTCCAGCGCTGGTGCAATCTGCTTGCACGGGCCACACCATTCGGCCCAGAAATCGACCAAAACAGGGCCGTCTGCATTCAAAACTTGGGTTTCGAAATCATCATCATTGATATGTGCTACAGCCATTTCGGTCTCCTATTGGCGAGGGAATCATATGTTCAATCTAAGAACTGCGCTTAAGATAATCAAGCACCAGACAACATATTCGCTAAGCTAGACGCCAATCTTTCGTCATCCAACCAGTCGACGCGGCAAGCTTGCGTCCAAACCAAACCGCAACGTATTGGCTTAGCACCGCGCACGGCGCGCATAAGAGCTTGATAAACAGCCATTTGCAGCACATATGCATCGGCGATGTCGTCAACATCGGGCACTGAACCAGTTTTGAAATCGACCAAATAAATCGCCTGATCAGTCTCGACGTAGCGGTCAATTTGCCCATGAAACTGTATTTGCGTGCCATTGGTGCGAGTCAAAAAACCAGCAATCGGCGCTTCGGCCCGACTATGCGGCGCAAACAGTTCAGCGATTTGCGGATCGGCCATAACGGTCAACACATTGGCAATCAATTTTTCTTGCGTGTTCGGCGCTAGGCTCTGTCCATGAAGCGACACATAGGCTTGCGCCGCGGCTGCCCGTTGATCCTTTGGCACAGCTGGTAAATGCTCAAACAGGCTATGGCTAATATGCCCCGCTAACATAGCCTCGTTATTGCCTCCCTTATTGGACGCAGTGTTTGCCGACGGCGAGGCTATGGTTGAAGGGGCAAATATTTTCTCAGCCCTTATATTCTCGCGCGCTTCGTGCTTAGAGATTTTTTTACTAACCCAAGATGGCGCAGGGCCAGGGTCAATCGACGGCTGGTCATTTGTTTTGCGCTCAGGCATCGCTTTGTGTTCATCGCCAAGCGACCAAATGGGGCGGCCCATATCCTCGCCAAGGTTCTTATCTTTCTGCAATTCATCGGCAATCATTTGATACCACGAATCCTTTGGCGGGGTCTTAGCCCGCTTATTCAAATAGCCGCCAATGTAAAGCCGATCGCGCGCCCGCGTTAGCGCCACATAGAGCAGTCGCTTGGACTCATCCTGCTCGCTCTGCATGGCATTTTCTTCCTCGGCCTGCCCATGGGCTTCGCGCATTTTTCTATTGGCCCGCCAGAAAGGTATTTTCTGCTGTCCCATCTGCACCACACCGCGTTGGGCGCTGCCGCCTGGGCGCGAGCATGTATCCGGCAAAAACACAATCGGCGCTTCCAGCCCCTTGGCGCCATGCACGGTCATAATTCGCACCGCATCTTGGCGGTTTTCCATATCGCGTTTAATGGTCTGCTGGCCTTGGCGTAAAAAATGCAAAAACCCCTGCATGGAAGCCACATGGCGGCTTTCAAATACCAAAGCGAGGCGCAAAAATTCGCCAATCGCATCGTCAATTTCAGTACCCAAGCGCCCGCGCATCAATGCATGGCCATCTTGTGTCGTTAGTAATTGGGCAAAATAATCATAAGGTCGCAAATAGTCGACTTGCGCCAACAGCCAACTGAGCCGTTGATGCGCCGATTTCAGTTTATCATCGCCACCGGCCGCGACCGCCGCCTTCAGCGCCGCCCACAGACTGCCTGAACGGCCATAGGCCAAGTCAAACAGTGCCGTCTCATCTAGCCCTCCCAAGGGACTGCGCAGAAAACAGGCCAAAGTTAAGTCATCATTTGGATTGAGGGCAAATTCAGCCGCCGCCATTAAATCCAGAATAGCTATTTGCTCTAGCAACACCATGCGGTCGGCACCGGCGACACGAATATTGCGCCGATCTAGTGCGCGGATCATATCGTCGACAAAATCATCGCGTTTGCGTACGAGGATTAAAATATCGCCTGGCCGGATATCACAGGTCGCATCGGCCTGCCACGCTGCTATTTTATCTGCAATGCGACGCGCTAGTTTCTGTCTAGTGGTTTCCGGCAAATCAACCACCGGCATATCCGTTAACTCACTGGCCTCGTCAGTCTCGCTTATCGGCGTCGACTGCTCAGCTTCCCATAACGCAACATAGCCGGTCGCTTTATCACGCTGGGCAATATGTTCGGTCGGCGCGCCAGCGGCCGACAAACCACGCGCTGTTTCAGAAGTTGAAAACAGTTGATCAACCACTTGCAGCACCTCAGGCGCCGAGCGCCATGAATTGAGCAAACGCACATAATTGACCGCGCCACCAATCTCAGAAACTTGCGCATTAAAATGTTCATATTGGGCATTAAAGCCAGCCGGATCAGCACCTTGAAAACTAAAGATTGATTGTTTCTCATCGCCCACGGCGAAAATCGTTCGCTGTTTCGGATTGGCCGTCTCACCAGCAAAAAACTCATCGGCCAGCGTGCGAATAACCCGCCATTGGGCTGGACTCGTATCTTGCGCCTCATCCACCAAAATATGCTCTAAGCCATTGTCAATCTTGAATAAAACCCATGCAGCCGCGCGCTTTTGTGACAGCATTTGATTGGTGCAAGAAATCAAATCATCGTAATCCAATACACCACGCTGATCCTTCACGGCGGCATAGTCGCGGATGAGACTCTCGGCAAAAACATAAAGCGCTTGTGTCATTTGATAGGTGAAACTGGCGCGATATAGCGCTGTGACTTCGTCAAATCGCTCCCCCCAGCGAACCAAATCATCGGCCAAGTTAGGCTGTTTCTCGGCATAAGTTTTAGTGACCAATGATTTGCGCGGACTGCCATCGCCGGTCAAGAACACCTGCGACAACGCCGCCCATGCTTGTGGCAATTGTTGATTTTCCATAGCGTCGATGAACTTGCCGAGGTCGTGGCCACGTTGCTGATTGGTTGTTTGCTCTGAAGCTGCCAACCAATTGGCCAACTCCGAAGCGCGCGATGTATATTCTTGCATATGGGTGTTAGCGATTGATTCTGGATTACGTGCTTCTTCGTCCAAATGGTCAAGGCCGCTGCTTTGAGCCAATTTCTTCAAATTCTCCCTCTGACGCGCTGTATCAAAATGATCGCGTTGTGACAAAATGGTATGCGCCAATTTATCAAGGTCGGGCTCGCTCAATTGTCGGGTCAAAGCGTCGAGGGCGCTGCGCAGGGCGGTGTCGTCTTCGTGGCTTAGAAGTCGGCGAATAATCTGCGCCTGCAAATCTTGCGCATCCTGCTCATCAAGCAAATCAAACTGTGGCGACAGGCCAGCCTCCAATGGAAACCGTTTCAACAGGCTTTCGCAAAATGAGTGAATGGTCTGAACGCGCAGGCCGCCCGGGCTTTCAAGCGCGCGGGCAAATAGCATGCGCGCCAATGGTAAATCGTGCTCGTCGTCCGGCGTGCCAAGCCGCTCGCCAATGGCTTTATGCAATGCGGCATCGTCAAGCAGTGCCCACTCTGCCAATAGGGTAAACAATCTGTCTTGCATCTCAGCTGCTGCGCTGCGCGTATAGGTCAGGCACAGGAGCTTTTCAGGAGCCACGCCAGACAACATTAAGCGCACCAAGCGCGTCACCAAAACAAACGTCTTACCGGAGCCGGCATTGGCCGCTACCCACGCCGAATAATGTGGGTCAGAAGCTTGAAAGGCTGGTTGATTATCAATCTTGCTCATCACCGCTCCCTTCATCGAGCGTGCTGCGCCATTCAGCCAGACGCGCTAGGTGATCATAGGCACTGACAAAATTCTGATTTTTCGGGCGTATGTGCGAAACATAGGGCTGCTCTAGCTTTTGATAGCTGGCAATGAGTTTGTGCAACATGTCCAAAGCGCCTTGTACGAGCTCCGGCGTGGCCGCAATCGACAGGCGTTCACCCGGCGGATGTCGCCCGGTTAGGCGCAAATAATCTAGCGTTTTGACGGGCGCCGGTGGCAAGCCATGCTCAGCGAAACCACCAGCCTGCAAAATCACCGCTTCGAGGGTTAATTGAGGTGCCAAATATTCGGCAACCGATTTTTGCGACGGCAACGCACCGGTTTTATAGTCGATCACCGCATAACTACCATCAGTCAGCTTATCGATACGGTCGGCTTTTGCTGTAATGGTGAAATCTTGCCCGTCAATCGACAGGGGCAGGCGACCGGTTTCTTCGACCACGCTATCGGCTATATCGGCGCGCCGCAGAGTTTCATAATCGGCAAACCAGTCAGCCACGGCTTGCAACCGCGCTTGCCAAAATCGCATAACAGAAGCGCCGCCAGGAAAATCAGCTTCAGCGGCTTTGGCGTAGCTCATAATGTCGTCAGCAATCGTGTCGCCCAAATGGCGCCCATCGCGAATGAGTTGCTCGAATAAGTCATGCAATAAATTGCCGCGATGCGCCGCACCCGCCGGTGCATCCACAGCTTGCAATTCTTTGAGCCCGAGAATTTTTCGGGCATAGATTTTATAAGGGTCGGATAATAGTGTTTCAATTTGCGTTACCGACAATGAATTGGGCCGCGCCGCCACCGGCGGGCATGGCATAGGGCGCGCAGCTGGTTGCGCTGCACCGTCCGCGATTGGTGGGTTATCCAAGTGCTGCCACCAAGCCAAATATTGCTCTCCCTGCTCTCTCGGTAGGCCATTGCACAATGTTTCGAGACGTCTCAGCCAGCGTGCCGCCACGCTTGGCGAACCGTCGACTTTCATGGCCCGAGACAAGAACACTTTTGGCGCGCTAGCCCCTTGAGCAAAGTCATGCGCCGCCTGACCAATTTGCCGTTCAGGTTGACTCAGCTTGATCTGCGCCCGCATCGGCCGCGATAACCATGGGCCGGTTTCCGGCAAGGGCGGCCAGCTGGCTTCATTCAAGCCACCCAAAATCATCACATCGGGCTGCATCAGGCGGGCTTCTAAAGGGCCCCAGATGAATAGCCGTGGCGTCGCGCGCGGCAAACGCCGAACATTATGCCGGGACAACCACAAATCAAATAATTCTGGCCAATCAGATAGTTTGACCGATGGCGCCAAATGCGCGTGTTGCATAAGACTATCGAAGAATTGTGCAAGCGCACGACCATCCTCGCCATTTTCAAACAATGGCAGGTGGTCGCCCTGATCATTGGCAATCAAAACCTCAGCCGTGCGCAATAAGGCTGGTTGCAAGTCGGCAATACTGCTTTGCCGCGGTAAAGCTAGGAGATCTGCGAAAGCGGCTTCGCATGCGGTTAACAATTCATTTGGTTCCGCTTTCTTTTGCTGCCAAGCCCGCTGCATACCGGCCAGTCCGGCTGACGGGCGCGGACCGCGTAAGATTTCCGTCTCCAAATCACGTACGGCGGTCAGATGGTCGCCTCGCGCCATCCCCAATGACACCATCGGGTGTTTCATCAGCGCCAAAAATGTTACAGGCGCGAAGCCGTCCTGCAGACAGCGTAAAATCAATCGCAAGGCAGCCGCGGCAGGTGTTTGCGTCAAGGGTTGACCCGATGAATCATCGACCTCAATATCCCAACGGCGCAATTCAGAGGCGACACGGCGCGCCAAATTTCTGTCGCGCGTCACCAATGCTGCCGTTTGACCCGGGTTTTCATAAACAGCACGCATGGCCATGGCCACCGTGCCCGCCTCACTGCGCTGGTCGGGTGCTTCAATCAAATGGCAATGCGTCATCTGCAAAAACGGCTTCGGCGCCTGGGTTGATTGGTGCTGCGTCATTTGTGCCCAAAGAGCAGTTTGTGGCACAGGCACCAGAGCTTGGTTAATGAGCTGAGCCATTGGCACGATAGGGGCACTGCCTGGCCATGGCTTTATTTGTGCCCGATCGACATCTAAATAGGTCAACAGGCTGGCCATCAGATTTTGCGGGTGTGAGGCATCACCAATAATCGCCTGCCAGCAATCCTCATCGGCAGTCATATCCAGACCTGGCAAAATAACCGCGCCGCGCGGCAAGCTTGCAATCACCTGCAATAAATCAGCGGTTGAACGAATACTACCGGTCGAACCGGCCGCGATTACCGGGCCATCCGGTGGGCGCTGTCGCCACGCCTGAGTGCGGGCGGCCAGCAAATGATTACGCCGTTCGACGGGATCTAATAAATTATTATCGCGCAAAAAAGCTGGCCAGAACTCAGTGATGATTTTCAAAAAATCGACGGTGATTTCCCAATTTTGTGCCAATTCACCGGTCACTAGATTGGGCAAAGAAGCCCAGTCAATTTGTTCATTCTGTGCCTGATCAAGAAGCCCTTCCAGATCATAGGCCAAGGCCGACAAGCGCACGGCACTAAGTTCTTGATCGGTTTGTTCAGCCCATTTGCGAATAAGTTTCAAAAAATAAAAATGTCGCGCTCGCGGGTCAATAGCTGGCGGCAAATCGGGGGCCATCACGCCATCATTTTGGATGCCCTCAAAACCCTGATCATCTAGGTCGCCCAAAGTACCAATATGAGGCAGTAAAACCGCCTGCTGCCCTTGGCTTTGAGCGCGCGATAACAGCAGTTTTGACAAGTGTAGGGCGGCCCGTCGGGTCGGCAACAGAATCGTGACATCTTCCAACTGACAGGGGCCGAAAACCTCCTGCCGCTGCTTGTCATCACTGATACTGTCAGCCAGCACACTCAAAAAAGCTTGTCCGGCGGCGATGTTATATATTTTGAGGCGCGCAGAATCGTTCATCACTTATGATACCACAGCCCGGGCCGTATGCGGGGTGACAATATAGACCTTAGCCGATAATTGCTTCAGCCTCAGCGCGCCCCTCAGGCGTGCCGACATGCATCCACCGTCCATCTAACCGCCGCCCAAATAAGCGTTGGCGCGCCTCGGCGGCATCAAATATGGCGTTAAATGAAAACACCGTTTGGTCTATGGCGGCGACCGCTTGCGGTGTCACAATACGCACACCAGAAAAAATGCCCGCATTTACCTCATCGGAACGGCGGCGCAATTGACCATCTGCGGCAAGGCAATAATCGCCGTCCCCATCATAGCCGGTACTACTTGCCATATCTGCCATAAGCAAGAGAGCATCCATGCGCGCGGCGTCAAAATTTGCCATTAAAGCAGCAATATTATTGCTGTTCTCCTGCCAGAGAACATCGGCGTTGCAAACCACAAAGGGAGCTGCCCCCAAAAGCGGCAAGGCGTTTTTAACACCGCCGCCCGTGTCCAAGAGCAACTGCGTTTCATCCGAAAAAATGATCTCCGGCCCCTGTGTGCGCGCCTGCAAATGCGAGGTGATGAATGCCGCCTTATGGTGCAAGTTAATGATAATACGTTCAATGCCCGCCGCTTGCAGCCGATCAATCATCCGAGTGAGAAGGCTCTGACCGGCAATTTCAACCAATGGTTTGGGAGGGGCGTCGGCATGGGCGCGCATGCGGGTGCCGCGTCCAGCCGCCAAAATCATCGCCGTGGTTATCGGCTCACTCATGTGTCACCGAAGGGCATCTGCAAGCTCATCGGTGCTTCGGCTTCGAGCCATGCGGCAATATCATCCAAGGCAGGATGCGCGAGATTGTGCTGAATATAGCCGATAATGCGCGGTAGATGATCGAGATAGTTTGGTTTTGCGTCTCGTTGCGCGAGGCGAACAAATATACCAGCGATTTTCAAACTACGCTGCGCACCGGCTATCGCATAAGCGCGCGAAAAAGCCTGTTTATCCGCCGCGTCAGTAAAACGCGCATCAGTATAATTTTGATAGCTGAGCGCCACTTGCTGGGGCGACACATCGATACGCGCGTCTTGCAACAATGAAAGCAGGTCATAGGCCGCATGACCGGCCAGCGCGTCTTGCACGTCAATCAGCCCCAAACGATAACGCCCCTGAGCCTGCGGTTGCCAAAGCATATTCACCGAATGGAAATCACGCAAAACGCTTACCTTCGGAGCCTCCAAGAGGCTATCACCCAAATTTTGCCATAGGTTCATCCATGCCTGACGCGCGCTTGGGGTCACGCTGATACCGCGCCAAGGTAAATACCAATCAAGGAACAGGCTCGTTTCAATGGCTTGCACACGACCATTATAGACGGCGAGAAAATCTGCGGCAGGCTGGGCATGTAAATGCAGGAGAGTCTCAATCGCTTCAGCATAGACAATCGGCTTGCGCGCAGCATCGCCCACTTTGTCGAGTGCCGCTAAGGTCATGTCGCCAAGGTCTTCCAAAAGGACAAAACCCGCCCCCTCATCGCTGGCCAGAATTTGCGGCACGCGCATGTCATGGGCTTCCAGCCATTGGTTCATACGGCAATAAGCTGGCGTGGCCTCAGCCAAATGCACCACCTGCGAATAAGCTTGGCCGTCATAGTCGGCCGCACCGTCTGGGCCAGATTGCCAGTCCATCAACACCGCTGAATGGCCATCGGTTTTGGTGAGGCGGTCATAGCGCCGCGTCGACGCATCGCCGGCTAACGGCTGACGCTGAGCCTGCGTGGGCGACCAATCATGGGTCACAAGAAATTTTTCTACTTGCTGATCGCGTTGATAGGCAGCTCGCAAGGCGGCCAATAGGGTTTCATCTTCCGAGCTGATTTCAATATGCCGTTGATGGTCTTGCCCAGCGACCATATCAAAGCGCACGATGACATCCGCCTTTGGCAGGAGGCCATCGGCTTTATCGGCCCATTCAATCAAGCAAATATGATCATCCATCGCCTCAATGAGGCCAAGTTCGTAAATTTCGCTAGCCTCTGCTAAACGGTATAAGTCTGCATGCAACAAGCGTACATCGCCGCTCTCATAAGGCTGAACTAAGGTGAAGCTCGGACTAGGAACAATAATATCGCCGCAATAAGCGCGCACAAAAGCACGGGCAAATTCAGTTTTGCCGACCCCCAAATCGCCGACTAGGGAGATAAACCCGTGCCCGCTCAAAAGCGGCCGCAACCAATGCGCCACGCGATGGGTGGCGGCTTGGCTATCGACGATAAAATCAAAACAGGCCATAGCATTACTCATCTGCCGATTTGTAATCATCCGGCATGATTTGGCAAGCCTCTGGCGGGTTTGGCTAGTAGCGATAATGTTCCGGCTTGAACGGGCCCTGCTCTGGAATACCCAGATATTTGGCCTGATCATCGGAGAGCTGGGTCAATTTGGCGCCTAATTTGGCCAAATGCAGACGCGCGACTTTCTCATCCAAATGTTTCGGTAGGACATAGACTTGCAGATCGTAATTTTTACCATTCTGCCAAAGCTCCATTTGCGCCAAGACCTGATTGGTAAATGATGCACTCATCACAAAGCTTGGGTGCCCTGTGGCGCAACCAAGATTGAGCAATCGCCCTTCGGCAAGCAAAATAATCCGTTTGCCATCAGGAAACTCGACTTCATCGACCTGCGGCTTAACATTGTGCCACTGATAGTTTTTCAGAGCATGAACTTGGATTTCACTATCGAAATGGCCGATATTGCCGACGATTGCACGGTCTTTCATGACCCGCATATGGTCGAGCGTGATAATGTCTTTATTGCCGGTGGCAGAAATGAAAATATCACCAATCGGTGCGGCATCTTCCATGGTCGTGACTTCATAGCCTTCCATCGCAGCCTGCAAAGCGCAAATCGGGTCAATTTCCGTCACCATCACGCGCGCTCCTTGCGAACGCAGGCT
>CALEFA010000073.1 GCA_937876775.1 uncultured Rhodobiaceae bacterium | reverse complement strand
CCATTGGTTTCACTCTTATTTTGATACCTTTCTTCTATATTTTAATTACCGACGCTGTTCCGCTTATCTTAATCCCCAGCCAAATGTTTACCGCAATCGATTCAGTCCCCTTAACGGCGATTGCCTTTTTCATGTTGACGGGTGAATTAATGACAAGCGCGACGATTACCGATCGGCTTGTTGCATTGAGCCGGTCACTAATTGGCCGCCTGCGTGGCGGGCTGGCGCAAGTAAACGTTCTGGTAAGTATGTTTTTTGCAGGGATGAATGGTTCAGTTGTCGCCGACACAGCCACCGTGGGTGCATTGGTCCTGCCAGCGATGAAAAAGGCTGGGTACCCACCCGCATTTTCCGCTGCGGTCACGGCCGTTAGTTCGACGATTGGCGGCATTATTCCGCCAAGCATCATGATGATCGTCCTTGCGAATGCAACTGAAATTTCGGTCGCCTCCTTGTTTGCCGCCGGCATTATTCCTGGTTTGCTAATTGGTGCCGTGATCATGCTTATCAATCACTATTTTGCCGTAAAATATGATTTTGAGCAGAGCGATGAAAAATTTTCAGCACGACGCGCCGGGCGCGAATTATATCGGTCTTCATTCGCCTTGTTGATCCCAGTGGTTCTGGTTGGGTCAGTTATGGGGGGCATTGCGTCAGTGGTTGAGGCGGGTGCTATCACTGCACTTGTCGCCTTATTTACTGGTGTCTTTGTCTATCGCACCATTAAATGGAAAGACTGTGCTGGCGCCTTCCGTCGAGCGTTTCGTAATTCAGCCATGGTATTTATCATTATCGCGGCGTCAGGACCGTTCAGTTGGCTACTGACCTCGCTTGGTGCAATCGGTGATCTTGAAAATTGGTTGATGAGCCTTGCTGACTCGCCTCTGCTTTTCATTCTGGCAATAATGCTTTTTATCTTCTTACTTGGCATGGTCATGGATTCGGCCGTGAATATTATTGTCGTTGGCCCAGTACTCGTCAACGTGATGGCGCAGGCTGGCTTTCCAGAGGTTCAGGCTGCTGTTGTTGTTATTGTTGGCTTTTTGATTGGTTCGGTAACACCGCCGGTAGGCGTTGCTTACTTTACATCTGCGACCATCGCTCAGGTGCGATTGGAAAAGGTGGCCGTGGCTCTGCTTCCCTATTTAGCTGGGCTTTTTTTACTTTTATTTTTCATCCTCGTCATTCCTGAGCTGACGATGTTTCTTCCCGGAATTATGAGTTAGGTCAGAGCTGTGCTGCAATTTCTGAACAAATTTGACCGATTTATCTACCGTTTTTTGGAAGCGATGTGCTCTTTGTTTCTGGCGCTTATGGTTGGGTTCACAATCTATACTGTTGTCATGAGATATGTTTTCGCATCCCCGCCTGTTTGGG
>CALEFA010000072.1 GCA_937876775.1 uncultured Rhodobiaceae bacterium | reverse complement strand
CGGCCGGCGGCCACCCAGCCAGCGAATCCACAGATGAGCCCGGCCAGCGCGTAAACAGAAATCAATGTACGATTAATCTTAATCCCTGACAGCATCGCAGCATCCGGATCATCGCCGATCGCATGCACATGCCGTCCCCAGGCGGTGTGATTGAGCAGATACCAAATCAATATCGCCAATCCGATCAGCGCGAGCCCTCCATAGGTCAGCACAAAACCACCAAAGCGCAAAGAATGCCCGAAAAATAGAAGGCTCGGTGCCATCTCGCGGATATCCGCGCCGCGGATAGATTGCGAGCCGGAATACCACAGCAGCAAAGCCGTAAAGACCGACAGCGTGCCAAGGGTTACGATGAAAGGCGGCAGTTTGACGATGGTCACCAAAACGCCGTTGACCCAGCCCATAAGCGCCCCAAAGAACAATGAGATCGTCACGGCGAAAAAGGGCGGGATGCCAAAATCAACCGCCAAACGACCCATAATCATAGACGAGAGCACCATAATCGCGCCCACCGAGAGGTCGATGCCTGCGGTTAGAATGATCAAGGTCTGTGCAATGGCAACCACACCGGTCACGGTGACTTGTTTGAGCACCAAAGACAGCACGCCCGGCGACATGAAATTTGGCGCGATGATGCCAAAGCAAATCACGCTGAACACCAAAACCATCGCGGGAATAATGGTTGGGTTGCGGCGCAATATGCCGCGCAAAATGTGATTTATTGACCGATCATCGCGCGCGAAAGAGGCGACAGATTTGTCTGCGGCATCAAGGCCGACCTCAAACTCGGAGCCGGCTTGTTTTGGCTCTTGTTCCATACTCATGGCGATATCCTACCCTCTATCAATGTCGCGGCAGCTGGCGAATTGATCCAGCTTACCGAAAGAAGGCGACACTGAATGCCGCCTTCTGTCTTATCGTTTCGCTTAAAACAGCCTTAGCCCCAGCAAAGCTCAGTGCCGCGGTCGCTGTCAATAGAAGGGACCCCATCGACTGGCGCATCGGTGACCAAGTTCACACCGGTGTTAAAGAAGGTCAAACCATCTGAAGCGGAAGGCTTCGTGCCATCGGCTGCAAATTTGGCAATCGCTTCCACACCTTTGGAGGCCATCAGCAATGGGTACTGCTGAGACGTTGCACCAATCACACCGTCTTTGACGCTGGCAATACCGGGGCAGCCGCCGTCAACAGAGACCACCAGAACACCTGTTTTGCCGGCATTTTGCAGCGCCTGATAAGCGCCTTCAGCGGCAGGTTCGTTGATGGTATATACGACATTGATATCAGGCTCGCGGG
>CALEFA010000071.1 GCA_937876775.1 uncultured Rhodobiaceae bacterium | reverse complement strand
GGGTTAAAACTGACATACACAACATCAATTGTGCCGTTAACCAAGAGCCCAAAAGACAGAAGATTTTGGATTAGATGGGCAGTTACCGCATGCCCGCAACAATTGATAAATAAAACCGATCATCAAACATATAAGGCTTGGTAAGATCGATCTAAGAGATACAAAGTGCGTTTTGGATAATGGTTTAGTGATAGACAAAACAAATACATTGATTGTGGGCGGAGGTCAGGCCGGCCTTGCGATGAGTGCTCATTTGCAAAAGTGTGGTGTCAAACATCTTGTAATCGAAAAAGATCGCATTGCTGAGCGATGGCGAACCGCGCGGTGGGATAGCCTTGTTATGAATGGGCCAGCGTGGCATGATCGGTTTCCAGACAAGCATTTTGATAATTGGCACCCAGATTCCTTTCCAAACAAAAATGCGGTTGCCAGCTATTTTGAGACTTTTGCCAAGCAAATAAATGCCCCCATACATTGTGGGGTAGAAGTCACAAACGTTACCCCATCGAAAAATGATGACTTTCTGGTTAAAACTAGCAAGGGTTCGATTAAGGCACGAAATATCGTGGCGGCAACCGGGCCATTTCAAACTCCCATTATTCCCTCGATCATTGCCGATGATCGCGTATCACAAATTCATTCCTTTAATTATCGCAATCCTGGGCAACTTGATAATGGCGCTGTATTAGTAGTGGGGGCTGGGTCATCGGGCTCACAGATTGCTGATGAATTGCTACGAGCTGGCCGGAAGGTTTATTTGTCAATTGGCCCACATGAGAGGCCACCCAGGGCCTATCGCGGCAAAGATTTTGTTTGGTGGCTTGGGACATTAGGAAAGTGGCAAATGCGAACGCCGCCCATTGGCAAAGAACATGTAACAATTGCTGTTTCCGGAGCTTATGGTGGTAAGACTGTAGATTTTCGAAAGTTTGCGCACCAAGGAATGAAGCTTTTAGGAATGACGAAAACATATGCAAGTGGGGTCATCACCATCGCGGATGATCTGGCAAAAAATATTGCCGACGGTGATGCAAATTATCTGGGGCTGTTGGCAGAAGCGGATGAATATATCAAAGTAAATAATCTCGATTTTCCGGCTGAAGAGGGTGCAAAACTCATTATGCCTGATCCTGCTTGCCTAACAAGCCCAACTCGGCAGCTGCATCTTGAAGATGCAGGGATTAAGACAATCTTATGGGCAACCGGTTATATGCAGGACTTCAGCTGGCTAAAGGTTGATGTGTTTGATAATCAAAAAAAGCCATTTCACAAAAAAGGGGTTGCCGCCATAAATGGCATTTATTTCATAGGCTTGCCATGGTTATCGATGCGCGGCTCATCATTTATATGGGGGGTTTGGGAGGATGCCAGATATTTGGCAGCCCATATCGCAAAACACAGATCATGACCATTGCCACACAATGGTTGCCTATTCATCACCAGGAACCCCGTACTGCGGGGCTTTGGCAGGATCAAGAGCGCGAACGATGTAGTCATCCATCTGAGGCTTGTAAATATGCCATGCCGCCGCAACTGCCTCGATAGGGCAATCTTCAGTCCAATCGCATCGCAAATCAGCCATCGGCCATTCCTGTTCACCAACCAATAGCAAGCCTGCGGAATGCAGCGCTCCAGCCTCGCCACCAAGAGCCAATGCAGCGCGCATTGCATCAATTAAACGGTCGCCCAAATGACCAGTACCATGATGAAATGCTGTAACCATTGCTTCTGGGATGGTTGGATTAGCCAATAAATTGCCAGCCGCAGCGGCATTGTGGGAGGCAAAATCAGCATGGGTGCCAAGCGATTTTGATCCTGAATAAATGGCCGCATTGCCTCTTGCGTCAACCGCCAGCAACTGCCGAAAATCAGCATTTTTAGAGGCGTTAATAATCATTTTTACCGCTTCAGGTGCGCTATGCCCTTCCGCCATCGCAAGCAAAGTTTTTGGCCCTAGACGTGGGTCAGTGATATTCTGGCTTGCAACCACTCCAACGCCGGCTTTTGCATGGGCGCAGCGCGCCGCCACAGCTGGAGATGATGACGACACAGCCATTCCAAGCTGGTCAGTTCTTGTGCATCTTGCAACAATTGAGAATGTCATAATCTAATTTGTGCCTGGAATAACAGCGGTAGCATCAATCTCAACAAGCCATTCAGGACGAGCAAGCGCCTGAACAACGAGGCCAGTGCATACTGGATGCACCCCTTTGATATAATCACCCATAGTACGATAAATTGCCTCACGGTGCCGGATATCTGTAATATAGACAACGAGCTTAACCAAATGTTCCATCTCACCACCTGATTCGATAATCAATTGCCGGATATTCTGCATGACTTTATGGGTTTGCATTGATGGGTCTAAGCTCTCGATATTTTTTGCATCATCAAGATTTTGTGGGCATTGACCTCGGATCCAGACTGTTTTGCCACCATAGGTCACAACAGCCTGACATAAATCATTATCCAAATTCTGTTCAGGATATGTTTGTTTGGTATTGAACGGCCGAATGCGTTTATGGGTCATCTTTTGTCTCATTTTCCACTGGATTAGAAGATTGACGAATTTAGGCACAGATAGACGAAAAGTTAAAACACAAAGTTTTAAGGGAAATTTTAGGGTTCTAATATCACTCTGACCAGCATCTAAAAAACTGGAGATGGGCAATTAATAACAAATTTTGACCATAATTTTTTCGATTAACCCCTAATCAATTGTTTTAAAACGGCTATTCTGGATAATTACAACCATGCCAATAGGCATCACAAGAGTGATGAGTAAAACGGTGATGAGAAGCATCCCTAATTCGGAATAATCTGCCGTGGTGACAATGGCATCACTTATCTTGTCCTTTACTTCGCGTGTGACGACAAAGGCTTCATTCAGATATTTGGTGCCAAGTGCGCTCGCCGAAAGTGCCAGATTGGTAAATG
>CALEFA010000070.1 GCA_937876775.1 uncultured Rhodobiaceae bacterium | reverse complement strand
ATGCCCACATCCCTGCCCACTTCCATGCCCTTGCGCCCACAAACAAAGAGCAGCCCATGAGCTGGGATTTACCAACGCGTTTGTTTCACTGGAGCTTCGCCGTGGTGATTACTGGCGCTTTTATCTCCGGCAAGAATGGGTTTACCGATGGCCATGAACTCTTCGGCCTGACCGCGCTGGGGCTGTTGGTATTTCGCTTTATTTGGGGGTTTGTCGGCCATCAGACAGCGCGTTTTTCGACGCTGCTGCACAGCCCGAAAATTATCTGGGCTTATGTGCTGGCGGTTTTGCTGCGTCGCCCGCCGCATTATGCCGGTCATAATCCGCTCGGCGGGCTGGCCGTGGTGGCCTTGTTAGTGGTCACCGGCGGCATGGCGCTAACCGGCCCTTGGAATAGCGATGATATTTTGTATGAAGGGCCAATGGCGGCCATCGCGCCGGAGCTGTTCGCGCAGCTTAGCCCAACCGCCGGCCAGTGGCACGCCCGCCTGCATTTATTGCTCATTCCGCTGGTTGCGCTGCATTTACTGGCCATTTTGGCGCATAAACTATGGCTCAAGGAACCGCTGGTGGCACGGATGATCAGCGGCAAGGATTTTGCCGAACCTATCAGCGCGCCGATTAGCCCAACGCGCAGCCGCTATGGGGTGGTTCTGTTGATTATTTGCGTCGGTGGCGCCCTAGCTTTAGCGTATCTGACACCGAGTTATTGACCTAGTGGCAAAATCAGATCGCTCGGCCTATTTTTTATTGCGATACGACTGATGACAGGATTTGCACGTGGCGCCCAAGTCTTTCGCCGCTTGCGCCGTTTTGGCTTTGTCGCCGGTTTTCGCCATGGCCGCTAAATGCCGCGCCGCCGCCGCATTGGCCGCCGCTTTGTTTGAGAAATCATCCTGATTTTGCCAAATCGATGGCTTGGCGCCCTCGCTTTTGCTGCCTTCAGGAAAATACACCGGCATTTTATTGGCCCAGTCAGCCATTCTCGTGGCCGCTGCTTCAATGGCGTCAAAATCGCCGGCGCCCAAATGGACTTTGAAAATCGCCTGAATATCGCTACCGCTGGCCTTGAAATACTCAATGCGTTTTTCAACAACTGCATCGACATTGGGCTCATAATTACCATGATGCGCCGCTTGCGCCGACATGGCAAACACCATGCCGGTAGCCGCAAGGGCGTAAAAAATCTGCCGATGAATTGTCAAATCTAGCTCCAATTAATCTCGGAATGATGGATCAAGACGATCCAATTTACGCAACAAAGCCGGCCACGCCAGCATATCAACGCCGGAGGTGAACAGGGTCGATGACTGCGCTTCGGTTGTCGCCAAAGCTTCCTTGCTTGGCATGTTCAGTTCTGCGGCTTGGGCGCGCACTTGCGCTGTGCAGGCGCGCTCAAGGAAGTAAATTGCCACAAACGCCAAGGCGCAATTTTCGCCCACCGCCAGCGTGCCGTGATTGCGCAGCATCAGCAGTTTTTTATCGCCAATATCATTAATCAGACGCTCGCGTTCATCCAAATTAAGCGCCACACCTTCATAGTCGTGATAGGCCAAATTCGGGATCACCAACATGGAAGGCTGCGAAATGGGTAACAGGCCACCTTTTTGCGCCGACACGGCCACGCCGTCATCTGTGTGCACGTGCAAAACGCATTGTGCATCTTCACGGGCTGAGTGAATGGCCGAGTGAATGGTAAAGCCGGCTGGATTGACGAAATACGGGCTGTCCATGACAATATTGCCCTCAAGGTCAATTTTAACCAAGCTGGAGGCGGTGATTTCTTCAAACAACATGCCGTATGGATTGATGAGAAAATGGTGTTCCGGCCCTGGCACACGCACGGAAATATGCGTGAAAATCATATCGTCCCAGCCATACATGGCAATCAACCGATAGGTGGCGGCCAAATCAACGCGCAAGGCCCACTCCTCGGCACTCACCAAATCTTTGACGCTTTTAATTTCTTCTGCAGCTGACATTTTTATCTCCCCAGTCATTGCGATGACACGAGCTACTTATTGTCTGCCCGCGACACGACTTAATTGGACTTATCATCATGCAAAACGCGATTTATGGCAAGTTGCCAATTGCGTTTTTTTGCCCCTCTTTGCGCCTCATCCATGGTCGGCTCGAACTGGCTTTGCAGCGCCCAATTGGCGGCTAGCTCTTGCAAATTGGCAAACCAACCAAGCTGCAACATAGCCAACATGGCCGCGCCAAGGGCTGTGGTTTCGGTAATTTCAGGCCGATCAATCGGGCAATTGCACATATCTGCAAGGTTCTGGCACAACCAATCATTGGCCACCATGCCGCCGTCGACTCGCAAATGAGGCGGCACATCAAGGCCAGCCGCCGCCATATCATCTCCAATCGCCTGCATTAAATCGGCGGTTTGCAAACTGACCGCTTCGAGCGCCGCGCGGACAATTTCAGCCCGCCCGGTATCGCGGGTCATATTAAAAATCGCCGCCCGTGCATTGGGTGCCCAATGCGGCGCGCCAAGGCCAGTGAAAGCCGGCACCATAACCACTTGGCTATCGGCCCGCGCCTGCTCGGCCAGCGCTTGGGTCTGCGTGGCTTTTTCGATAATTTGCAAACCATCGCGCAACCATTGGATAATCGCCCCGGCCATGAAGATACTGCCCTCAAGGGCATAATGTGTCTGGCCATTGAGGCGATAGCCAATGGTTGTCAGCAAACGGTTTTGCGACGCCACCGCCCGCGTGCCCGTATTGGCCAGAACAAAACAGCCCGTGCCATAGGTCGATTTTATCATGCCGGTTTCAAAACACGCCTGGCCAATGGTGGCCGCCTGCTGGTCGCCTGCCATGCCACAAATCGGCAGGCTTGCCCCCAAAACCGATGCCTCGCTATGACCAAAGTCGGCGGCATTGTCGCGCACTTCGGGCAACAGGCTGGCGGGGATATTAAATAGCGCCAATAGCGCGTCATCCCATTGATTGTCGTGAATGTTAAACAGCGAGGTGCGCGCGGCATTGCTAGCGTCAGTGACATGCGCCTGCCCAATAGTCAAATTCCACACCAACCAGCTATCAATCGTGCCAAAGGCAAGCGTGCCAGCTTCCGCCCGCGCCCGCGCGCCGTCGATATGATCGAGCAGCCAAGCCAATTTACTGGCCGAGAAATACGGGTCGAGCAAAAGACCGGTTTTGGCCGTGACCATGGCTTCATGGCCTTGGCTTTTCAATTCGTCACAAAAATCTGCGGTGCGCCGGTCTTGCCAAACAATGGCATTAGCCAGTGGCTGACCGGTGGCGCGATCCCATAACACAACCGTCTCGCGCTGATTGGTGATGCCAATACCAGCGCAATTGTCGACGCCGTTTTCGTCTAAAACCTGACGACACACTTGCAAGGTCGTCTGCCAAATTTCCATCGCGTCGTGTTCAACCCATCCGTCGGCCGGAAAAATTTGCCGAAACTCGCTTTGCCCAACGCCGCGCACATGCCCATTGCGGGCAAAGGCGAGCGCCCGCGAAGAGGTTGTACCTTGGTCAATACTGAGAATAAACTCGTCGCTCACATTTATCTCCTGCCGGTTGTACTGATGCATTTCACGCTAAACCGTGATACTCAAACTATGCAATATAAGTGCACCATGTTATAGGGCGTAAAATGACACAGAAAATCGACACCCGAAAGCTGGCTTTTGTTGCCAGCAATAATCCAGATGCTGAAGCTGCGCGGCAGAGTTTGCATGCCCGCTATAATGGTGTCGATGTCGACCAGGCCGACGTAATTGTCGCGCTGGGGGGCGATGGGCTGATGCTGCAAACCTTGCATGCAAATATGGAAAATGGCACGCCGATTTTTGGCATGAACCATGGCTCCATCGGTTTTTTGATGAACCGGTATGAAGAAGATGGGCTGATAGAACGCCTCAGCCAAGCCAAACTGTCATTGCTGCACCCGCTGAAAGTGACGGCCAAAACCGCCAATGGCGAAACCCATGAGGCTTTGGCGATCAATGAAGTGTCACTGCTGCGCGAAACCGCGCAAGCGGCCAAGCTGGAGATTTCCATTGACGGGCGCGTGCGCATGGAAGAATTGATTTGCGACGGGGTGCTGGTGGCAACGCCAGCCGGAAGCACCGCCTATAATTTATCTGCCCATGGGCCGATTTTGCCGATTGATGCGGCGCTTTTGGCGTTAACGCCAATTTCTGCTTTCCGGCCCCGACGCTGGCGCGGTGCTGTGCTGCCTGAAAAAGCGCAGGTCATCATCAAAACCCAAGAGGCCGACAAGCGCCCCGTTAGCGCCGTGGCTGACCATGCTGAGTTTCGTGACGTCATTGAGGTTGAAATTAAACAAGATCGCAGCCATCAGCTGTTCATGCTGTTTGATGCCGACCATAGTCTCGATGAGCGGATTTTAGCCGAGCAATTTAGCCCGTAATTACATGCCGCGAGTAATGTCTTCGCGCGGATCGCCATAGCCAGCATTGGCCTGAATGCGGAGATATTTTTTATCGCCGTCGACTTCAATGAACGGCTGCACCGTGACCACATCACCGCATTTGTCAATCGCGTCGGCCACGTCATTGCGTTCAGCCAATTTTTGCAAATTCATGCGGGTCGGAAAAATCACCGTCCGCGTGCCCGCATCGGCATCATCCATGGCTTGTTGCGGTGTCAACCAAACACTATCAACGCTCTCGCTACCATCGTGCAGACCAATGTGATCTTGCGGCGCACGAACCAAATAGAAATAAGTATCAAAACGCTTTTTCATCATATCGGGGGTTTTCCAATGAGCGAAATGACCGAGCGCGTCGACGGCAAACTCTAGTCCTTCTTCTTCGGCGAAAGCCAGCATGCTGGCATCGCGATTGTTGAAGCGCGTGCGCCATGTTTCCAATTGCGCCAAACGCTCAGCCGAGACGAAGCCGCTCTGGCCTTTTTCGCGAGCCATGAGAATACCGCATTCTTCAAAAGACTCGCGGATGGAGGCAATGCGCAAGGCCAATTCATTGTCCGAAAAGCTGTCGGAATTAGGGCAAAAATGGCGCAGGCTGGCGTCATAATCTGCCGGATCTACTTTGCCGCCGGGAAACACCAAGGCGCCGGAAGCAAAATCAATTTCGTGATGGCGCACCACCATAAACACTTCCAAACCGGCGGCGCCATCGCGCACAATCATCACTGTCGCCGCAGCGATAAAATTTTCTGACTCACTCATGATTGTCTCCCTATCTGTCGGCAAGTGTAATGCGTGATGCGAGAAAGGCAAGTCCGCCGCACACAATAAGATAGGCAATACAGGCACTGCTGATGGCGCCAAAACCAATTCCCATATCCAGCAAGGCGCTGAATAAAACCGGTGCGGCGGCGGTTGAGAAAATGACAATCGCTGTGGTCATGGAGCGAATGGCGCCGAGGTTTTTAGTGCCAAATAATTCCGGCCACAAAGCACCGCTCAAGGGCGCCGCCATGCCCAAATTCACCCCGATGAAAATCAAATAAATAAACGGCGCAATCGAGGCGGGAATAAAGGCTGGCAGCAGCAAAACCACAAACCCGAGCGCCAGCGGCACAAAGGCAAAAGGAAACAAGCGCAGGCTGGTGTAGCGGTCAATTAAAGCGCCGAAAATCAGCGAGGTGATGATTTTGGTCGCGGCGTAAAAGGCAAAGGCACTGGCAAGCGCGGTCAGTGACCAACTATAGGCTTGCGCCAATTGCACTTGATGAAAAAACATGCCGGTAATCAAAAACGGTGAGGAGGTATATAGGGGCAAGAGCATGTAAAACCGCATGTCGCGCAAAACCTCGCGGCGTCCAGCGATAATGGCACCCTTGCCTGTGGCGGCTTCTTCGGCTTGCAACTCTGGCGATAGGCGCGAGAGATAAACCTGCACGGGCAAGGCAAGCAACAGCAAAAAGCCACCAGCCAAAAGCCAGCTTTGCTGCCAGCCGACCCACATCAACACAGCAACCAATAATAGGGGAAGTATACCTTCCGAGGTTGCATAACCGAGCTGGATAAAGGCCACCGCCCGCCCGCGTTGTGCGGTGAACGCGCGTGAAATGGCGGTCATGCCGGTATGGCTGCTCAGCCCCTGACCGAAATGGCGTAAGAGAAATAAAGCGATGGCCAAAGCGATGATATTTTCTGCCAGCCCCATGAAAAAACAGCCAATCGCAGACCCAAACAATGTCAAAGCGGTGAAGCGCGGCAAAGACCAATGGTCAATCAAGCGGCCAGAATATAAAAGCGCTAGCCCACTGAGCAAAGTGACGGATGAATATAGGGCGCCGAAACTGGTGTTGCTGAGGTCAAAACTGGCTTTGATTTCTGCGCTATAGAGGGAGATGAAAAATGTCTGACCAAAATTCGATAGCCCCATCATGCTGAAACCGAAGAATAGAAAGCCAGCGTGGCGGCGCAAAAAATTGAAATAAGTCATGCTCAGGTCATAACTTCTCGCCCATGGCAGAGCAAGCCGTTTCGTGGCTATTTGGCGTGCTCAAGGCAACTGGCGACAGCCGGATCAAGGGCCAAACGTTCGGCCTCAATGGCCTCACCGCACGACACGCAATAACCATAGTCGCCGGTTTCGAGGCGCTTGAGGGCGGCATCAATCATTTGCAATTTACGGGCGCGGCGTCTTTGGGTCTCGGCGGCCATGGCTTGGCGTTGCAGCGCATCCATACGCGACAAGCGCCCCTGTTGGGTTTGGTCGAGCGCAACCGGTGCCGCATCTTGCGTGCTTGCCGCCATCAAGCTCTCGATTTCGCTTTTCTGCTCGATTAAAAGCGCGCGAATTTGTTGCTCAGCGATTGCATTTTCATTCACCATTCGTATAGATTATCGCCAAAGGGAGAAATTGACCATGCTTGAAGGTATTAGAGTCGTTGAAATGGCCACCTATATCGCCGCCCCCGCCGCTGGCGGCATGTTGGCCGACTGGGGCGCTGATGTCATTAAAATCGAACCTTTGGGCGGGTGCCCAATGCGCAATTTCTTTGCCACGGCGATGACCGATGACTATCCCGATAATCCGGTTTTTGCCCTCGATAATCGTGGTAAGCGCGCCGTCTCCATCAACACCTCAACGCAGGAAGGGGCCGACCTCGTGCGGCAAATCATTGCCGATGCCGATGTGTTCATTACCAATGTGCGTCCGGCGCAATTGGAAAAACAAGGCCTCGATTTTGCCAGTCTCAATAAAATTAATCCGAAAATGGTCTATGCCAGCGTCACTGGTTTCGGCCTTGAAGGCGACGAGCGCGACAAGCCGGGGTTTGATACAGCGGCCTTTTGGGCCAAATCCGGCATTGGCTGGATGATGACGCCAAAAGGCGCGTCGCCCGTTCCCTTGCGGGTTGCGGTCGGCGATCACATTACCGGTATTAGCACCGCCAGCGGCATTCTCGCCGCCCTGTTGAAAGCCCGCGACACCGGCCAAGGCACATTGGTCGAGGGATCTTTGGTGCGCTCGGGGGCGTATGTCGTCGGGTCTGATTTTTCTACCTATATGCGCTATGGCCGCATTGCCCGCTCGCGCCCGCGCGAAGAAGCGGTTGTGCCGTCGAGCAATTTTTTCAAAACCGCCGATGATTTGTGGCTGTTTCTCAATTCGCGCCCAGGCGAACCAGATTGGCCAGAAATGGTGCGGGCTTTAGAGCTTGAGCATATTGAGGGCGATGAACGTTTTTCATCTTTCCGTGCGCGCCGTAAAAATGGCCCAGCTTTGGTGAAAATAATGGATGAAGCCTTCGCCAAACGCTCATTGGCTGAATGGGGTCAGCGTCTTGATGCCGAAGGGATTATCTGGTCGCCGGTGCAGTCTTTTGCGCAAGCCTTGGAAGACCCGCAAATGGAAGCGGCCGGCGTGTTTGTTGACATGCCAAAAGCTGATGGCAGCAGCTATAAAGCGCCAGCCTCACCTATTCGTTTTTCCGATACCAATACCGACCCGAAAGGCCCAAGCCCAGAAATCGGTGAACATACATTAGCCGTGCTGCAAGATTTGGGCGTCGATAAGGCGACCTGCTCGGCTTTGCTTGAGAATAAAATTATCCGCCAGCATGAAGGCTGAGGCGGCTTTGCTGGCGGTCGAGATAGAGATAACGGCCAACCAGCATCACGAATGGAAATAAGGTGCCAAAGACGACGCCATCGGCCAGCCCCATGGCGCCCCGATTGAAGATGAATATTGATACATAGGTCAATGGCATCATCAGCACCGCATAGGCAATGATGTGAATGGTGGTCGGCCACCATGTGTCGCCACGGGCCCGCAAAGACATGGCCAATAAAGATTGGCCGGTATCAAAAATCAACGCCATGGACATGAAAATCAAAAGCTGTGTCGCCAAAGCAATAACCGCCGGATCCTGACTAAAAAAGCCAGCGAACGCTTCGGCCTTAACCACCAAAAACAGGCCGCAGATAATCATTAACAGCGATTGCACACCAAGCCCTAACCAAGCCCAACGTTTGACGCCGTTGAAATCGCCAGCCCCATAGGCGTTGCCGACACTGACCGATGTCGCGACGCCAAAGCCCAGCCCCATCATGAAAAACAGTGCAAAGGCGGTGATTGAAATCACATGCGCCGCGACCACGGTCATGCTCAGCCAACCCGCAAAAACCACCAGCGCATTGAAGGCGGTGTTTTCAATACCCATGGACACGCCCGTGGCATAGCCGATTTGGCGCAGACGCGCACCCGCCCGCCAGCTGAATTTAGGGCGCGGCGAAACGCCGAACTTCTGGCGGTCGAGAACAAACCAAATATAGGCAAAAATGCCCATCATCTGGAAAAACCGCACCAGAAGCGTGGCCCAAATCGAACCTTCTGCCCCCAATTCAGGCAGACCATAAAGCCCGTAAACCAGCACATAATTGGCGCCAACATTGACAACATTGGCAATCAGCATAATCACCATGCTGGGTCGCGGATTACGCACGCCCTCAAGAAACATCCCGCTGACCATATGCAAAGCGGCCAGAGGTAAGGTCAGGCCAGCAATGAAAGAGATATAGCCAGCCTTGGCCGCGATTTCCGGCTCAATACCCCAGAGCAGCAGTAAAACTTCGCCAAAGGCGCAAACGACAAAACCGATAAGCCCAATGGCCAGCGCCCATGGCAGGGCAATCCACCAAATCTCGCCGGTCTTTTGTAACTCGCCCGCCCCATAACGGTTCGACACGAGCACTGACGTGCCCATAATCAACCCCAGCATAATCAGAATGAAAATATTATGCGGCACCAGTCCAACGCCCAGATAAGCCAAATGTTCCGAGGCATAGCGGCCAACCATGACGGTGTCGACAACGGTTAGCGTCATAATGCCAATCCGCGAAATCACCACCGGCCAAGCCAGATTGGCAAGGGTCAGAAAATCTCTGAATAATTGTGTCATCCGTCTGCCGCTTCTGGCAAACCGAATTGAAAAATCTCACTCAAGGCCGGACGTGGCCGTTCACTGGGGGCTTCGGCGGCTGTTCCAAGATACATAAAGCCAGCGATTTCATCACCTGGCTGGCCGCCCAACCGCGCCAAAACCTCTGGCGCATAAGCGGCGGCACCGGTAAGCCATTGAGCCGCAAAGCCCATGGCTTGCGCCGCCGTTAATAGGTTCATGCAAACCGCGCCAACGCTCAGAATTTGCTCGGAACGCGGAATTTTTGGGTGCTCAACGGGGCGCGCGATGACAGCAATCACGCATGGCGCGCGCAAAAATTGCTGTGCCGCAGCTTGTTGCAAACCGGGTTCAGCTTCGCCATTTTCGGCCAAAAAGGCGGTTTCTGCGACAGCCCCAAGCGTCGCGCGATCATCGCCTTGCACCACAACAAATCGCCATGGCGTTAATTTTCCATGGTCAGGAACCCGCGCGGCGATGGTCAGAATTTGCTCAAGCGCGACCGCATCTGGCCCCGGCGCCACCATATTGCGCGCCATCACCGAGCGACGCTTAAGCATGAATTCCAAAATGTGAGACGCCGACATAATTTCTCCGTGAGATGAAAAGTAAGTTGCACAGTAAGTTGCAAAATTGCCTTTGGCTTATCTCTGGCTCATACTAAAGTCAAGAAAACAGAAGAAATATGCCTTATTATACAGCTCTCCTCCTTGCCTTCGTCATTGTTTCCAGTGCCGCACCAGCCGCCGCCAGCGCATGGGTGGTCGCGGAAGACACAACCAAGTTGATTGTCAGCCTTGAGACCGATCGTTTGCATTATCTGCAAAGCCTGCCCAGCGATGACACGCCGACGCGCCTCACACGCAAAGCAAAACGCGATAGCTCGCAGTTGAGCGTCGAACATGGGCTGACAGAGACATGGACGCTGACCGGCAAAGTGTATGAAAGCCGATGGCGCATTGACACAATGACCTATGACAACTGGCAATTGGTCGCCGGCCTGCGTCGCAACACGCCGGTTTTAAAAACCAGCCTCATGCCACCGTATCTTTATCAGGCGATTAAGAAACTCTGCGGTAGCTGCCATATGCACCGCGACCGACCTGCGAGCCTTGAAGTCACGGCGAGTTTTGACCATCAAAATATCGGCGCCAGTAACTCGGATGCCGGCCTCACCCTATCCTTGGCCGATAAGATTTCGGTTGATGGTTTCAGCGTCATGCAACAAGTCCAATATGGCACTGGCGGCAACCGGCTACAACAATGGCACAAATGGAGTTATCGTTTTGAAGTCGGCTTGGGGGCGCAGTGGCGCGCGGGCGTGCAGAACGAGGCTTTCTGGGATCGGCCCTCGGCTTACGCCAATTTAACGCATGGCTATTACCTTGAATGGCACCGGCCAGATTCTCAGATGGCGATTATTTTGCTGCACGGGAATCGGCGTGATAGCAGCCATCCGCATGTCTTCGACAGCACAAAATTGCAGTTGCAAATGATGTTCTAAGAGCGCAAATCCGGTGGCGTGGCTTCAGCTTTAATGGCCGCGACCACCTCATCAAGCGCTTGCACGGTTTGGTCATTTGAACCAAGCCGCCGCATTGATACGGTGCGCGCTTCGGCCTCGCGCATACCAACGGCGAGAATAACCGGCACTTTGGCGACCGAATGCTCGCGCACTTTATAATTGATTTTTTCATTGCGCGTATCGGCCCGCACCCGCACACCTTGAGCACTGAGCGCGGCGGCAACCTGATGGGCATAGTCATCTGCTTCTGTAGTAATCGGGCAGACAATCACCTGCTCAGGAGACAGCCATAGCGGCAATTTACCCGCATAGCTCTCAATCATTATGCCGATAAAGCGTTCCAAAGTGCCCAAGACAGCGCGGTGCAACATCACAGGACGGTGCTTTTCACCATCTTCGCCAATATAGGTGGCGTCGAGACGCTCGGGCAGCACAAAGTCGAGCTGCAAAGTGGCGCATTGCCAAGTGCGGCCAATCGAGTCGCGCAAATGATATTCAATTTTCGGGCCGTAAAATGCCCCCTCGCCCGGCAATTCATCCCACGCCAAACCAGCCGCTGATAAAGCCTCGCGCAAACCATTTTCCGCGCGATCCCAGACATCATCCGAACCGGCGCGATTGTCTGGCCGCAGGGCGAGTTTCACCGAGACATCGGTAAAGCCGAGGTCGTCATAGACTTGCCGTACCAAGCCGCAAAAATCGACGGCTTCGGCGATAATCTGATCTTCGCGGCAGAAAATATGCGCATCGTCTTGCGTCATCTGTCGCACCCGCATCAAACCATGCAGCGCGCCATGCGGCTCATTGCGGTGGCAACAGCCAAACTCAGCCATACGAATGGGCAAATCGCGATAGCTTTTAATTCCTTGCTTAAAAATCTGCACATGGGCGGGGCAATTCATCGGCTTCAAGGCCATGAGATGGGCGTCGGGGGAAATAATTTGCTGCCCATCTTCGGCGGTTGGCACTTCATCGGGCACGACAAACATGTTCTCGCGGAATTTATCCCAGTGTCCCGACTGCTCCCAGAAACGGCTATCGAGCACTTGCGGGGTTTTGACTTCTTCATAGTCATGCGCTGATAAACGGCGGCGCATATACTGCTCCAAGGCCTGCCAAATTACATAGCCCTTGGGATGCCAGAACACCGAGCCTTGCGCTTCTTCCTGCAAATGGAACAAGTCCATTTCGCGGCCAATTTTGCGGTGGTCGCGTTTTTCGGCCTCTTCGACCATGTGCAGATAGTTTTTTAAATCTCTTTCATGGCCCCAGCAGGTGCCATAAATCCGCTGCAACATTTCGTTTTTGCTATCACCACGCCAATAAGCGCCCGCCAATTTGGTCAGTTTGAAGGCTTTGCCCAGCTTGCCAGTGGACGGCAAATGCGGGCCACGGCACAGGTCTTTCCAAGCGCCCTGACGATAAATGCTGACATCCTCACCTTGGGGAATGGAGGCGATAATTTCTGCCTTATAGGCTTCGCCAATTTCACTGAAATGGGCAATTGCCTCATCGCGCGCCCAGACTTCGCGGGTGATGGGCTCATTGCGCGCGACAATTTCGTGCATGCGCTTTTCAATAATTTCCAAATCATCAAGGCTGAACGGTGTCTCGCGGGCAAAGTCATAGAAAAAGCCATTTTCGATGACCGGACCAATGGTTACCTGTGTGCCGGGGAATAATTCTTGCACCGCTTCGGCCATCACATGGGCGCAATCATGGCGCATCAAATCAACGCCCTCTTCATCATCGGCGGTGATGACAGCGATATTGGCGTCTTTTTCAATGCGCGTCGCCAAATCGACCAGCTCGCCATCGAGCTTAATCGCCAGCGCTTTTTTCGATAAGGATTTGGAAATCGAGGTCGCAAAAGCCAGCCCGTCGAGCGGTTCGTCAAATTGGCGTGTGGCACCATCGGGTAAAGTCAGCGTTATCATTCTATGTTTCCGTCATTTCTTATCATTGGTCGTTTGCTCATGCGCACGTATACCCCAAGGGGCATACCAAGCTCCGCGCAAAATCTCAAGAGGAACTGGGTCAAACCCATGCCCCGCACCTAATTTTTCAAATGGATGGCAGCGCGCCAGTCTTTTCACCGTCAGCCAGCCGCCCGCCCATGCGCCATGCAAGCGCACAGCATCGACCGCATATTCCGAACAACTGGGTGCAAAACGGCAACGCGGCCCCAAGAGCGGCGACACCACATAGCGATAGAAATACACCGGCAAAAGCACGATAAAATGAAAGACACGACGAACCATGGTGGTTAGCATATCATATGGTTTAGCTGTCGATGGAGGAAATATGGAAGATTTAAGCTATCGCTTCAGCAGTGAGTTATGGCTGTGGACATCGGGCAAGGGCACGGCTTGGCATTTTTTGACCATACCCGTAGATGACGCCGATCATATCCGGTTTTTCTCCGCCCATTTGCAGCGCGGCTTCAAATCCTTGCGGGTGAGCGTGACGATTGGCGACACGCAATGGAAAACCTCTATTTTTCCGAGCAACGAGCGCCAGTCATATATTTTGCCAGTGAAAAAATCCGTGCGGCAAAGCGAAGATATCGGCGTTGGCGATACGGTCGATGTGTTTATGAAAATTCTCGATTAAACGCCCAAGTCAGCGAGGCAGGCTTCGACCGCATCAAAAGTCAGCAGGGTCGAGGCATGGCGATTTTTGAATTCTTTGACCGATTGCAAGACTTCAAGATCTTGCCAACGCCCGCTTGGCGGTGGGCCGTCTTGTTTTAACATGGCGCGCATTTGCTGGCCGATCTCACGCAATTCATCCGGCGTTGAGCCGATAATCTGGCGCGCCATCACCGCACTTGACGCTTGCCCCAGAGCGCAGGTTTCAACCTGATGGGCAAAGGCGCTGACTTTGCCATCATCCAGCGATAATTCGACATGAACTTTTGAGCCGCACAAACGCGACACCGCATCGGATTGCGCCGCCGGCGCTTCAAGATGGCCAATATGTTCAATATTGCCCGCCAGTTTCAAAATGCGCTGATTGTAAAGCTCGTTCATCATGCCCTGAACATAGGCCGAATTGGACTATCTGGCGAGACGCCAAATCGTCCCATCGGCGGTATCCTCAATGACCACACCAAGAGCCGTCAACTGGTCGCGGGCGGCGTCGGCGGCAGCATAGTCTTTGGCCTGACGGGCACTCTGGCGCGCCGCAATCAGTCGTTCCACCTCGGCTTTATCAAGATGGCTGTCATCCGTGGCAAACCATGCATCAGGGCCTTGCTGCAAGAGGCCCATGACCTGACCAGCGGCCAGAAGCGCGCGCTTTTTTTCCGGCGTCGACAAATCATTGGCCAAAACGAATAGCTCAGCCAGCGCTTTCGGCGTGTTCACATCATCGCAAAGAGCCGCCAGAAAACCGGCTGGCACGTCGGCGGCGCTGATATCATTGACTTGAATGTCGCTGGCATCACGCAAAGCCCCATACAGCCGGTCGAGGTTTTTCACTGATTGGGCAATCAGCTCATCATTGAAGTCGAGAATTTGCCGATAATGCCCCTGCAATAACGCCAAACGCAGCGCCTCGGGAGGAAAATCGGCAATCAGCTCATCGACCAGCGCAATATTGCCAAGTGACTTGGACATTTTTTCGCCGCCCATATTCAACATGCCATTGTGCAACCAGAAGCGCGCCAGAGGTTTGCCATGGGCGCAGCGGCTTTGCGCCGACTCATTTTCGTGATGCGGGAATTGCAAGTCTGCCCCGCCGCCATGAATATCAATGGTCTCGCCAAGATGTTTTTCAATCATCGCCGAACATTCAATATGCCAGCCCGGACGTCCGCGTCCCCATGGGCTGTCCCAACCGGGCAAATCATCTGATGAGGGTTTCCACAATACAAAATCACCGGCATCGCGCTTATAAGGCGCCACATCAACCCGCGCACCGGCCAGCATTTCATCGCGATTGCGACCTGAAAAGCGACCATATTCGGCATCGCTGGTGACATCAAATAACACATGTCCTTCGGCAGCATAGGCGTGGCCCTTGGCGATTAAATCGCTAATCATGGCTATCATTTCCGCCATATGATCTGTCGCGTGTGGCTCAATATCGGGCGGCAAAACCCCTAAAGCGCCCATATCTTCGAGATATTTGGCGTGATAACGGGCGGTGATGACGGAAATATCCACCGCTTCATCGGCTGCTTTGGCGTTAATTTTATCGTCAATGTCGGTGATATTGCGGGCAAAGGTGACGGTCGGGTAAAGCACTCGCAAAAGCCGCACCAAAACATCAAAAACCACCGCTGCTCGACCATTGCCGATATGCGCCGCGCCATAGACGGTCGGCCCACAAACATAGACTGTCACATGCTGCGGATCCGCCGGTTCAAATGGCTGTTTCTTGCGGGTCAGATGATTGTGAAGGGTTAAAAGCGTGCTCATCAGCGCACCATAAATAGCCCCCGCCTATTCGGCAAGTCGGTTTCGTCAAAATAAAACCGACAGAAATCCCCTCAAACCTTGATGCGTCGCCCCTATCGGCCTATATTCCTCATAGGAGTGTTTCTCTGAGTTTTGCGGTTTTTGCATTCGTGCAAATGGCTATGCAAAATTATTGTGGCGGCGTTGTTAGCGCTTTGTGGCATAAGTCCATGACCAACCGGGGGCCAAATTAGTTTAGGGGTATCCGGTAGCCCAGCGAATTTCAGGACGTATTTCCTGATAAGTAGGCAAAAAAATGGATGCGAAAGTAGGCGGTTCAAACACGCCATCAGCCAGAGAACGGGATGTAAAAGTGGAAAAACCTTCACGCGACGAAGCAGAGGCCGCGGTACGCACGCTGATTGCGTGGGCCGGAGATAACCCAGAACGCGAGGGTCTGATTGACACACCCAAACGCGTGGTCAATGCCTATACAGAATTTTTCGCCGGTTACGACGAAAACCCAGATGAGGTTCTCGGTCGTACGTTTGAAGATGTCGAAGGCTATGACGATATGGTCATGCTGCGCGACATTTCGCTGGAAAGCCATTGCGAGCATCATATGGTGGCCATTCTTGGTAAAGTGCACATCGCCTATATGCCGGTCAATAAAGTGGTGGGTATTTCAAAATTGGCGCGGGTCATCGAAATTTTCGCCAAACGTCTGCAAACTCAAGAAACCATGACGGCGCAAGTCGTTGACTGTATCCAGCGTGTGTTGGAACCAGCCGGGATTGCGATTTTGGTCGACGCCAAGCACCAATGCATGACCACACGCGGCATTAAAAAGCCAGATGTAGCGACCATCACAACCCAGTTCACCGGTGTTTTTGCTGAAGATCCGCGCATGGAAGCACGCTTCCTTGCCATGATTAGCCGCTAGGTCTATAAAGCCCCAAACAGATTAAGGGTTTTCACAATGACCGGACCATTTGCACCACGCGAAACCATTGAACAAGTGGAAGAAGGCCATGTGTTGGCGCCAAAATTTGACGCCAACGGTCTGATTCCCGCCGTCACCACTGACTTTGACAGCGGCGAATTGCTGATGCATGGGTTCATGAATGAAGACGCCCTGAAACAAACCATTGCCACCGGCGAGGCGCATTATTATTCGCGCTCGCGCGAAGCCATCTGGCACAAAGGCGCGACCAGCGGTTTGGTGCAAAACATTGTCGAAATGCGCATTGACGACGACCAAGACTGTGTCTGGTTGCGCGTCCGCGTTGGCGGCAATGGCGCCAGCTGCCACGTCGGCTATCGCTCATGTTTTTATCGTTCGCTGCCGACGGGTGATTTACCAGACACCGCCGTCACGCTGACTTATGAAGAAGACGAGAAAGTCTTTGATCCGGTCGCTGTATATGGCGATGCGCCCAATCCGACAAAATTATAATCAGCCAGTTTGAATATATTGCTTGAGTGCTTGCGCCTCTCGCTCGCTCTCGCCAATGCGATAATTGACCAAATCACCGAGCGAAATAATCCCGCATAATTTGCCGTCTTTAATTACCGGCATATGGCGAAACCGCATTTCCGTCATGATTTCCATCGCCTGTTGAATCGATGTCTCAAAAGTCACGGTCTGCGGCCGCTCTGACATATGTTCGCTGACCGCTTGCTCAAGAACCACCGCATCGCCGCGCGCCACCGCACGCATCACATCGCGCTCGGTAAAAATACCGCCAAACTCATTACTCGCCGTCTGCACAATCAGCGCACCAATCTGGTGCTTATCCATGATTTGCAAAGCTTCTCTGACGCTCGCCTGCGCCTTGATCGACACCACTTCGGCGCCTTTATTATTTAAGATTGCTTGTATTGTCATACCGCCCTCCTTTGCTGTTGCTATTGTGCGACACAATGACGCGGCATACAAGGGGGCACTTAAGCAAGGCGCTTGAGAGGCCTATTTCGGGTCTTTCCAATCACCGAAATCAACATTGCCCGGGCCGCCAGAAGCCGACAGCGGCGGCTTGTCAAACAAACCGATAAGCAATAGGCCGCTCAAAAAGCCAACCACATGCGCCACCCAAGCAATATTCGCCGGACTTCCGTCGGGCGTCGCCATGCCGAGCGGGCCGAGCAGACCGAAAATCAAATTCATGCCCAGCCACACAAGCACGAACATCATCACCGTTCTATGGGTCACCACCTGGCGCAGAGATAACAGACGCTGGCGTTCGTCGCCGCCGCCCCACATGCCTTGCGAAAAGGCAAAGCGCGCCGCGGCGCCAACCATGCCGGCAACCCCGCCAGAGGCGCCAATAATGGGAATCAGATAGCCGTCGAAAGAGGTCATCCAGACTTGCCCATAGCCGGCCAACATGACGCACAAAACATAGAGGTAAATAAATCGCCGGGCGCCAAGCCGTTTGGCCACGGGCGTCCCGAAGGCCAGCAAAAAGGCAACGTTAACAAGGCAATGCGCCCAGTCGCCATGCAGCAAACTATAGGTGAATAAAGTCGCAATGCCCTGCCCAAGACCGCCGGGCAAACCACCCAGACCCTCAGCAAAAAACCGTGCCGGAAATAAAGCCATTTCAACGAGAAAGCTGGTGGTAGTGGACGGCCCACCAGTGGCCATCACCGCTTGTATGATGACAATCAAACCAATCAGCACCAACACACTGGCCGGCGCGCGTAAAAATGGTTGTTTGTTTTTCGGCGCCGTTTCGTCTTGGCTCATGTTAAGCCTGCACCTTCTGGTTTTGCGCCGCCATCAAGGCTGCCTCGACCAGAACCAAACGGTCATTGCCAAAATACATATCGCTTTCATTAATAAACATGGTCGGCGAACCAAAGCCGCCGCGCGCAATCAGCTCTTCAGTGTTGTCGCGCAATCGCGCTTTCACATCATCGCTTTGCATGGCCTCAGCTAAATGCCTCACATCAAAGCCGACGCTTTCGGCAATGGCGGCAATTTCTTCTGGCTGGCTAATGTCTTTCAAATCACCCCAATAGGCTTCAAAAGCGGCCTTGGCGAAAGCTGGCAGACAACCGGCATCAAGGGCGACAAAACAGGCCCGCATAATGTTCACCGCGCGCACTGGAAACACCGGCGGATTGCCAATTTTCACATCACAAAATTGCGCCCAATCGCGCAGATCCTTGACGTAGTAACGCCCTTTCACCGGATGCGGATTAGCGCGTTGCTCATAGACGGTTTCATTGACGCTATTGAACACGCCACCGACCAAAATTGGCTTCCAAATAATCTCCACCCCACAACGCGCCGCAACATCCTCGACTTGCGAAAAAGCGAGATATGTCCAAGGACTGGAGACATCAAAGAAAAACTCAAATTTGGTCATTTTATTCACCGGCCAATTGTTGCGGCGGCAGAAACTGTCCGCCGTTAATATGATCGGAAATTTTTTCCGCCATCATAATGGTCGGCGCATTGGTGTTGGCGCCAACCAAAGTCGGCATCAAAGAGGCGTCAACAACGCGCAGCCCCTGCAGACCATGTACTTGTCCATGCTCATTGGTCACCGCCATGTCATCCTTGCCCATTTTGCAGGTGCCGACGGGGTGATAAAGGGTCTCGCCCGTGGCGCGAATCCAAGCATCAAGCTCAGCATCATTATCAACATTCACATCAGCCGATGGTTTCAGCTCAGTGCCACGATAGGGATCAAAAGCTGGTTGCAAAAACACCCTGCGGGTCTCGCGGAAACCATTGCGTATGTCAATCATGTCCTGCTCAGCCGATAAATAATTTGGATGCATGGCTGGTGCGTCTTCAGCACGGGCACTTTTCAGCGTGATATAGCCACGGCTTTCTGGCCGACAACCATAGACAATTGAGCTGAAGCCATGCCGCGATGGCAAATCATCGCGACCATGAACATCTGGCACTGCGACGGACACATAGTGAATCTGCATATCCGGAATATCTTTGCTCGGATGCGATTTAATAAAAGCCCCAGCCGCAGTTGGCGGATAAGAGGCATCGCCCTTGCCAAATAGCAGATATTGGATGCCGGCCAATTGCGTGCGCCACCATACTGCCGAACGGTGCAAGGTAACCTCTTGCAAACATTCGAACTGACTGACGACCCCCAAATGGTCTTGCAGGTTTTTGCCGACGCCCTTGAGTTCGTGCACCATATCAATGCCATGCGGCTTGATATCGTCGGCGGCACCCACGCCACTGCGCATAAGAATTTGCGGCGAATTAACCGCCCCAGCCGATAAAATAACCTCGCGATTGGCATGCACAATGCGATCTTGGCCGTTTTGCTTAAAGGCCACGCCAATGGCTTTTTTGCCGTCAAAAATCACCTTATCGACGGTAACTTCGGTTTCGGTGAGGAGGTTTTTGCGGTTCAATACCGGATGCAAATAACCCCGCGCCGCGCTGCAACGCTTCGACCCACGAATGGTGTGTTCATAGCGTGAAAAGCCCTCTTGCTTTTTGCCATTGAAATCCTTGGTCAGAGGAAAACCGGCCTGCTGGCCAGCTTCAACAAAAACATCGAGCAAAACGTCGTTCTCACGATTTGATTTTTGTACCGATAGTGGCCCGCCTGTGCCGTGATATTCGTCATCGCCATCGCCAGAGAAATCTTCGGCCCGACGGAAATATGGCAACACGCTCTCATATGACCAACCGGCATTGCCGAGCTGGCTCCAATGGTCATAGTCCCATGCGTGGCCGCGGGTATAGACCATGGCATTGATCGACGACGAACCGCCCCAACCGCGCCCGCGTGGCCAATATAGATTGCGGCCATTGAGATTGGCTTCGGCTTCCGTTTCAAAACCATAGTTTTGATCATTAGCTTCGGGCACTAATTGCGAGTAACCAGCCGGCATGTGAATGAAGAGGTTTTTGTCCTGTTTGCCGGCTTCCAACAGCATCACTGTGGCGTTTTCATCCGCCGACAACCGATTGGCTAAAACACAACCGGCGCTGCCCGCCCCGACAATTATATAATCTACTGTATCCGTCATTTTATCCTATTTTCTTTAAGTTAGCTTGATAGCGTCGCCAATTCTCAACATAGTGTTTAGCCGAGGCGATCATGATTTTTTCATTTTGTTCATCCAGCGTTCGGACAATTTTGCCCGGCATGCCTAATACCATGGAATTATCTGGAATCTCTTTGCCCTCGCCGACCAAAGCATGGGCTCCGATAAGGCAATTATTGCCAATTTTGGCGCCATTCAAAATCGTCGCGCCAATGCCGATCAGGGAATTATTGCCGACCGTGCAGCCATGCAACATGGCCTGATGGCCGACGGTGACATTTTTGCCCAGAGTCAGCGGAAAACCGATATCGGTGTGCATAACTGAGCCGTCTTGCACATTAGAGTTTTCACCAATGGTAATCAGCTCATTGTCGCCGCGCAGCACGGCGCCAAACCAAACGCTGGCGTTTTCGAGCAATTTAATCGCCCCCATGAGTTGGGCATCGGGCGCCACCCAATAATTACCTGAGTCTGGAAATTGCGGTTGGCTGTCGCCTAAAGCGTAAATCGCCATGTTCTCTCCCTCGCCGTAAAGTGCTAGCTTTTCTATCGACATCGTAATCGCAAAATAACGCCTGTCGAGAGGAAACCATGATAAAACGCATTTTGTCGCGCGCTGTGGATGAAGAAGAGTGGCCAGTCTGGCGGCTTCCGCTGATGTTGAGCGTCTGTTTTGTGTTGGCTGGCGGTATATTCTACGGATTTTATTTCGGCCCCGGCCTGTCGTTTTGGCGCGGGCTTGACTACAGTCCGAGCAGCAAAACATATGCCGTCAAACTGGAAATCGGCGGCACCTTATTTGCCGTACCAGCCAATTATACTCGCAATGCGGCCAGTCGACGTAACGGTCAGCACGCGGATATTACGCTGCACGCCGTTTTGCCGAAGTTAGCGGGCTATCAATTATCGACCAAAGAGCAGTTTTTGCGCATCGACGACGACTCGCCTCTGGTGATTATTTCGATAACGGGTGTGACTCGCGACTTACCCATTGAGCGGCGTTTTGAATCGCTTTATGCGCCCTATGTCGAGCTGAAAACCAGCGATATTACCGATGACTTGCAGGCCTATCAATTTGGCGATGACACGCCCTATAGGGGGAAGGATTTGTTCCGCGCCATGCTGGCTGGCACGCGCTTGGAGCGCGCCGAAGCCCCTATGTTTATGTGTGAAACGGCTGACAAAAGGGGCGCCATCTGCGAAACCCGCTTTGACTTGGGGCGCTCGGCTGAGGTCAGCTATTTGTTCAAGCGCCGCCATTTGAGCGACTGGCAAAGCATTGATGCCAAGGTCAAAGACCTCATCAAAAGCTTCCGTTCAGCCGCCCGCATTGTCAATTAAAGCGTCGGCAAATCGAAATCTAGAATGGCCATATTAAAGGCGTAAGAGACTTCGCCTTCTTCGTCATCGCGAAATAAGGTGCCGATAAACTCATCTTCCAAGAACACTTCAACCATGTCGTCTTTCGGGCCACGTTTCAGCGTCATTAACTCATTTTGGAACTTCAGGCGCAGATAGGCCTGTACGCGCAAAATCTCATCGGTATTCATACCATTCTCCTCATCATTGCCGCTTTGACAATCGGCACAACCTATTGGGCTGTATAGCCGCCGTCAACAACCACTTCCGAACCTGTCATCCATGACGACTCGTCAGAGGCTAAAAACAGAACGGCATTGGCAATATCACGCGGCGCGCCCAAACGTCCCAATGGGGTTTGCATGGTCAACATTTCTACGGCTTCGTTTTCACCCGGCATTAGGCCGCTATCAACCGCCTGTTTCAGCCCCTGACGCACCAAATCAGTGATGACAAAACCGGGGTGAATGGAGTTCACGCGAATGCCATATTGCAATTGCGCCAGCTCCACCGCCAAGCCCTTGGTCAGCAATCGCACACCACCCTTGGCAGCGTGATAAGGCGTTTGACCAGCCGAGCCGACAATGCCGTAGATCGACGAAATATTAATAATGCTGCCGCCATTTTGCTTCATCAGCCCAATGGCGTGTTTGCAGCCTAAAAATACCGCGTCCAAATCAATGCCGATAACTTTGCGCCATTGTTCCAGCGTGGTTTCTTCGGTCAAAGTGGCGTTATGGGCAATGCCGGCATTATTGACCAGAATATCAAGTCCGCCAAAAGCCTCTTTCGTGGCCTGCATGGCCGCCGCCCACTGCGCTTCGTCGAGCACGTCATGGCGCATAAACCGCATATTGTCATGCGCCGAGACCAGTTTCTCGCCCTCTTCCTCAAGAATATCCGTGACCATGACATTGGCGCCATGGCTGTGCAAAAGCCGCGCCATTTCTGCTCCAAGACCGCGTGCCGCGCCAGATATGAATGCCGTTTTCCCTTCAAGTCTCATCATCATCTCCCGTTGATTTGGTTGCCTTTACGCCTCGTCATCTGACTGACTGACGCTATGATCCATTTGCCGTGAGGGCTCTGGGCCGCTGACTTTACCAATAATTTTTGCCGGCACACCGACCGCCGTTGTATAGGCTGGCACATCGGTGAGCACGACACTACCACCGCCAATTTTGGCGCAATCGCCTATGCGAATATTGCCGAGCACTTTGGCACCGACAGAAATCAACACACCATTGCCGATTTTCGGGTGACGGTCGCCGCCCTCTTTGCCACTGCCGCCCAAAGTGACCGAATGCAGCATCGACACATCATTGCCAACTTCCGCTGTCTCGCCAATGACCACACCCGTGGCATGGTCGATAAATACGCCGTGACCAATTTTCGCCGCCGGATGAATATCCGCCTGAAACACTTCCGAAGCGCGGTTTTGGATATAAAGCGCAATGCCGCGACGGTCTTGGTGCAACAGCCAATTAGCGGCGCGATAAGCCTGCAAAGCCAGAAAGCCTTTATAATAAAGCACCGCATCAAGATAGGCGCGGCAGGCCGGATCGCGGTCGAAGGTGGCAGTAATGTCAGCCCGCACGGATTCGGCGAACGCGGCATTGCCGACAAAAGCCTCTTCAAACACCGCGCCTAGATTACTCGCGCCGAATTCTGAATTGGCCATTTTCTCGGCTAAATGCGCGGCAATCACTTTTTCTAATGAGCCATGCTGCAAAACAGTGGCCTGCACAAAGCCCGCCATGTCCGATTCTTTATCGGCCAAGTGGCGTGCCTCTTCCTGAATGCGCGCCCACACCGGATCGACAGCCGTATCAACAGGGTCTAAATTTGTCGCTGTATCTGACATATTCAATCATTCCTAATACGCGACCCTTGATTAGGCTTTGCGCAAACATGTGAGTGAGGATACCATCTGCTTCGAAAATCATGCAAGCAATCAGTCGGACTTAATCCATGGCGTTTTTATCTACACCCAATCTCACTGTTTATTATGAACAAGCCGGAAGCGGCGAACCACTGCTGGTTCTGGGCGGTTCGGGCGCCGATTTGCGAAAAAAACCGAATATTATGCAGTCTCCGCTCAGCAGTCATTTTCAGCTTACAAGCTATGACCAGCGTGGGCTTGGCCAGACCGAAAAACCCGATGATGGCTACACAATGGCCGCTTATGCCGATGACGCCGCCGCTTTAATGGATGGGCTCAACATCGAACGCGCCCATGTTCTAGGAATTTCTTTTGGTGGCATGGTGGCGCAGCATTTAGCGCTACGCCACGGCGACCGCATAAAAAGTCTGGCGATGTTTTGCACCGCCGCCGGTGGCGAGGGCGGCGCCTCATTCCCGTTGCACAAATTGCGCGAGCTTGACCCGCAAACGGCGCTGAAGACCTATATGAAAGTCGCCGACACACGGGTCACTGATGCATTTATTGCCGATAATCCCGATGTGGTGGCGACCACCGTCGCGCGCGCCGACCATTCACAATATGCTGATGAGCCCAACCATGAATGGGGTCGGCAGCAACAATTAGAAGCGCGCAAATATCATGATTGTTGGGATGGGCTGGCCGACATTAGCTGCCCCGTATGGCTGGCCGGGGGACATTATGACGGCATCGCCACACCCGAAGCCATGCAAAATATGGCCAGCCGCCTGCCCGATGCCGAGCTGACATTTTATGAAGGCGGGCATTTATTTATGCTCGAAGATGGACGGGTGTTTCCTGACCTGATCAATTTTTTCAAAAGCCAAAGCTAACGCCATGACAGTTCAAATTATTGAGACCCATGCTGCCCGCCTGACGGCGCAGATAGAAAAAACCGATTTCGGCCATGTTGGGCATATTTGCTTTTCTTATCCTGAGCGGATGAATGCCGTCGATCTTGAAGGGTGGCAAGCGCTGCCCGGTTTGCTCGCCAAACTGCAGCAGCAAGATGACTTGCGGTTGATCGTCTTGTCGGGGGCTGGCGGCAAAGCCTTTGTCGCGGGAGCCGATATTTCGCAATTTGAAGAGGCGTTTTCTGGTCCGAGCAGTGGCCAATATGACCGCGCCACCATTGACGGTTTTGACGCCATCGCCAAATGTGCGGTGCCGACTTTGGCGGCCATTGAAGGCCATTGTATTGGCGGCGGATTGGGCATTGCACTGTCGTGCGACGTGCGTTTAGCGCGCGATGATAGCCTGTTCGGCATTCCCGCCGGACGCCTTGGTCTGGCTTATCCGGCCAATGCCACGCGGCGTCTGGTTGAGACGGTCGGCGCCGCCTATGCCAAGCAAATTATTTTCACGGCGCGCAAATTTGACTGCGCCGAAGCGATGCGCATGGGCCTCGTCAATCAAATCAGCACGGCGGAAAATTTTGCCGCAAGCCGCGACGCACTGATTGCCCAAATTTGTGCCAATGCGCCGATGAGTTTGCAAACCTCGAAATTTATTATTGAAAACCGAGACGCTTCGTCTGAAGATATATCCCAACGGCTGGCCGATTGTCTTGAAAGCGCAGATTACGCCGAGGGACGTCAGGCCTTTATGGCTAAACGAACGCCCGTGTTTACCGGTAAATAGGAGAGTAAAATGGATTTTTCAAATCAAGTCGCCATCGTCACAGGGTCATCCAATGGCATTGGCGCCGAAGCCGCCCTCGGCATTGCCCGCCATGGCGGCAAAGTCGTGGTCAATTACGCCTCTAATAAACAAGCCGGTGAGGACATTGTCGCGCAATGCAAAGAACTTGGCGGCGACGCCATTGCGGTCGGCGCCGATGTCTCTGAAGATGCCAATTGCAAACTGCTGGTCGACGCGGCGATGGATCAATGGGGCCAGCTCGACATTGTTGTGAATAATGCCGGCACCACAAAATTTATGAATCACGATGATTTGGACGGTTTGGACAAAACCGATTTCGAACAAATTTACGCGCTGAATCTCATTGCCCCCTATCAAATGATTAAACAAGCGCGTCCGCATATGAAAAAAAGCAGCGCCCCGTCGGTGGTGAATATTTCATCGGTCGCTGGCGTGCGCGGCATTGGCTCATCCATTGCCTATGCCGCATCAAAAGGTGCGCTCAACACCGCCACCATGTCGTTGGCCCGCGCTTTGGGCAAAGACAAAATTCGCGTCAATGCCGTGTGCCCCGGTTTTGTTGGTACGGACTGGTTTTTGAATGCTTTTGGCGAAAAAGTATTCAATCAAATTTCTGACGACGTGAAAGCCATTACACCGATGGACCAAGTGGCCGGCGCCAAGGATATCACCGGCCCGATTTTGTTTTTTGCCAGCCGTTTCAGCCAACACGTCACTGGACAATTACTGGTTGTCGATGGGGGTATGCTTTTGGGCATGCCAGCCAACTAAGCACACCAGCGAGGAGAAACCATGTCACCTGAGCAACTGAAAAAACAAGCCTGCGACGCCATTGATCAAATGGCCGATAAGCTGATTAACGCCAGCCATGCGATTCATGCGCGGCCGGAAATTGCCTTTGAAGAAAAGTTTGCCCATGGCTTGCTGACCGATTTTGTCGCCGATGAGGGATTGGACGTCACGCGCCATGCCTGCGGTTTGGAGACAGCTTTTATTTCAGAGTTTGGCGCTGGTGAGGCGCAAGTGGGGATTATTTCCGAATATGACGCCCTGCCCGGTATCGGCCACGCTTGCGGCCATAATATTATTGCCACCAGCGGCCTCGGAGCTGCAATGGCGCTGTCGAAATTGGGGCAAAAATTGCCTGGTCGCGTGCGTTATCTCGGCACACCGGCGGAAGAATCTGGCAATGGCAAAGAATTAATGGCGCGACAAGGGGCTTTTGATGGGCTTGATGCGGCAATGATGGTGCATCCGGCTGGTATCAATCTGCTGACCATGCCAAGCTTGGCAGTCAATGAAGTGCGGGTGACCTATACTGGAAAATCGGCGCATGCCTCGGCCATGCCGCAAGCCGGTCTCAATGCGCTTGATGCGCTGGTCACCGCCTATCAAAGCATTGCGCAATTGCGCCAACATATTACCTCAAGCGAGCGTATTCACGGGATTTTCAACGAGGCTGGATTGGCGCCAAATATTGTGCCGGATCGGGCGGTTGGCACTTTTTATGTGCGCGCCGCCGACGGCATGGCCTTGAGCGCACTGAAACAACGCGTCAAAAATTGCTTTGAAGCTGGTGCGCTGGCGGCTGGTTGCGAGGTGCAAATCGATTGGGCGCTGGGCGATTATTTGGAAATCAAGGATAGCTGGGCCATCGCCGCGCGCTATCAGGCCAATGCTGAAAGCCTTGGGCGGTCGTTCTTTCCGCTCGATAAAATGCCCTATGGCAGTGGCGGCTCAACCGATATGGGCAATGTCAGCCATCGGGTGCCGTCAATTCATCCAATGATTGCCTGCGCCCCGCCGCATGTCGTGATTCATAACCCAGAGTTTGCCAAATATGCTGGCTCAGCCAGCGGCGATGCAGCGGTTATTGATGGTGCCAAGGCGCTGGCCATGACTGCCATTGACGTGCTCGGCGATCGGGCTTTGCGGCAAAAGGCGCATGATGACTTTGCCGAAACCGCCACTTTTTCTGCTGATTCTTTGGTCGCCGCATGGCATGGCGAAGGCGGCCACGGAGACGGTGATGTGACGCTGGGTGGCTGCGGCTGTTGCTAAGCCCTTGCAGCCCAAGGCGGCTGGGTCTATATAAATTCCCACGCCCAGCGTGCGCAAAAAGCGTGCCCAAATTACGAGAGAGTGACCCATATGGCCGATGCAGCGATACCAAAATTCAGCAATGATAATGGAGACAGCGAACTATTCATCGCTGTGCGCGAGTTCGAATGCACCGGCGCCAGCGCCCCGCATGATCACCCGCATGTTTATCTCGACATGGGCGGAGAAAACGAAATCATCTGCCCCTATTGCTCGACGCGCTATCGTTTTAAAGCATAAATTATGTGAGGCATTTGCCGACGGTGGTGGCCTCGGACGGACTCGAACCGTCACGCCCGTTACGGGCCGCAGATTTTAAGTCTGCTGTGTCTACCAATTCCACCACGAGGCCATCATGAGTGTCAGACTGGCGGTTTGTATAGCATAGATTGCTAACTCGCCAAGCCTATTTCAGCTTCTATTATGGCTGCAAGGGCACGTCTGATAAACTCAGGCTTTCGCCAATTTTCATCACCAAAGCTTGATTGCCAGCCGCCGCCACAAATCTCTGACGTGGCTCCTCAAATGGCTCCAGGGCCAGCACAAAAGTGCCCCAATGCATTGGCACCATGCGCTGACAGCCAATGTCACGGCCAATTTTTACTGCACCTTCCGGGTCTGCATGAGCGCCCATCATCATCGGACGCGGATTATAGGCGCCGGTACTCATCAACCCAATGTCACAGCCACCGTGGTTTTTTTGCATATGCGCGCCAATCTCACCAAACAGATAAGGATGCACTTCCGTGTCGCCCGTGTGATAGACCGAGCGGCCTCCGGCGCTAAATCCATAGGACATCCAGAGGATACGATTGACATCAAATGGTGAGCGATTCGACCAATGGACGGCTGGATAGGCGGTCAGGCGAAAATTGCCGCTGCGACTGGGCAGCGTGATTTGATCATACCAATCCACCTCATGAACCGTGCCATAGCCCCGGCTGGTGAAATATTTGCCCATGCCAAGTGGCACAATGGCGGTAATCGACTGCCGGTTGGGCAACAGGTCTAAAGTGTTTGTGTCGAGATGGTCATAATGCGCATGGCTAACTACCAGCACATCAATTGGCGGCAAATCCTCAACAGCCAGACCGGGAGCAAATATCCGCTCAGGGCCGGCAAAAGATACCGGCGAGGCGCGCTTGGTCAAAACCGGATCGGTGAGCACCGTTACCCCATCAAGGCGCACGAGAAAACTAGCATGACCAATCCAGCTGATACTATCGCCATCGCCCAGCGCAGCAAGTTGCGCGCGCGCCTGCTCTAGCGGCACAGTGTGATGATCAGGCATGGTTGGCTTGGTGCCGCTTATGGTGCGACCGATAATAGAGCCAAAAAACGACAAACGCGTCGACAGGCTGGTGTCGCGTTTGGGGCTGTCGGGTGGATTTCGAAATCCATTGGTCAAATGATGGTACGGTGCGCCCTCGCCACGCGGGGCGCCTGGGCCGGCGCAAGACGACAAAACCATCGCCGCGCCAATGAGTACTATAACCACACCAATTGTGAACATTTTCATAACAACCCCAAAAAAAACGGCGGCACAAGGCCACCGTTTTAAATTAGGTTAAACAACCGGTCTTTCAAGACTAGTCGTTCAGGCCTTGCCATACTGGCCAGCAGTTACCGCCAGCTTTAGAAGCAAGAGCCAACTGAGCAGCTTTGGCATTGTCGCCATTTTGTGCTGCTGCGTAGTCAGCTTTACCTGTGCACCAAACATAGAATTGGTGGCTACCAGATTTTGCCATTGCGTCAAAACCTGAATCCAAAGCCAAAGCAGATGTTGGCAGCGCGAACATGGCAGCTACAGCCATTGCAGAAATCATTTTTTTCATAATAGAACCCTCCGTTTGAATAAGCTTACAATGCCTGCATATTCGGCAAAGTAAAACTAAACTTTTTGTAAGGTTATTTTATGCCAGTTTATTGGCTGGCAATTGCCTTGGGGCGGTCGACCAAGGGCGCGCCAATGGTCGCCAAATGCGCCTTGATAGCCGTTTCAACGGCCTGCAACTGCGCCACATCGCGTCCCCGCGCCACCACACTCACGCCCGCCCCTTGAGCACTGTAAAACGGGTATAGGCCAATATTGACGTCAGGATATTGCTGTTGTAGCGCACCCATTTCAGAGGCAATACTGCCTTCGGGTATGCTGGAGGTCACGGTGATGGATGACAATGTCTCGCCCCCTTTGAGGGTTGGCAAAATATTTTCCATCATCGCTTGCATGATTTTTGGCACACCAGCCATGACATAGACATTGTCGATTTTGAACCCGGGCGCCGTGCTGACCGGATTTTCAATCAAGCTGGCGCCCTCGGGAATACGCGCCATGCGCTGGCGCGCTTCGTTGAAATCGGCCTCTTGCGCATCATAATGGGCTTGCAAGGCCTGCATGGCCAACGGGTGTTTTTCAAGTTTCACCTCGAAAGCAGCGGCAATACAATCGGCGGTAATATCGTCATGAGTCGGGCCAATACCGCCGGAGGTGAAAACATAATCATGGCGTGCGCGCAGCTCGTTCACACTGGCCACCACTGTTTCCAGCACATCGGGAATAATCCGCGCTTCCTGCATATCGACACCAATTTCACCGAGCATTTGCGCGACAAAGGCCAAGTTTTTATCTTGCGTGCGGCCAGACAACACCTCATTGCCAATGATGATCATGGCGGCGGTTACACTTTTTGGCTGCGCGGACATGGCTTGCCTTTCATTAGATTAAGATTTCGTCTTTATATACGTCAAACATGCGCCAGCCCAAACATTATCTGTTGGCGCCCTGTTCTGGGCAATTTCAGTTTGGTCGCCTGAGCCGCCCCGTGCTATAGACAGGTTTATGAATTTTATCGCTGCCAGTTCAGCTCCATTGAAGAGCACGGGTCAAATCAAGCTGCATACTGCGGAAGATTTTGAAGCCATGCGTGTCGTTGGTCGCATGGCCGCCGAAACGCTGGATGCCTTGTCTGACTTCGTGCAAGCCGGTGTGACCACGCAATTTCTCGACGATAAGGCGGTGGAAATCATCGCTGACCTTGGCGCCGTACCAGCACCGCTGAATTATCGCGGTTTTCGTAAATCCATTTGCACCTCGATTAACCATGTCGTGTGCCACGGTATTCCGATCGATAAAATACTGCGCGACGGCGATATTATGAATGTCGACGTAACGCTTTTCCATGGCGGGTTCCATGGCGACACAAGCCGCATGTACGGCATTGGTGAGGTTTCGGTGAAAGCCAAACGGCTGATGGATGTAACCTATGATGCGATGATGCAAGGCATTGAGGTGGTGCGACCGGGCGCGACATTGGGCGATATTGGCGCCGCCATTCAATCTTATGCCGAAGCCCAGCGCACTTCCGTTGTCCGCGATTTTTGTGGCCATGGGCTTGGCCGCATTTTTCATGATGCGCCGAATATTCTGCATTATGGCCGCTCCGGTGAAGGCCTCAGCCTGCGCGAAGGCATGTTTTTTACCATTGAGCCAATGCTTAACCTCGGCAAACCAGCTGTTAAAATTCTCGGCGACGGATGGACAGCAGTGACCCGCGACCGCACCTTATCGGCGCAATTCGAGCACTCCATTGGGGTGACAGCGACCGGCTATGAAATTTTTACCGCCTCACTCAACGGCAAGGAAACGCCACACCGACAAACTTAAGACCAAAGGAAAATAAGGGTGAAAGAAAAAGCAACAAGCACCCCTTTCAACAGGCTAAGAAGCTTTAGAACCGGCCACCGCGAGAGACTCCGCGCGCGTTTCAATAGTGGTGGGATAGAAGCCGTGCAGCCGCATGAATCACTGGAACTGATTTTATTCCGTTCTCTGCCGCGCCGCGACGTGAAGGATTTGGCGCATGAGTTAATCCATGACTTCGGCGATTTGTCGGCCGTTTTATCGGCGGTGCCATCAGAATTGCGCGCCTATTCGGGTGTCGGCGACAGCGTTATCACTGACTTTAAAGTGATTGAGGCAGCGGCGCTGAGTATTGGCCAGTCGAAAACCAAATTGCGGCCGATTTTGCAAAATTGGGATGCGCTGTTGAGCTATTGCCGCGCCCGCATGGCGGAAAAGAAGATTGAAAAATTTCATGTGATTTTTCTCGATAAGCAAAACCAAATCATCGCCGATGAGGAAATGGGCAGCGGAACGGTCGATCACACGCCCGTCTATCCGCGCGAAGTGATGAAACGATCGCTGGAGCCTAGCGCCTCGGCGTTGATATTGGTGCATAATCATCCCAGCGGCGACCCGTCGCCGTCGCAGGCCGATATTGAGATGACTCAAAAGCTAAAAACTCTGGCCGAAAGCTTCAATATCGTGCTGCACGACCATTTGATTATTGGGCGACACGCCGAAGTGAGCTTCAAAAACATCGGTTTATTGTAAAAACCGCGTTTTAAGCACATAAATTAAGTAAAACGGGCAAAGAATCGCCGCTTAGTCATTACTTATGGACGGCGATTATGGTAAAGCCATGGCAGAGGAGACCACAGATGATTCCACGTTATGCCCGCCCTGAAATGACTGCTCTTTGGGAAGCCGAAAGCCGGTTTTCCATTTGGCTCGAAATTGAAACCCACGCAATGGATGCCATGGTTGATCTTGGCATTGTGCCCGCCGATGCCGCCAAAGCCGTGCATGAACGCGGCGGCTTTGATGTCGACCGGATTGACGAAATTGAACGCGAAGTCAAACATGACGTTATCGCCTTTTTGACCAGTCTTTCGGAACATGTCGGCCCGGAAGCGCGGTTTGTGCATCAAGGCATGACCTCATCTGACGTCTTGGACACGTGTTTTAATGTTCAATTGGTGCGCGCGGCTGACATTTTGCTGGCCGATATGGACGCCTTGCTGGCGGCAATCAAAAAACGGGCGTTTGAACATAAAATGACCCCAACCATTGGCCGCAGCCACGGTATCCATGCCGAACCGACAACTTTTGGATTAAAACTGGCGCAAGCCTACGCTGAATTTGACCGCAATCGGGCGCGGTTGGTGGCGGCGCGCGAAGAAATTGCCACCTGTGCAATCTCTGGCGCGGTCGGGACTTTTGCCAATATTGACCCATCAGTGGAATTGCATGTGGCCGATAAAATGGGTTTGGTGGCCGAGCCGGTGTCGACGCAAGTTATTCCGCGCGACCGTCATGCCATGTTTTTCGCCACGCTTGGCGTTATTGCCTCTTCGATTGAGCGGCTGGCGACGGAAGTGCGGCATTTGCAGCGCACGGAAGTTTTGGAAGCGGAAGAGTATTTCTCAGAAGGCCAAAAAGGCTCTTCAGCCATGCCGCATAAACGCAACCCTGTGTTAACCGAAAACCTGACCGGCCTCGCCCGTCTGGTGCGCGGCATGGCACTGCCAGCTATGGAAAATGTGGCGCTGTGGCACGAACGCGATATTTCGCATTCTTCTGTCGAACGGATGATTGGCCCTGATGCCACCATCACCCTTGATTTTGCCCTGATGCGCTTGACCAATGTGATTGATAATTTGTTGATTTATCCCGAACGCATGCAGGCCAATCTTGATAAATTGGGCGGTCTGGTGCATTCGCAGCGCGTCTTACTGGCGTTGACCCAAGCCGGTGTGAGCCGCGAGGACGCCTATCGATTGGTGCAGCGTAATGCAATGCCCGTATGGCGCGGCGAAGGCCAGTTCCTAGAATTGCTGAAAGCCGATGAAGACGTTGTGTTGAGCGACACAGATTTGGAAGCTCTATTTGATTTGAGCTATCACTTCAAACATGTGGATACGATTTTTGACCGCGTGTTTAATCGCTAAAATTTGGCAGAATCAACGCCATAGTTTAACTATGCCGATAACGGCAGCACCGGAGAGAGACAATGTCGAAGCGTCGTAAGATTTATGAAGGCAAGGCCAAGGTTTTATTCGAGGGGCCCGAGCCCGGCACGCTGGTGCAATATTTCAAAGATGACACCACCGCCTTCAATGCGCAAAAGCACGAAGTCATTGATGGCAAAGGGGTTTTGAACAATCGGATTTCCGAATATATTTTTACCCGCTTAGAAGAAATCGGCATTCCAACGCATTTTATTCGTACGTTGAACATGCGTGAACAGCTTATTCGCGAGGTCGAAATTGTGCCGCTGGAAGTGGTTGTGCGCAATGTTGCGGCTGGATCACTGGTCAAACGCCTTGGCCTGACCAGTGGCGAACCCCTGCCGCGCCCGCTGGTGGAATTTTATTATAAAGATGATGCGCTCGGCGACCCGTTGGTCACAGAAGACCATATTTCGGTTTTCAATTGGGCAACGCCGGCGGAAGTCGATGAGCTGATGGCGCACGCCCTGCGGATCAATGATTTCCTAACCGGCCTGTTTTATGGCGTCGGCATTCGACTGATCGATTTTAAATTGGAATTTGGCCGACTGTGGGATGGCGAAAATCATCGGCTGGTTTTGGCAGATGAAATTAGCCCTGACAGCTGTCGCCTGTGGGACACCAAAAGTCTTGAAAAGCTCGACAAAGATCGTTTCCGCGAGGATTTGGGCGGGCTGGTTGATGCTTATCAGGAAGTGGCACGCAGATTGGGAATTTTTAACGGCAAGAACACTGATGGTAAAACTGGGCCAGTATTGGTGAGTTGAGGAAAATATGAAAGCGACAATAAATATCACACTGAAATCCGGGGTCCTCGACCCGCAAGGCAAAGCCATTGAAAATGCGCTTGGGCAATTGAACTTTTCTGGCGTCAATAGCGTGCGCCAGGGCAAGCTCATTGAAATTGATTTGAGCGAGACCGACGCGGCCAAAGCTGAAGCCAGTCTCACTGCTATGTGCGAACAGCTTCTCGCCAATACAGTGATTGAGAATTACGACATTCAGCTCGATAAGTCGGAGTAGGCCTATGCAGGCTGCAGTGATTGTTTTTCCGGGTTCGAATTGCGACCGTGATGTCGCCGTGTGTCTAGAAGCGGCGACAGGCACGCCGCCACTAATGGCATGGCATGGCGACGCCTCCCTGCCCGATTGTGATTTGATTGTTCTCCCCGGCGGGTTTTCCTATGGCGATTATTTGCGCTGCGGCTCAATGGCCGCCAATAGCCCGATCATGCGTGAAGTTGTCGCCCAAGCGCATAAGGGGGCGGCGGTTTTGGGCATTTGCAATGGTTTCCAAATTTTGACCGAATGCGGCTTATTGCCCGGCGTGCTGATGCAAAACACGGGGCTTAATTTTGTCTGCCGCGATACCCGACTGACAGTGAGCAATGCGCAAAACGCCTTTACCCATCTGTACCAGCAGGATGAAGAAATTATTATTCCGGTTGCCCATAATGAGGGCAATTATTTTGCCGATGAGTCGACACTGGCCAGCCTGCAAGAGCACCAGCAAATCGCCTTTACTTATGGCGCCGGCGACAATCCAAATGGGGCATCGCTTGATATTGCCGGCATTACCGACAAAAGCGGCAAAATTCTTGGCATGATGCCACACCCAGAACGCCGCGCCGAAGCGGCTTTGGGCGGCGAAGACGGTAAGCGCCTGTTTACCGGCATTGTGGAGAGTTTGGCATGAGTACGCGTTTGAATAATCTGGTGGATGTGACCGAGGACATTGCCCGCGAACATGGACTGACCGATGACGAGTATAAAATGATTGTCGGTCATTTGGGGCGGACACCGAATATGACCGAATTGGGCGTATTTTCCGTCATGTGGTCGGAACATTGTTCTTATAAGTCATCGCGCAAATGGCTAAAAAAATTGCCGACAGAAGGCCCGCAAGTCATTCAAGGGCCGGGCGAAAACGCCGGTGTGATTGACATTGGCGATGGCGATACGGCGATTTTCAAAATGGAAAGTCACAATCACCCATCCTTTATTGAGCCTTATCAAGGCGCGGCAACGGGCGTTGGCGGCATTATGCGCGACGTGTTCACCATGGGCGCGCGGCCAGTGGCCAATTTGAACGCGCTGCGGTTTGGCGAGCCAAGCCATCCGAAAACCCGCCACCTTGTCGCCGGTGTGGTGTCAGGCATTGGCGGCTATGGCAATTGCATTGGCGTGCCAACCGTCGGCGGCGAAGTGAATTTCGACGCCAGCTATAATGGCAATATTTTGGTCAATGCCATGTGCGTCGGCACAGCACGGGCTGATAAAATATTCTATGCCGCCGCCACAGGCATTGGCTCACCGGTTGTTTATGTCGGCGCCAAAACTGGCCGTGACGGTATCCATGGGGCAACCATGGCGTCCGCCGAGTTTGATGACGCCTCGCAAGAAAAACGCCCAACGGTTCAAGTCGGTGACCCATTCACCGAAAAATTGCTGCTCGAAGCCTGTCAGGAACTAATGGCCTCAGATGCGATTATTGGCATCCAAGACATGGGCGCCGCTGGTTTGACATCGTCATCGGTTGAAATGGCTGATAAAGGCGGCGTTGGTATTTTCATCGACCTAGATAAAGTGCCATGTCGCGAAACCGCTATGAGCGGCTATGAAATGCTGCTGTCGGAAAGCCAAGAGCGCATGTTAATGGTGCTGAAGCCGGGACGCGAAGCCGAAGCGGAGAAAATTTTCCACCGCTGGGGACTTGATTTTGCCGTCATCGGCGAACTGACCGACGGCCATCGCATGGTGGTGCATCATCAGGGCGAAGAAATTGCTGATATGCCGCTCACGCATTTAGCCGATGGCGCGCCCGAATATGACCGGCCGCATGTGGCGACCCCCAAACGTCCGGAATTTGACGCCAGTAACGTCACCCATCCGGCTATCGCTGACAGTCTGAAAAGCCTTATGGGCAATAGCGAAATCGCCTCGCGGCGATGGATTTGGGAACAATATGACAGCATGGTGATGGGCGATACTTTGGTTGGCCCCGGCGGTGACGCGGCTTTGGTGCGCGTGCATGGCACGCAGAAAGCCTTAGCCATGAGCACCGATGTGACGCCGCGCTATTGTTTTGCCGACCCGATTGAGGGCGGCAAACAAGCGGTGGCGGAAGCCTATCGAAATATTTCCGCGACCGGCGCCACACCTTTGGCGATTACCAATTGCTTAAATTTTGGCAATCCAGAGCGCCCCGAAATTATGGGGCAATTTGTTGGCTGTCTCGATGGCATGGGGCAAGCCTGTCTGGCCCTCGATTTCCCAGTCGTTTCCGGCAATGTGTCGCTTTACAATGAAACCAATGGCACTGGCATTCTACCGACCCCTGCGATTGGTGGGGTGGGCGTGATTGCTGATTATAATAACGCCATTGGCAGTGGGTTTACCCAAGCTGACGCGCATGTGTTTGTGATTGGCGCCAGCCATGGCGCGCTTGGCTGTTCGCTTTACCAACGCCATGTCTTGCAAGACGAGGCCATCGTCGCCCCGCCTGCTGTTGATTTGCAGGCCGAACGCGCCCATGGCGAATTCGTTCGTGCCACGATTGCCGCCGGAGCCGTCAGTGCCGCCCATGACGTCTCAGACGGCGGTTTGCTGGTGGCTTTGAGCGAAATGGCGATGCGCCATGGCATTGGCGTTAGCAGCCAACAGCAGGGCGATTCGGCCTATTGGTTTGGCGAAGATCAGGGACGCTATATTGTGCAAGTCAGCGCTGACCAGTTGGCTGGTTTCACTACTGCGGCGCAAGCGGCCGGTGTAAATGTCAATGAAATTGGTAAAACCGGTGGCGACGAATTGACAATTGACGCCACGCTCACCATATCTATTGCAGAGCTGACGCGCATTAATCAGGATTGGTTTCCTGATTTAATGTCGGGCAAAACCGCATAGGAGAGTGTCATGCCGATGAGTGCTGGCCAATTAGAGCAAATGATCCGTCAGGCCCTGCCCGACGCGCAGGTTGAAATTACCGATTTGCGCGGCGATGGTGACCATTATGCGGCACATGTTGTTTCTGCTGCCTTTGCCGGTAAATCCCGCGTTGAGCAGCACAAAATGGTCTATGACGCGCTAAAAGGCGGCATGGGTGATGAATTGCATGCTCTGGCTTTACAAACCGGGGTTCCGGAAAACAATCAGTAGGAGCGCGTTATGAGCGACACAGATAATCAAATTAAATCAGAAATTGATGGCGCCGATGTGGTGCTTTTCATGAAAGGCACGCCGGTTTTTCCACAATGTGGGTTTTCTGGCCAAGTGGTGCAAATTCTGTCACATATCGGCGTCGCCTTCAAAGGCGTGAATGTGCTGGAGGACGATGGGCTGCGCGACGGTATTAAAACCTATTCAAACTGGCCAACCATTCCGCAGCTATACGTCAAAGGCGAGTTTGTCGGCGGTTGTGACATTATCCGCGAAATGTTCGAAGAAGGCGAATTGCGCCCCTATCTGGCTGAAAAAGGCATATCGCTGCTGTCAGACGCGGAATAAAATTTCTATCATCTGCCGGCCATCAAACCGGCCAAAAAAAACCCGCCCTGTGAAACACATGAGGCGGGTTTTTCTTGCCTACCACAATTGGGGCGGCGAAACTTGACAATCTAATTACGTGAGTAAAACTCAACCACCAGATTTGGCTCCATTTGTACCGGATAAGGCACTTCAGCAAGCTGGGGAACGCGCACCAATGTCGCGGTCAATTTATTGTGATCAACGTCGAGATATTCTGGCAAATCGCGCTCTGCGCTTTGAATTGCTTCCAGCACGATGTTCAAAGTCCGTGACTTCTCGCGCACTTCGACGACATCGCCAACTTTCAGACGACGGCTTGAGATGTTGCAGCGACGGCCATTAACCATCACGTGACCGTGATTGACGAACTGGCGGGCGGCAAAAACGGTTGTGACGAATTTGGCGCGGTAAACAACCGCATCCAAACGTGATTCCAATAGACCAACAAGATTTTCGCTGGTGTCACCTTTCACCCGAACCGCTTCAGCATAAATGCCACGGAACTGTTTTTCGGTGATGTTACCATAATGGCCTTTAAGCTTCTGCTTGGCGCGCAACTGCAGACCAAAGTCAGACAATTTGCCACGACGACGCTGACCGTGCTGGCCTGGGCCATACTCACGGCGATTCACTGGGCTTTTCGGACGGCCCCAGATGTTTTCGCCCATGCGGCGGTCAATTTTATACTTCGTTGATAGGCGCTTGCTCATGCGGCGCGGTCCTTACATAGTTTAAAACAAAATGGCGAGAAGAAACTCGCTGATTGGCGCGTAATATACGCATGCTAGGCGTCATGTCAAACACGATTTTCGCCGTTTTCTAAGGTTTTTTCTAAATCCTCTGGCGCCCCTGCTTCTGGGTCAGCCAAACCGCGCGAAATCGCCCCGACACGCGGCTTTAATTGAGCGTCGCGTGAGCCGCGTGGCCAGCGTAATAGCGAGTTGATAATGCCGCGAAAGGTGCGCACATCTTGTTCGGTGAGACGGGCGCGGTGAAACATATTGCGCAAGTTGCGCGCCATGGCCGGACGCTTCTCCGGCGGGTTCAAAAACCCCGAAGCCTCAAGCGCAGCCTCAAAATGGGCGAACATGGCGTTCATTTCGCCGCGCGTTGCTGGCCGCGTACCGGGCGTCATTTCGCTAACTGGCGGCGTCGTATCGGCTGCTTGAAACCACTCATAACCGATTAATAAAACCGCCTGAGCAAGGTTCAGTGAGGTGAAATCCGGGTTCAAAGGCACCCGACAAATCACATCAGCCAAAGAAATATCTTCATTTTCTAAGCCGGTGCGTTCGGGGCCAAATAAAATGCCGCTTTGGGCAATTTCGCCAGTTTTTTCGAGGCGTCCGCGCATCTCGGCAGCAATATGCGCTGGTGTCATGACAGGTTTTACCATGTCGCGAATCCGTGCCGTCGTCGCCACCAAAAAACCGAGGTCCGCGGTGGCCTCGGCAACGCTCGTGTAAAGTCGATGATTATCTATCAGCGCATCGGCTCCTGAGGCGGCCTTGCGGGCGCGATCGATTTGCCAGCCAGCGCGCGGATTGACCAAGCGCAAATCGGTGAGACCGAAGTTCAACATGGCGCGCGCTACGGTGCCGATGTTCTCGCCCAATTGTGCGCCGACCAGAATAATCGCCGGCGCGGCATTATTTTCCGAAAAATCTTCCATAATGTTCCAATAAGTGAAACTGGCTCTTTTATCAATGCCAAGCTTTTGCTATGTTTCCCTCTCACCAGCCGCATGGCGACAAGGAAGCAATAATGACAAAGATCAAAGTAGAAAATCCCATTGTAGAACTCGATGGCGACGAAATGACCCGTATTATTTGGCAGATGATCAAAGACAAGTTGATCTTGCCGTTCATGGACATTGATCTGCGCTATTACGATTTGGGAATCGAAGCGCGCGATGAGACAAATGACCAAATCACCATTGACTCGGCTGAGGCGATTAAAGAAATCGGCGTCGGCGTTAAATGCGCCACCATCACACCAGATGAAGCGCGGGTTGAAGAATTTGGCTTGAAAAAAATGTGGCGCTCACCCAATGGCACCATCCGCAATATTCTCGGTGGCACGGTGTTCCGCGAACCGATTATCTGCCGCAATGTGCCGCGCCTTGTGCCGGGTTGGACCGACCCAATCGTTATCGGCCGTCATGCTTTTGGCGACCAATATCGCGCCACTGACTTTGTGGTGCCGGGGCCCGGTAAATTGACCATGCGCTGGGAAGCCAGCGACGGCAGCGACCTGAAAGAATTTGAAGTGTTTGACTTCCCCGGCGGCGGCGTTGCCATGTCGATGTATAATCTCGACAAGAGCATTCGCGATTTCGCCCATGCCTGCATGATGTATGCCATTGAACGCAAATGGCCGCTTTATATGTCGACCAAAAACACCATTATGAAGGCCTATGACGGGCGCTTTAAGGATTTGTTCCAAGAAGTCTTTGATGCCCATTACAAAGGCAAATTCGAAGCCCTTGGCATTACCTATGAGCACCGTCTGATTGACGACATGGTAGCGGCCGCTTTGAAATGGTCGGGCGCTTTCGTCTGGGCGTGTAAAAACTACGATGGCGATGTGCAATCCGATACCGTGGCGCAAGGCTTTGGTTCACTGGGTTTGATGACTTCTGTGCTGTTGACGCCAGATGGTAAAACTATGGAAGCGGAAGCGGCGCACGGAACGGTGACGCGGCATTATCGGGCGCATCAACGTGGCGAAGAAACCTCGACCAATTCCATTGCGTCGATTTTTGCTTGGACCCGTGGGCTCAGCAAACGGGCTGATTTAGACGACAATAAAGCCCTCGCCAATTTCGCCAGCACGTTGGAAAAAACCTGTGTCAGCACGGTCGAGCGCGGTGCCATGACCAAGGATTTAGCGCTTCTGGTTGGTTCGGGCCAGAAATGGCTGAGCACCGAAGGGTTCTTGGACAAAGTCAGCGAAAACCTCGAGGACGCGCTGTCTAAAGGCCAGTAGGCGCGCCAGCTTTACGGATAAACGACGATATAAGCTTAGCTTGAGGCGGCCTCAATAGCTTGCTCAATGGCAGCTATGGCTTGTGCGCCGCCAGTGACATCCGAGCCGCCGGCTTGCGCCATATCGGGACGACCGCCGCCGCCCGTGCCGCCGAGCTTTTCTGCCCCCAGCTTGACCAACTCAACCGCGTCAAAACGGTCGGTTAAATCAGCGGTGACGCCAACGGCAATGCCAGCCTTGCCATTATCAATGCCAATAAACACCACGACACCGCTACCGATTTGCTTTTTGCCGTCGTCAACCAAACCGCGTAATTCCTTGGCTGGCAGGCCATCCAAGCAACGGGCTATAAGGGTGATACCGTTGATATCGCGGGCGCCGTCATCTTGTGCAGCGGTGCCACCAGCGCCGCCCATCAGCGCTAATTGGCGCTTGGCATCTGCCAACTCGCGCTCCAATTGTTTGCGCTCATCGAGCAATTTGCCGACCCGATTGGGCACGTCTTGTGCGCTGATTTTTAATAAATCTGTGGTCTCACGCAGCACGGTTTCCTGTCCAGCGATGAAAGCCAAAGCGCCAGCGCCAGTATAGGCCTCAATGCGGCGCACGCCAGACGCGACAGCGCCCTCTTGGCTGATTTTCAACAAGCCGATATCGCCCAGTCGATTGACATGGGTGCCACCGCAAAGTTCGACCGAGTAATGCGGTCGATCGCTATCTGGCGCCTGCCCCATAGATAAGACCCGCACTTCGTCCCCGTATTTTTCGCCAAATAGCGCCAAGGCGCCGGCTTCAATGGCTTCATCTGGCGTCATCAGCCGCGTCGTCACCTGATCATTTTCACGAATTACCTGATTGACCAGCATTTCAGTTTCTAAAATTTGTGCGTCCGTCATGGCTTTGGGGTGACTGAAATCAAAACGCAAACTGGCATCGCTAACCAATGAGCCTTTCTGCGTCACATGCGCCCCAAGCACGCGGCGCAAGGCTTCGTGTAGCAAATGGGTGGCGCTGTGATTGGCGCGAATGGCCTGACGCCGGGCGCCATCGACTTGTTGATGCAGTAAGGCGGACTTGCGCAAAGTGCCAGCCGTCACTGTGCCGCGCAAGACATGCAAAGCGCCGAGTTTTTTCTGCGTATCGGTAATATCAACATGCAAATCAGTATCATCTTTGAGCACACCGCTGTCGCCAACTTGGCCACCACTTTCGGCATAAAAAGGCGTTTGATTGAGCAACACCGAAACTTCGCTGCCGGCTGACGCGACCTCTACTTCTGCTCCGTCTTGCAAAATGGCCACCACCTGCCCCTCGGCAGCTTCCGATTGATAACCAACAAATTCCGTGGCGCCTAAATCATTGCGTAGATCGAACCAAATGGTTTCCGTCGCTTCCGACCCCGAACCTGACCAATTGGCACGCGCCTCAGCGCGTTGTTTCTCCATCGCCTTATCAAAACCGTCTGTGTCAACACTGAGACCGCGCTCGCGCAGAGCGTCTTGCGTGAGATCTAGCGGGAACCCAAATGTATCGTAGAGTTTGAACGCAACCTCGCCGGCCAGTTTCTTGCCCTTGATGCCATCGACTTCGTCTTCCAGCAGGCGTAAGCCGCGTCCCAACATATCACGGAACCGGCTTTCTTCGTGTTTCAGCGTTTCCACAATCAACGCGTCGGCGCGTTCGAGTTCTGGATAAGCGGCCGCCATTTGTAATTTCAAAGCCGGGAATAATTGCCATAATAGCGGCTCTTTGGTGCCCAGCATATGCGCATGGCGCATGGCGCGGCGCATGATCCGCCGCAGCACATAACCGCGTCCTTCATTGGACGGCAAAACCCCATCGGCTATCAAAAACGCCGCAGAGCGCAAATGATCAGCAATCACTCGGTGGCTCATGCGGAAGGCGCCATCAATGGCCTGACCGGACAGGTCAGCCGACGCCTCGATTAAATGCCGCATTAAATCCGTGTCGTAATTATCGTGCTGGCCCTGCAAGACCGTGGCAATACGCTCAAGTCCCATGCCGGTATCAATCGACGGCTTGGGCAGCGGCACACGCGTGCCATCACCCTGTTGGTCGAATTGCATGAACACCAAATTCCAAATTTCGATAAACCGATCACCGTCCTCATCCGGGCTTCCGGGCGGGCCGCCTGCAATAGCTTCGCCATGATCGTAAAAAATTTCCGAACACGGCCCGCAAGGCCCAGTGTCGCCCATCGACCAAAAATTATCACTGGTGGCAATGCGAATGATTTTTTCATCCGGCAATCCGGCAATTTTCTTCCACAAATCAAACGCTTCATCGTCATCGGCATAGACGGTGGCCAGTAAATTTTCGGCCGGCAATTGCATGTCTTTGGTGAGAAACTGCCAGGCGAAGTAAATTGCTTCTTCTTTGAAATAATCGCCAAAGGAAAAATTGCCGAGCATTTCAAAAAATGTGTGGTGGCGCGCGGTGTAACCGACATTATCTAGGTCGTTATGTTTACCACCAGCGCGCACGCATTTTTGCGAACTCACGGCCCGCGACACTGGCGCCGTCTCTTGACCGGTAAAATAATTCTTGAATGGCACCATGCCAGCATTGGTGAAAAGCAAGGTCGGGTCATTGAGCGGCACCAAAGGGCTTGAAGCCATTTTCGTGTGCCCGTGCCCAGCAAAATAATCTAAGAATTGCGCACGAATATCGGCGATACCAGTCGACATAAATCCTCCCAATGACGCGGACCGCCATGATGTCTTTTATTCGACTATAGTTTTATCCCTGTCCGTCGCTGTCGACAAGAGAGCCAAAGACAAAACAGGCCCAATACTTGCGTATTGAGCCTGAATTTATCGGTAAAACGACAAAACCAGTCGAAATTAGCCGGCGACTTCGCCAATCACTGGTTCACTGTCTTGCCCTTCGACCATGACGGCTTCGTCCTTGGTCAATTCTTCAATGTCGACCAAACCAGCATCGGCGCGGATTTTTTCTTCAATCTCAGCAGCCATATCGGGATTATCGATCAAGAATTTACGAGCGTTTTCCTTGCCCTGACCAATACGCACTTCGCCGTAGCTATACCAGCTACCCGATTTTTCAACGATTTCGGCTTTCACACCCAAATCAATTAATTCACCGGTTTTGGAAATGCCCTCGCCATAAAGAATGTCAAATTCAACCACGCGAAACGGCGGCGCAACTTTGTTTTTCACCACTTTGACACGGGTCAAATTGCCGATGACTTCTTCACGGTCTTTCAAAGCGCCAATACGGCGAATATCGAGACGGCAAGAGGCATAAAATTTCAGCGCATTACCGCCGGTTGTGGTCTCTGGGCTGCCGAACATCACACCAATTTTCATCCGAATTTGGTTGATGAAAATCACCATTGTATTGGAACGCGAAATAGAACCGGTCAGTTTACGCAGTGCTTGGCTCATCAGACGCGCTTGCAAACCTGGCAAGCTGTCGCCCATTTCACCTTCCAATTCAGCGCGCGGTGTCAAAGCCGCCACTGAGTCGATGACCAAAACATCAACCGCGCCTGAGCGCACCAATGTATCGGCGATTTCCAGCGCTTGCTCGCCATTATCCGGCTGCGAAATCAGGAGGTCTTCAATGCCGACACCAAGCTTGCGGGCATAGGCAGGATCGAGGGCGTGTTCGGCGTCAATAAAGCCGCAAATGCCGCCGGTCTTTTGTGCTTCCGCCACAGTGTGCAATGCCAAAGTGGTCTTACCCGAGCTTTCAGGGCCGTAAATTTCAACGATCCGGCCACGCGGTAGACCGCCAATACCCAGCGCAATATCCAAACCAATTGAGCCTGTCGAAATCGACTCAATTTGCATAATATTTTCCGGGTCACCCAGTTTCATTACTGAGCCTTTGCCGTAATTCTTCTCAATTTGAGAAAGAGCCGCCTCAAGCGCCTTTTTCTTTTCTTCACTCTTTTCCATTAGGTCCACCACATTTTCAGCCATAAGGTTCTCCTTGGTTATTTCATAGCCTAGAAGGCGCTTCAATGAGTGATTATGTTCCTATTTTGTTCTTATTGTCCAGCACAATTTTAACACATTGAAAACGTTACGTGTTTCAGTACAAAATCAGGGGTGGATAAGTTTTTATCGGCACGCATGAAAGCGGTTGTGAGAGAATCGGCAGTCCCGAAACAACAGACTCAGTAGGTCGACGGGCGATCAATCGTCGCGATAAACCCGCTCGCGCTTCTCATGCCGCTCTTGTGCCTCAATGCCCATGGTGGCAATAGGCCGTGCATCGAGACGTTTAAGGCTGATGGGGTCGCCGGTTTCGTCGCAATAGCCGTAGGTTTTGTCTTCAATACGGCGCAGCGCAGCGTCAATTTTACTGATCAGCTTACGGTGGCGATCGCGGGTACGCAGCTCCAAGGTTTTTTCAGATTCGGAGGCGGCACGGTCGGCATCATCAGGATGCTGGGTGCTTTCATTTTGCAAACCAATAACGGTTTCGCGCGTGCCCTTAACCAGATCATCCTTCCAATCCTGCAGCTTGCGGCGAAAATATTCGCGCTGGCGTGCATTCATAAATGGTTCGTCATCCGAAGGGACATAGTCTTTTGGAATTCGCGTTGCCATCGTTTCTCACTCTGCGTTTTTCTAAAAATTGGTATGTGCCCACACAATGTCATCTTGCGCGCGCCTTAATTACCCAATTCGCTCGTTTAAATCAAGGTAAAGCATGCTCATTTCACAGATGATTTTGTATAATTGTCAGCGCGCGCTGAAACGCGCCGTCGATTGAAGGCGTTAAACCGCCTTTATTCTGGTTACACCGAAATTCAGACTTGCGGAGAGGCCGCCTTGCGCTTAGTGTTTTTCGCCATATGAGAGCTTTACTTAGAATACAAGTTAGATAGGAAATTTTATGTCACAGAAGTTTGAAGGCACTGAAAATTATATTGCCACGGAAGACCTGCGGGTTGCGGTGAATGCCGCCCTCACCTTGCAGCGCCCACTTTTGATTAAAGGGGAGCCAGGTACAGGTAAAACCGTTTTGGCCGAAGAAGTGTCCAAAGCACTTGATATGGAACTCATCACTTGGCACGTCAAATCAACCACCAAAGCCCAGCAAGGCTTGTATGAATATGACGCCATCACCCGTCTGCGCGACAGCCAATTAGGCGACGAGCGCGTTAAGAATGTGGAAAATTACATTAATAAAGGCAAATTGTGGGAAGCCTTTGAAAAGAAAGAGCGCGTTGTTCTGCTGATCGACGAAATTGATAAGGCAGATATTGAGTTTCCAAATGATTTGCTGCAAGAGCTCGATCGCATGGAATTTTATGTCTATGAAACTGGCAAAACGATTAAGGCGGTTGAGCGGCCTTTGGTGATCATCACGTCGAATAATGAGAAAGAATTGCCAGACGCATTTTTGCGCCGCTGTTTCTTCCATTATATTTCATTCCCCGATGCGGCAACAATGAGTCAGATTATCAATGTGCATTATCCAGACATTAAAGACCGTTTGGTACGCAATGCGCTGGCGTCTTTTTATGAAGTGCGCGAGGTACCCGGCCTGAAAAAGAAACCATCAACTTCTGAACTGCTTGATTGGTTGAAACTTTTGATGAATGAGGACATTGACCCTGAAACCCTGCGCGAGCAAGATTCTGGCAAATTGATTCCGCCGCTGCATGGCGCGTTGATTAAGAATGAGCAAGATGTGCATTTGTTTGAACGTCTCGCCTTCCTCGCCCGCCGAGAGCGCAATTAAAGTAAAACCGGAGGCTTTGCCCCATGTTCGTTAATTTTTTCCATGAGCTGAAAGCACAAAATGTGCCGGTGTCTTTGCGCGAGTATTTATCCCTGCTCGAAGCCCTCGATAATGATGTCATCGGCAATCAGGTCGAAGAATTTTATTATCTCTCGAAGGCCGCTTTGGTCAAGGACGAGCGCAATCTCGATAAATTCGATCGGGTATTTGGCGAAGTGTTCAAAGGGTTGGAGAGCCTCGGCGAAGGCGACATTGCGGAAATTCCAGAGGAATGGCTGCGCTCAATGACCGAAAAATTTCTGACCGAAGAAGAAAAGGCAGAAATTGAGGCCCTCGGCGGCTGGGAAAAAATTATGGAGGAGTTGAAAAAACGCCTCGAAGAACAAGAGAAGCGCCATGAGGGTGGCAATAAATGGATCGGCACCGGCGGCACATCGCCGTTTGGCGCCGATGGCTTCAACCCTGAAGGCGTGCGCATTGGCCAAAAAGAAGGCCGCCATGGCAAAGCGGTGAAAGTCTGGGACAAGCGCGAATATAAGAATCTCGACGACAGCGTTGAGCTGGGCACGCGGAATATTAAGGTGGCCCTGCGCCGCCTGCGCAAATTCGCCCGTGACGGCGAAGCCGATATTCTTGATATCGACGACACGATTAAATCCACTGCCCATGCCGGCTATCTCGACATTAAAATGATTGCCGAGCGGCGCAATAAGGTCAAAGTGCTGGTGTTTTTTGACATTGGCGGATCAATGGACGGGCATATTCGCTTGTGCGAAGAATTATTCTCTGCCGCCCGTACCGAATTTAAGAATATGGAATATTTCTATTTCCATAACTGCCTGTATGAGGGCCTGTGGAAAGACAATACGCGGCGGCACACTGAAAAAATGCCAACTTGGGATGTGCTACACACTTTCCCATCCGACTATAAGGTTATTTTCGTTGGCGATGCGTCGATGAGCCCGTATGAAATCACCTATGAGGGCGGTTCGGTCGAACATTGGAACGAAGAAGCCGGTGCGACCTGGCTGCAACGTGTGACCGAAATCTATGAAAATTGCGTCTGGCTGAATCCGGTGGCGGAACGCTATTGGGAACACACCGCCTCAACGCAAATCATTAAGCAAATTTTCTCTGACCGCATGTATCCATTGACCCTCGAAGGTCTCGACGGTGCGATGCGCGAATTATCGCGCGGCTAACTTACTTTATCTTCGGCTTAGGTGAGACTGGCGCAAAAGCGGGCGATGCGTTGGCACGCTTCGGTGAGGTTTTCGTCCGACGTCGCATAAGAAATACGGAAGAACGGCGACAAGCCAAAGGCCGCCCCATGCACCACAGCGACACCCTCGGCTTCGAGCAATTGCGTCGCAAAAGCCTCGTCGCTATCAATCAAATTGCCATTGGGCGCAGTTTTGCCAATACAGCCAGCGCAAGACGGGTAAACGTAAAACGCGCCTTCCGGTTTGATGCAGCTAATGCCCTCGGCTTGATTGAGAAGCTCCACCACCATATCGCGGCGACGTTTGAACGCCCGATTGTTTTCGGCAATGAAATCTTGCGGGCCGTTGAGCGCTTCAACGGCGGCCCATTGGCTGATTGAGGTTGGGTTAGAAGTTGATTGCGACTGAATTTTAGTCATTGCTTTGATCAACTCAAGTGGCCCAGCACAATAGCCAATCCGCCAGCCGGTCATGCAATAGGCTTTCGAGACACCATTCATGGTCAGCGTGCGGTCGTATAATTCTGGCTCAACCTGTGCCGGTGTCGCAAAAACAAAATTATCATAGGTCAGATGTTCATACATATCGTCGGTCAACACCCACACATGAGGGTATTTCACCAGCACATCTGTGAGTTTTTTAAGCTCGGCAGCCGAATAAGCGGCGCCTGAGGGATTCGATGGCGAGTTGAAAATAAACCATTTGGTGGCATCGGTAATCGCCGCTTCCAAATCTTCTGGCTGCAATTTGAAACCATCTTCGACACGGGTTTCAACACTTACGGGTGTGCCGCCGGCCAAATTCACAATATCCGGATAGCTGACCCAATAAGGCGCGGGAATAATCACTTCGTCACCCGGATTGAGGGTCGCCATCATGGCATCATAAATCACTGGCTTGCCGCCCGGCGCGACAAAACACTGTGCTGGCTCATAGTCCAAACCATTGTCGCGTTTGAGCTTGTCACAAATGGCTTTTTTCAGCTCGTCAATACCAGTCACGGCAGTGTATTTGGTCTCGCCGCGCTGAATCGCATCAATGGCCGCCTGTTTAATATTGTCTGGCGTGTCAAAATCAGGCTCGCCGGCGCCAAGGCCGATGACATCGCGACCGGCGGCGCGTAATTGGCGCGCCTTATCTGATACTGCAATCGTTGCCGAAGGTTGAACCCGCGATAAACTAGAAGCAAGAAAAGATGACATGAGAAAGCTCCATTTGGATTAGGCGTCCGCAAGATAGGCCTTCCACTAGCTGAAAACAAGGCGCAATTAACCTTTAATTCACCGGATTTTATTAATTTTATCACCATAAAAGCAATAAAGAGGTGGTTTCATGGAGTGGGGTTTTCAAACGATAAGTGCATGGGCGGCATCAGCCAGTCCGATATCTTTAATGGCTATAATGGTGGCCTATTGCGTCGCCATTGCGTTTTTGTTTTATACCCTGTTCTGGCTTGCGTCGCTAATCGAGCACGTGCAGCACAACCATATTAAGCGCAATAAAAAATGAGCCGGTGACTTTTTGCCCGACCAGACTATATTTAGGTCATGTCGGAGAATCAAAAAAGCCTTACAGGTCGCAAGGAACTCGCCCCCGTGCCGGAACCGGGCATGAACGAAGGCCAGTTGCAGGAATTTGTACCGCATCGGCCGCAACGACCGGAAAAAACCGAGGGCGGCATTGCTTTCAAATTCGTGTCGGATTTTCAACCGGCCGGTGACCAGCCGCAAGCTATTGAAGAGCTGGTGGCAGGTATCAATGACGATGAGCGCGACCAGGTGCTGCTTGGTGTTACCGGTTCAGGTAAGACCTATACGATGGCGCAAGTGATTAACCGTTTGCAACGGCCCGCGCTAATTCTGGCGCCGAATAAAACCTTGGCTGCACAGCTATATGGCGAGTTCAAGGGGTTTTTTCCGGATAATGCCGTCGAATATTTCGTCTCTTATTATGATTATTATCAGCCCGAAGCCTATGTGCCGCGTACCGATACTTATATTGAAAAAGAAAGCAATATTAACGAGCAAATCGACCGCATGCGCCACTCGGCGACGCGGGCTTTGCTGGAGCGCGATGATGTGATTATCGTCGCCTCTGTGTCTTGTATTTATGGCATTGGCTCGGTCGAGAGCTATTCCAATATGACGCTTGAACTGAGCAAAGGCGGGGAAATTACCCGCAATCAATTGCTGGCTGATTTGGTGGCTTTGCAATATCAGCGCAATGATATGGCCTTTGCCCGTGGCGATTTTCGGGTGCGTGGCGATACGGTTGATATTTTTCCGGCGCACTATGAAGACCGCGCGTGGCGTGTCGAATTATTTGGCGATGAAATCGACAGTCTGACTGAATTTGACCCGCTCACTGGACAAAAAACCGGCGATATGGAGATTGTGCGGATTTATGCCAATTCGCATTATGTGACACCGCGCCCAACGCTCAAGCAAGCCATGGTGCATATTCAAAATGAGCTGAAAACCCGCATTGAAGAATTTGAAGCGGCGGGCCGTTTGCTGGAAGCACAACGTATTGAACAGCGCACACAATTTGACTTGGAAATGCTCGATGCAACAGGTTCATGCGCTGGTATTGAAAATTACTCGCGCTATTTAACCGGTCGCAAATCCGGCGAGCCGCCGCCAACTTTATTTGAATATTTACCCGATAATGCCTTGGTGTTTACCGATGAAAGCCACGTCACTGTGCCGCAGATCGGTGGCATGTTTCGGGGTGACTTTAAGCGTAAATCTACTTTGGCCGAGTTTGGCTTCCGGCTGCCAAGCTGTGTCGATAACCGACCGATGAAATTTGAAGAATGGGACATGATGCGGCCACAAACCGTGCATGTGTCGGCAACACCGGGGCCATGGGAAATGGAACGCACGGGCGGGGTGTTCGTTGAACAAGTCATCCGCCCAACCGGTTTGATTGACCCACAGTGCGAAGTGCGGCCGGCGTCCAGTCAGGTCGATGATTTAATCGCCGAATGTCGGGTGGCCGCGCAAAAAGGCCAGCGCGTTCTGGTGACCACTTTGACCAAACGCATGGCCGAAGATTTAACCGAATATATGCACGAGCAAGGCATCCGTGTGCGCTATATGCATTCCGATATTGATACGTTGGAACGCATTGAAATTATTCGCGATTTGCGCCTCGGCGCGTTCGATGTTTTGATTGGTATCAACCTTTTGCGCGAAGGGTTGGATATTCCCGAATGCGCGCTGGTGGCGATTTTGGATGCCGACAAAGAAGGGTTTCTGCGCTCTGAAACCTCGCTGGTGCAAACCATTGGCCGCGCCGCGCGTAATCTCGAAGGGCGGGTGCTGCTCTATGCGGATAAAATGACCGGCTCAATGGAACGCGCCTTGGCCGAGACCAACCGCCGTCGCGAACGGCAAGTGGCGCACAATGAAGCAAATGGCATCACCCCGGCTTCCATCCGTAAGAATATTGCCGATGTAATGGAGAATATCGCCGAGCGTGAGGATTTGAGCGCGCCGGGCCCGTATCGCATTCGCGATGCTATGGAGGAAAAACAAGCGCCGCTGCTGGGTAATAATCTGCACGCCCATATTGAAGGGCTGGAAGCGGAAATGCACAAAGCGGCGGGCGATTTGGAATTTGAAACAGCAGCCCGTTTGCGCGATGAGATTAAGCGTTTGCGCGAAACTGAATTGGCCATTGCCGATGACCCGTTTGCGCGACAATCAGCGGTTGAAGCGCGGGTTGAGGAAAAAACTGGCGTTAAATCAAAAGCACCACCGAAAAAACAGCGCCGACAGCGCAAAGGGCCCTAATTCGTGACCCGAAAATTATTGCCTTGGCGCACAAAACTGCTAAATCTGGGCGATGAGTAACGTAACCCGCCAAACCGCCCTAATCACTGGCGCCGGCAAACGCATTGGTCGTGCCTTGGCAACTGATCTGGCCGAACGCGGCTGGGCTGTTGGCGTGCATTACGCCACCGCCCAAGCTGCTGCCGAAGAATTGGTCGATGAGATTCGCCAAGCCGGTGGCAACGCCCATGCCCTGCAAGCCGATCTGGCAGATGCAATGGCGGTTGAGCGGCTGATGCCAGAAGCTGTTGAGGCCTTCGGCCCCATTGGTCTGCTGGTCAATAATGCCTCGCGATTTGAGCGCGATACCGCGCATGATATGACAGCCGAAAGCTGGGACGCCCATCTCAATATTAATCTCCGCGCGCCAGCGCTATTGATGCGCGATTTTGCCAATCAAGCGATTTTTCAACCGGCCGCCGAGGCGCCGCAAAATGGTTGCATTGTTAATATCACCGATCAGCGGGTCTGGCGTCTGACGCCAGATTTCGCGAGCTATACCGTGTCGAAAACCGGCCTTTGGACATTGACGCAAACCTTTGCTCAGGCTTTGGCACCGCAGCATATTCGGGTTAATGCCATCGCCCCAGGGCCAACCTTGCCCAATCCGCGCCAGCAGCAAAGTGAATTTGATAAGCAAGCGCGATTGGTGCCTTTGGGGCACGGCACCTCGCCGCAAGAAATCGCCGAGGCCTTGCAGTTTATTATACAAGCCCAAGCCATGACCGGTCAGACCATTGCTTTGGATGGCGGCCAACATCTTGCTTGGCAGACACCTGATGTTGTCGAAGTGAAGGAATAGCAGATGAACCAGCAAATACCTGAGGAGGCGCGCAGCTTTACCAGCGCGACACGCGGATTACGCCATGTTTTCATCAAGCAATTACAGCTGATGGCGCAAATTGGCATTCATCCGCATGAGCGCCAAGCAGCGCAACCAATTTGCATCAGCATCAATGCGGCAGTGCCGGAGGCGCTGGGCAGCACGCCGGAAACTCTGGCCGAAGTGGTATGCTATGAAGCGATCAGCAACCGCATTAAAAATATCATTGCCCAAGGTCATGTCGACCTAGTCGAGACTTTGGCTGAGCAAATCGCCGACGATCTGCTGGCCGCCTTCCCAATCCAGAGATTAAATGTGCGGATTGAAAAACCCGAAGCGATTAGCGAAGCCGCTGCTGTCGGCATCGAAATCGAACGGCTACAGATTTTATCGTAAATGCGCCGCCAATCGCGATGGCAAAACCCGAAAAAAACGCAGTTTTCTGGCCATCTTTTTAGCGTAAAAACGTTAAATTATTGATTATTCATAACTTTTTCGAAACCAGAGTTTTTCACACCCGCCTGCAAAAATTTTACATTTTTGTAAAGTCACAAAATTAGCCTAAAAAAATATTTTTTTGAGTGTCTTGATTTTATTTAAGTTAACAAATCCAATGACTTAACTATTTTGCCTAAAAATTGGGCAATGACGTCTGAGGTGTTAAAAATCAATACGTTGGCGGAAATTTCGTTTTTCTATTAACACAGTTATCCACAGAACTCGTGGGTAATTATTTTGACAGATTTTCTCATATTTTCGCGAAATAGCCTATGCTGTTATGGCACTTCAACCCGTGGGAGCCGGACCATCTCTGACAAAGCCGAAAATTCAATCGAAACGCCGCTGATTGCCGCAGCTTTGATCGAGTCAAAGGTGGCGACTCTGCCGTCGGGGCCCGGTGTTTATCGCATGCTTGATGAGCATGGCGAGGCGCTTTATGTCGGCAAAGCCAAAAACTTGAAAAACCGCGTGCGCGCCTATGCCCGCCCAACCGGACACAATAATCGTATTTTGCGGATGATAGACCGCACAAGGGCGATGGAATTCATTCGCACCGAAACCGAGACCGATGCACTGCTGCTGGAAGCCAATCTGATTAAAAAGCTGAAGCCGCGCTATAATGTTTTGCTGCGCGACGATAAAAGCTTCCCGTATATTCTCTTGGCTGATGACCACGCGGTGCCGCAATTATATAAACACCGCGGCGCCCGCAAACGGCCGGGGTCTTATTTCGGCCCGTTTGCCTCGGCTGGTGCAGTCAATCGCACCTTGAACACCCTGCAACGGGTGTTTCTGCTGCGCTCTTGTTCGGACAGTGTTTATGAAAGTCGCACGCGGCCCTGTTTGTTGCATCAAATCAAGCGATGCGCGGCGCCATGCACGGGCGAAATATCGACCGAGGATTACGCTGAATTGGTCGACCAAGCGCGGCAGTTTCTCAAAGGCGATAGCCGCGCCGTGCAAGACACACTATTGGCGAAAATGCAGGCCGCCAGTGACCAGTTAGATTTTGAGGCCGCAGCTATGGCCCGCGACCGAATTCGCGCGCTGACTTATGTGCAACGCTCCAATGGCATTAATCAACTTGATGTCGCCGAAGCCGATGTGATTGCGATTAATAAGCAAGGCGGGCAATCATGTGTGCAAGTGTTCTTCTTCCGCGCCGGCCAAAACCTTGGCAATCGGGCTTATTTTCCGCGCCATGACAAAGATCAAAGCGAGGCTGAAATTCTCGAAGCCTTTGTCGGGCAATTCTATGATAACCGACCCGTGCCAAGATTGATTTTGGTGAGCCATAAACTCGAAGGGCGACATTTGCTGGCAGAAGCCATGGGCTTGCGGATGGGCCATGCGGTGAAAATTAGCCAGCCACAACGCGGCGATAAAGCAAACTTAATGCTACGGGCCAAACAAAATGCCAGCGAGGCACTGGCCCGCAATATGGCTGAAGGAACCAACCAACGCCGTTTGTTGCGCGAAGTAGCTGAGTTGTTTGATCTGCCAAGCGCACCAGAGCGGATTGAAATCTTCGACAACAGCCATCTGCAAGGCACGAACCAGTTTGGCGGTATGATCGTCGCGGGCCCAGAAGGGTTTATAAAGAACCAATATCGCAAATTTAATATTCGCGATGAAAACACCAAACCGGGCGATGACTACGCCATGATGCGCGAGGTCTTCACGCGGCGCTATGGCCGGCTAGCGCGCGAGGAAAACCGACAGTCAGAGAATTGGCCGGATTTAATTTTGGTTGATGGCGGACGCGGCCAGCTGAATGCTGCCGGCACAGTGCTGGATGAATTAGGTCTGAGCGATATTCCGCTGGTTGGTGTCGCCAAAGGGCCAGACCGCGACGCTGGCCGCGAGCGGTTTTTCATGCGCCAAAAGCGCGATTTCATTATGCCGCCCAATACGCCGGTTTTGTATTATTTGCAGCGCCTGCGCGATGAAGCGCACCGCTATGCAATTGGTGCCCATCGCGCGAAACGCGCTGGCGCCATTCGCCAGAACCCGCTCGATCAGATTGATGGTATTGGCGCCACCCGCAAACGCGCGTTGTTACATCATTTCGGTTCAGCCAAAGCCGTCGCCCGCGCCGCCTTGGCAGATTTAGAAAAAGTAGAGGGAATTAGTGACAGAATCGCGCTTAAAATTTACAATCATTTCAACGCAAATGATGATTAAGCCTGTCATCAGTATTTTTTAGGAGTTTGCACGCCGTGCAACATTTGCCAAACATTCTCACGATTTTCCGTGTCGCCATGATACCGGCGCTTTATTTGGCTTTCTTTATTGATGGCCCGATTGGTGATTGGCTGTGTGTGGTGATTTTCACCCTCGCCTGCACCACCGACTTTCTCGATGGTTGGGTGGCACGGCGTTATAATGTGCAATCCGGCTTTGGCCGTATGCTCGACCCGATTGCCGATAAATTGACGGTGGCAACCTGCCTGATGCTATTGGTACACGGGCGGATGATTGCTGACATTCACCTGTTGGCGGCGGTGATTATTTTGTGCCGCGAAATTCTTGTCTCCGGCTTGCGCGAATATCTGATGGAATTGCGAGTTTCCCTGCCGGTCTCGACTTTGGCCAAGTTTAAAACCACATTGCAAATGGTGGCGCTTGGGTTTTTGCTGTCGGGCGAAGCTGGCAAAGAGGTATGGTCCATCTCGCAAGAGATTGGCTTAGGGTTGTTGTGGATTGCCGCAGGGCTGACCATGGTCACTGGCTATGATTATGTCACCAAAGGCCTGAAACACGCCAAATGGAACGATTAGCTTATTTGACGCCGAGCTTTTTCTGCAAATTCGTGCTGGATGTGGTGTATTGGAACGTCAGCTTCTGATCCGGATGCACGCGCTTAAAAGCATGATGCGCCATCAGGGCGGCTTCGTGGAAGCCACTTAAAATCAATTTCAACTTGCCCGGATAGGTATTGATATCACCAATCGCATAAATGCCGTCTTGGTCAGTGGCGAATTTCTCCGTGTCCACTTCAATCAGGTTTTCCGTCAAATTAAGACCCCAATCAGCAATCGGGCCAAGCTTCATGGTCAGGCCGAAGAACGGCAGGAAGCTATTGCACTCCAAGGATACCATATCGCCATCTTTGGTTTTCAACTGGGCGCCGGCCAATTGGCCATTGTCGCCAGTCAGCTCGGTGATTTGACCAATGTGTAAATTGACTTTGCCATCGGCCACCATGGCGCGCATTTTATTGACACTATCAGGCGCCGCGCGGAAGTCATCGCGGCGGTGCACCAAGGTCATTGACTTAGCGATTGGCTGCAGGTTCAAAACCCAATCCAAGGCCGAGTCACCGCCGCCGGAAATCAGAACATCCTTATCACGGAAGGCGTCCATTTTGCGCACGGCATAATGCACCCCAAGGCCATTGCCGCTGTCGCTTTGTTCATAATCTTCAATGCCGGGAATTGGCGGCTTTTTCGGTTGGAAACTCCCGCCTCCAGCGGCAATGACGACAACTTTACATTCAAAAACCTCGTTTTCGTCGGTTGTCACGCGCCAACTGTCATCGGCCAGTTTTTCAAGGCCTGTCACCATACGGTTATAATGGAAGGTTGGATTGAACGGCTCAGCTTGGGCCATTAATTGATCAGTCAATTGCTGACCAGAAACTTCTGGCATGCCGGGAATATCATAAATCGGCTTTTCCGGATAAAGCTCGGCACATTGGCCGCCGGGCTTGTCGAGAATATCAATCAGATGCGCTTTCATGTCCAGCAAACCAAGCTCAAACACAGCAAACAGGCCAACCGGCCCGGCGCCAATAATGACTACATCAGTGTTAATTGTGGCTTCCGACATCGGGCGCTCCTTTAGATTTCAATCATAAATTACACATTTTTTGTGTGCAAATAATCATTTAACGCTTATGGACTGTTTAATAGACCCTCGCCCCAGAACAGACAAGCGTTTTTTTGACGCACTGGATATTAGGTCAAGTTTCCGCTATGTCCAGTACTCAGACGAAATAGTTATGAAATCGAGAACTCCCATGAACCAGCGCGCGCCTGTCCCTTGCGAAGAAATGACCGCCATCCGGCAACAGATCGATGCCCTTGATGTTGAACTGGTCAAACTCTTGGCGGCCCGTCAAAAACTCATTGCCCAAGCTGGTCACGCCAAGCCGGAACGCCATCATATTCGCGATGAAGCGCGGATTGAAGAAGTGATAAACTTAGTCTTGCAGACCGCCCAAAAAGAAGGGCTCGCAACCGAAATTGCAGAGCCCGTCTGGCGCCAGCTTATTGAAAGCTCAATCGCCTATGAATATCGTATTTTCGACGACCGTTAGAATTGCTTCTCAGGAATGTCGACAACCAGACCATCAACATCGTCTGAGATTTTGATTTGGCAAGACAGGCGGCTGTTGTCACGCACGTCAAATGCGAAATCCAGCATATCTTCTTCCATTTCCTCGCGATTGCCGGTTTTTTCTAACCAGTCTTCGCGCACGTAAACATGACATGTCGCGCAGGCGCACGCACCGCCACAATCAGCATCGATACCCGGTACGGAGTTTTTGACAGCCACTTCCATCAAGGTCATGCCATTTTCGGCCTCATGGCTATGTTCTGTTCCATTATGTTCTACGTAGGTTACTTTTGCCATCGTGGCCTCCTTCAAAATTATTCGATGAATATAAGCAATTTTTGCTTGAGAGCAAGGCTTGTTCAGCGTGTTATAGGGCAACAATAGGGTGAAGCATCAGATGACAATTCAACGCAATATTTCCATTCGGGCCGAAAGCTGGCCGTTGCGCCAGCAGTTCACCATTGCCCGTGGCAGCAAAACCTCGGCTGAGGTTATATGCGTCGAGATTGCTGAAAATGGCCAAATTGGGCGCGGTGAATCTGTGCCCTATGGGCGCTATGGCGAGAGCATTGAAACCGTCTCAGCAGCCATTGAGGCGCTACGCCCCGCCCTTGAAGACGGTCTAACGCGCGCGCAATTGGCCGATGCCCTATTACCCGGCGCGGCGCGTTGTGCAATTGATTGCGCGCTATGGGATTTGCAAGCCAAATTGGAAAATCGGCCGGTTTGGCAAATCGCTGATCTATCGGCCCCGCAGATTGTGCAAACCGCCTTTACGATCTCGCTCAATGGGGCCGACAAAATGGCCGAGCAAGCGGCAGCAGCGCGGGATTTTTCTTTGTTGAAAATCAAACTTGGTAGCACCGATGGTCTACTGGCCGACATTGCGCGGCTTCACGAGATTTGTCAGGCGCGGCCTGATGCGCAGTTTATTGTTGATGCCAATGAGGGGTGGAAGATAGAAGAGCTGGCACGCTATCAAGAGCCTTTGGCACGCTTTGGTGTGATGTTTTTCGAACAACCCGTGGCCAGCCAAGACGAGAACGGGCTGAGCGACATTGCCCTGCCGTTTTGCGCCGATGAAAGCGTGCACGACAGCAGCGATATTGCCCAGCTCAATCCGGCCTATCAATGGGTTAATATTAAGCTGGATAAAGCAGGCGGGCTGACCGAAGCCCTCGCCATGCAAAATGCCGCCCGCGATAAGGGCCTGAAAATCATGGTCGGCTGTATGGTCGCCACCTCATTAGCCATGGCACCAGCCTTTTTATTGGCGCAAAACGCTGATTTAATTGACCTTGACGGGCCTTTATGGCTGCAACAAGACCGCCCGCATGGCCATGTTTTTAGGAGCGCCGCCATGCACCCGCCAGCAACTGAACTTTGGGGATAGAAGCAATCATGAACACATATATTGACTGGCACGCACCAGACTATCTCGATTTACCCGATCTGCGCATGGCAGTTTTTCAGGCCGGCGAGCCGACCCCCCATCGTCCTTCTGTGGTGCTGTGTCACGGGTTTCCTGAACTGGCCTTTAGCTGGCGCCATATTGTCGGCCCCCTCGTCGAAGCGGGGTTTCATGTGATTGTGCCCGAACAACGCGGCTATGGTTTTACTGGCCGCGCTTTGAGCGATAACCATGATGCCGCCAGTGCGCAGCTTTATGATATGCCGCATTTATGCGCCGATTTGGCACATTTGCTTGATGCACTGGATATTGAACAAGCAATTTATGTCGGCCATGACTTTGGTGGGCTTGTTACCTGGCAGTTGCCATTTTATCAACCCGACCGACTTGCCGGATTAATCGGCGTCAACACGCCGTTTATTCCGCGTTTGTCGTCAGACCCGATTGCAGCTTTTCGCGGCGTCAAAGGCGATGATTTTTACATTTGCGCGTTTCAAGAATTTGGCATGGCCGAAGCGCAATTGGATGCCGATGTGGCGCATACCCTGCGCTGCTTTTATCGCAAGGGTGGTTTTATCAATAGCGAAATGCGTAACCCGCCCAATCTCAAAGAGTGGGACAATTTCGAATTATTGAAAATTCTCAAGCGCGATGAAAGCTCATGGCCTGGGCACATGCTGCTGAATGAGGCCGATTTTGCCATCTATCAGCAAGGGTTTGAGCGTTCTGGTTTTGGTGGCGGCATTAATTGGTATCGTAATTTTACCCGCAATTGGGAATTAAGCGCCGATTTTGAACAAAAAGTGAGCGTGCCAAGTTTGATGATTTGCGCCGAGCATGATGCCGCCCTGCCCCCTTCTATGGCCGAGGGCATGGCAAAATATGTGGCCGATTTGGAAACCCATTTGATTAAAGATTGTGGCCATTGGACACAAAGTGAAAAGCCCGAAGAATTGGCCCATCTGATGGTCGACTGGCTGAGCCGACGATTTGCTTAAAAAAACCTCATCAAGGCTTGAGCCGCGCCTTGCCTCAGCTTATAGTCGCGCGATTGTTAGCAAGAGTACGGGCCACGATGAATAAAACTGAGAATATTAAAGGCCTGACGCAAATTGCACGTCTTGACGCGATAAAAAATGACGCGCCTTTGCGCATTCTTTTGCCAAGCTATCGCTCTGACCCCCACACCGGTGGGCAAGGCATTTATATGCGCCTGATTTCCAAGGCATTGGTCGATTTGGGCCACCATGTGGACGTCATCTCCGGCCCGCCCTATCCTGACCTCGACCCGCGCGTTGGCCTGATAAAACTGCCGTCGCTGGATATGTATGCACGACCCAATCCAATTGCTTGCCTCAATGGTGAGATTTTGAGCAATAAAACCGATCGGTTTGAATGGTGGAGCCATAATTGGGGCGGTTTCCCTGAGCCTTATACCTTTGGCGTGCGTATGGCCGACTATATGCGCGATAAAATCAACGATTACGACATTATGCATGACAATCAGACGCTTTGTTACGGCATGTTGGAAGTGCGCGATATGGGGTTGCCAGTTGTCGGCACCATTCACCACCCAATCACCATGGATAAGCGCATTGATATTGCCCATGCCAAGTGGCCATTGATGAAATTTTTGAAATGGCGCTGGTATTCGTTTTTGAACATGCAAATCAAAGTGGCGCGCCAGCTTGATCCATTGATTGTTGTGTCCGATAGCACCATGCGCGACGTCGAACGCGACTTCAAAGTGCCGAAACAGCGCATGACGCGCATTCACCACGGCATTGACCATGAATTATTCCAGCCACAGCCGCATATTAAACGACGAACCAATCGGCTGATGGTAACGGCCAGTGCCGATGTGCCGCTGAAGGGGTTAATTTATCTCATCCGCGCCTATCACAGCCTTTTACAAGATCATCCAGATTTGGAGTTGCTCGTTGTTGGTCGCTTACGCGAGGGGCAAACCATGCAAGAGCTCGATAAGCTCGGTATTCGCGACCGCGTGCGTTTTGTTTCCAATTTATCAGGGCAGGATATTTGCGATCTCTATGCCGAAGCAACCATTGCCATTTCGCCGTCCGTCTATGAGGGCTTCGGCTTTCCGGCTGGTGAAGCGCTGTCTTGCGGCGTGCCCTTGGTGTCGACCGATGGCGGCTCATTGCCGGAAGTAGTTGGCGATGCCGGTATTGTGGTGCCGCATTCTAATCCGCCGGCTTTGGCCGAGGCCATAGACAGCCTATTGCGCGACCCTGAGCGGCGCGAGGCGATGTCAAAAACAGCACGTCAGCACATTTTGGACAAGTTCAAATGGGAGCGTTGCGCCCGCGAAGTGGTCGACATGTATCGCGCCACCATTGAAAAATTCCACGCATCAGCCCGTCACCATGCAGACCATTAATCTCGATTATTTACAGCTACAAGACGGCCACCAGTTTCTTGATTTGGGATGTGGGCATGGCCGCCATACACATGCGGCTTATTTTCACGCGCGCTGCCAAGCCGTTGGGCTGGATTTGGGCTTCGACGATATTTGCGTCGCGCGGCAGGGGTTTCTGGCCCACCCTGATTTGGAACCACAGACTGGCCATGCGCGGCGCTATGATCTAATGGTCGGCGATGCGCTTCACTTGCCTTTCAAAGACCAGCAGTTTGATCGTCTGATTTGCTCAGAAGTGTTGGAACATATTCCCGATTATCAAGGCGCCCTGAGCGAGATTTGGCGTATCACCAAACCGGGCGGACGGATTGGCATATCGGTGCCGCATCGCTGGCCGGAAAGAATTTGCTGGCTGTTATCCGATGATTATCACAACACGCCGGGCGGCCATGTGCGGATTTTTGATGCCGCCGCTTTGCGTGCCGATTTTGAGGGATTGGGCTTTCACTTTGAACGACGCCATTTAAGCCATGGCCTGCATAGCCCCTACTGGTGGCTGCGCTGTGCCGTTGGGGTGACCAATGAGCGCAATATTTTTGTGCGTGGCTACAAGAAATTGCTGGAAATCGAGATTATGAAAAACCCGCCTATCCTGCGTCTTGTCTCTAAATTAGCCGACCGACTAATGGGCAAAAGCGTGGTGCTTTATTTCACCAAACCGGACCCGCAAGCATGAGCCTCAATCGCCATTTCGACGGCTATTTCGACGGCGCGTATGCGACGATTTTGAGCCTGCAAAACGCCGACGGCTCTATTCCATGGTTCAAAAACGGCGTCATCGACCCGTGGAATCATTTGGAAGCGGCGATGGGGTTAAATGCCATCGGAGCACGGGCCGAGGCCGAAAAAGCCATTGCCTATTTGCGCAATAGCCAGCTCGAAGACGGCTCATGGTGGGGGCAATTGGGCAGTGCCGTGCCGATTGATGAAGACTTGCACCAGTTCACCAATAAGGGCATGGATACCGGCCATCAAATTCGGGACACTAATTTCATCGCCTATTGCGCGACCGCCATTTGGCACCATTTATGCCTGCATCAAGACCTTGATTATGCGCACGCGAATTGGCCGATGGTGGAAGCGGCGATTGACTTTGTAATCGCCCTACAATATCCGCAAGGCGACATTCGGTGGACGGCGCGCGATGCCGGAACGCCGGAGGAAGATGCGCTGGTCACCGGCAATAGTTCAATTCACAAAAGCCTGAGCTGCGCCGTGAAATTAGCCGACGCGCTGTCGAAAGACCGATCGGATTGGCGGCAAGCCCAGAGCAAATTGGCTGAGGCACTGGCCCATAAGCCGGAACGTTATGACCGCACATGGGAAGCCAAAGACCGCTATTCCATGGATTGGTATTATCCCGTTCTTAGCGGCGCCTTGAGCCTTGAACAAGGCGCGGCGCGGCTTCAGGCGGGTTGGGACAAATTCATTATTGACGGCTTTGGCTGCCGCTGTGTCGCTGATGAGCCTTGGGTGACGGTGGCGGAAACCGCCGAATTGGTCATGGCTCTGGTCAGCCAGGGGGCGCAGGAAAAAGCCCGAACCATACTCGGCTGGCTAGATCAATTCCGTGACGACACCGGCGCCTATTGGATGGGCATGCAAATTGAACAGCAGGTTTTTTGGCCGGTCGAACGCCCAGCATGGACGGCGGGCGCGGTTATTCTGGCTTTCGACAGCGTGCACCAAATCACCCCGGCGCATGGCGTGCTCAGCCAACGCGATTAGAGACGGCGTAAAATCCGTAGTGATTTCACCGCCGCGACGTCGGTAAATAAGCCTGAATGCAACGCCAGTTTATAGATGTCATGCGGTGGGCGTCCGCCGTCGGCGGGGTTGGGAAAGACGTCATGGATGGCCAATAGACACCCTGCATCACCCGCACGCCCCAATTGCGATAATCAGCCATGGCCGCCGGTAAAGAATGGCCGCCATCAATGAACACAAAGGCTAAATCCGAGGTGATGATTTTGGCGGCCATGGCCGAAGACGCCAGAACCGGCACCACCGTATCTTCCAGACCGGCCCGCTTTATGGTGTCGCGGAACAGGGTCAGGGATGACATGCCACCAACGCCGTCGTCGAGGTCAGGGTCAAAATATTCCTCGCCCGGCTGATTTTCCTCTGAGCCACGGTGATGGTCAATAGCGACCAGTGTGCCGCCGGTTTTTTGGCAGGCTGCACCGAGGTAAACCGTTGATTTTCCGCAATAACTGCCAATTTCGACGCACAGGCCAAGCGGCGACATATCCATCGCCGCCTGATAAAGCGCCACGCCCTCAAGCGGGTCTAGAAACCCCTTAACGGTGGCAATATCAAGCGGCAGATTGGGAGCAGATGACTCAGACACTAGCGTCCAATTCTGCGTTTCAGGGCGCTTGAACCAAAGTCGCGTTGGCGCAAATCATAATCCAAATCGGCTGGCCCATATTCGTTTTTAATGTGATCAACATTGTATCGGCCACTGGCCAAATCATACATCACGTCAAATTCGAGCACACAAGCCGGCGCTTCATAGTAGTTCTTGATGAAAGCGTGCTGAACACGGGTGAGCTCCCCCTCATCATCGTATAAATCGGCTTCAAGGAAAATCCAGCTGTCCTCGTCGACATAGAATGTGCGGCGGCTATAGGTCATGTTGATGCCCGGCTTGCCAGTAGCTTCAATCTCCCAGACGCGATGCAATTCATAGCGCAGAAAATCCGGATTCAAATGATTGGGCGTCATTAAATCTGCCGGCTCATTGGCGGTTGATGACGCTTTATAAGCGTTATACGGCACATAGATTTCACGCTGGCCGACGATTTTCCACTGATAACGATCCGGCGCGCCGCTGAACAAGAACATATTGTCATTCTGACGCAAACCTGCCGACGTGCTCAACGGCCCATCATAAGTGGCGGCAGACGGTGTGGCGCGCACAATTTTGCGCAAGTCAGGGCGGAACATTGAACCCTCACGCGGCTGCACTGTTTGGTCAATGGTATTGGTCATCGAAAAACCAGCCCCGTTAAAGCGCGGCGGTGACGTCCATATGCCCATCCAATCATACTGGCGATTTTCCAGCTCATCGAGAGACATGTTCGGATCAGCGTAAAAATTATAGCGCCAGTCTTCACGCACAATGCGGTTAATCGAGCCGTTTGGCTCAACGCCGGCGCCCGATGTTTTGGCGTGATAACGATAGCCGTGCCAGTGGAAATTATGGTTCCAATAAATCTCAACCGCTGATTGCGGAATTGGGAAAGGCACGCCAATACGGGCGCCACCAATATTATTGCCATCATTGAGCAATTGCGCGTTTTTGGCGTTTTCTTTGGTCGCCTCATAGACCGCTTCCGGCAAGGAACAACTGCGCCGGGTCGGGTAAATATCCATGCGATAGCTTTGCGGATGACGCGCAAACATGGCTTGCTGGCCAGTGCTCAAACGATGCTTATGTTTCGCTAGATTTTCAGCGGTGATGGAGAAAAGAACTTTATCATCGGCATAAGGGTCAATGTGGTCTTCACCTTTCACATAGCCTGCCGGTGGCGATGTGATGCCCCCCGTCCATGCTGGAATCGTGCCATCGCTAGAGGCTGACGGATCAGAACCAAGTGGCGTGAGCTTGCTTCCCAAAAGCGAGGCGTCAGCAGCCTGCGCGCCATGAATTGTGGTCAAGGCAAGCGCAACAGCCAACCCCAAATGCGTAAATTTCATCATCGTGTCTCTCCCGTTATAGACCCGTAACAGTAACAAGCGTTTAGCAAGTTTAGCAAGCTCAGAAAATATTGGCCTTATCGCCCACGCGCTTCCAGCTGAGCGACGATCTCGCGGTGTTCTTTTTCATTAAACGCAAAACGCATCAACAACACGGCGCCCGCCAGATAGAAAATGAACGGTATGCCGCCGTAAAGGAATTTCATCATTAAAATAACCCCCTCGGTTTGCTCGACATTGGGCATAAAACCAACAATGCCAAGGGCAAAACCGGTGACGGTTAGCATAACCCCATAGGCTGATTTGGTGACAAAATACCAAGCCGCAAAATACGCGCCCTCTTTGCGTTCGCCGGTCTGATATTCATCATAGTCAATAACGTCGGATTTAATCGACGGGTTAATGGTGCCACCGCACCCACCTGCAGCACCGGCAATAGAGGCCAGCACAATCAAAATCAATTCATCGCCTTCATTCAAGAAGAACATGCCGCCAAAGGCAAAGCCGGTGACGACCATGGAGTAGATCCACAATTTTTTCTTGCCAACCCGGCGGGCCAGAGGCATCCAAATGGGCACGAGAATGAGCGACCAGACCATATAGGCGAGAATAAACACTGGCGCCATGGTTGGCGCTTTCAACACATATTGGGCGTTATACAAGGTCAAAATAGTAATCACCGCGCCACCCAAATTCTCGATGAAGATGACGATTAGCAGGAGGCGCGCATGCGAGTTTTGCCAGATGTCTTTAGCTGCCGCCCAAGGTTTTTCGGCCCCGCGCCCAGCAAATTCAGAACGCTCACGAATGCCATAGACACAGGCCAAAAGCAGAATGGCGCTAAAAATACCGGCATAAATCGATTGTGTGCTGGCTAAAGCGCGCACGTGTTCGGGGCCAGCTTGCTCGGCTTTAATCAGCAAATACATGGTTCCCAAAGCGCTGATATAACCCAATATCCAGCCCGCATGTCGCGCGCCGAAAATCTTATTGCGCTCATGATAATCATCGCTCAGCTCAGCACCCAGCGACATATGCGGCACGATGAACATGGTCTGGGCCGAGTAAAATAAAATGACCCCAGCGCCCATCCACAAGGCCAATAGCGAACCCGATAGGCTCTCTGGTGGCGCGGTGACCATCCAGAAACTTACAAAAACCGGTATGACACTCCAAAACAGCCATGGGCGTCGCCGTCCCCAGCGCGAATTGGTTTTGTCTGATAAATAGCCAACCAGCGGATCAGAAACCGCATCCCAAAACCGTGAAATGCCGAAAATAAGCCCCATAATAGCTGGCGCAATAAGCAACACATCGGTGGAAAATTTCATGACATAGAGCGACACAATGCAGAACATATAGCCGGCGCCAATAGGCGGCAGAGCATAGAGAACCATTGTTCTTAACTTCACGGCCGCGCTCGGCGCGACTGTATTTGTTGCCGAAACAGAACTCATTTTATCCAACTCCCTGCCAAGAGAGCACCATTAAATGGCTTTCTTTGCAAGCAATTTGGCAGACCGGAGAGCGGTTAATTTACGGCTCTTGGGGTCGACACTCTCGCTTGGCTTGCTTAAACTGGCGCCAGTTTTCGCGGGGGGAGTTATCGTGGTCGAAACGCATTTGAACGCCAATAAATCATTCATGCAGGGGCTTATTTTATTAGGTCTCATCGTATTTGGTATCTATCTTTTATATGAGCGTGGCCTTGTGGCGCTGTTACTGGAGGGTGACAATAGCCGCATTTCTTGGGGCATTATTGGTATTTGGCTGGTCATGAGCGCGCGCTGGCTGCACCTGCTGCTTTGGATGCAAAGAAAAAACCGCGACCTTGGCGATTGGCATGGCCAATCCATCGACATCACTGAAACCATTTTAGCCCGGTGGCTGAACCATGGCTGGTTTGCCGCCGATGCGGTGCTCAAACTCGGCCTTTTGGGGACGATTATCGGCTTTATTTTAATGCTAGCCCCGATCGCCAGCATGCAAAGTTTTGAACCAGCCAGTCTGCAAACAGCCCTCGGCCAAATGAGTGGCGGTATGGCGGTGGCGCTTTACACCACACTAACCGGTCTGGTTTGTAATTTATTGCTGCGCCTGCAATTTCAGTTTCTGGCCGATTCCATGCAACACCTCCTTCTGCGGATGAGTGAGCAAGAAGCGCTATGATCGGACGCCGCCTGCAACCACCGGCCGAAGACCAAAACGCTTTTACCGATATTTTGTTCAATGCGTTGCTTGGTTTTGCCTTCATGTTTTTTGTCGCCTTTATTCTTATTCGGCCGCAAATTCCTGATGGCAAAATTTCACCCAAAGCCGAATTTATGATTACCGCCCAATGGCCAGATGGGCACACCGATGATGTCGATCTGATTGTTGAGGATGGCGAAGGCAATCTCGTTTGGTTTGACACGCGCGAATCTGGGCTCATGCACCTAGACCGCGACGACCGCGGCGCGCTTGGTGATAATATTACCGTCAATGGTCAACGCATTGACAATCCGCTGAACCAGGAAATTGTGACGCTGCGTGGCATTGCGGCCGGCGAGTATGTGGTTAACCTATTGCACTATAAGGCGCCCACCGCCCGTCCGGTGGAGGTCAAGGTGAAGGTTGAAAAACTCAACCCACAAGTGACGCTGATTTACGCTGGCAGCAACACACTCACCGGCGCCGGTGACGAACAAACCGCCATCCGTTTTCGTCTCGATGCGGCTGGCAATGTGGTGGAAATGGCGCGGCGCAATAAATTGCTCATCCGCGCCAATCCGGTCGCGCAACAAAAGGCAGGTGGCCAATGACCATTCCTCTGATGCTGGGCGTCGCCTATGCGCTATTGGCAGCCTTGCTGCTTAACCTCAATCTCAACTCATCTTGGCGTCAGGAAATTAAGCTGGCCGCCATTGGCTTGGTGACTTTGCTATATTTTGCCGCCTATGAGGGCACGCAGGAATTGCGTGGCTGGGCTATTGCCCAAACCCCGCCCAATCCGTTCAAACTGCACTGGGCGGTGGTTGAAGAGCCGGATAAGGCGCAAAAAACCGAGGGCGCGATTTATATTCTGGCGCAACCCTTATCAGAACATGGCGCGCTGATGTCTCGCCCCCGGCTTTATCAATTGCCGTTTTCGCCAGAATTGGCCGAGCAAGTTGATGAGGCACTGAACGAGGTCGATAATGGCAAGCCTTTGGAAGGTAATTTGAGTTATAAGGCAGCCAATCCAGACGAAGAGCAACAGTCACAAAAAAGGGACGGCGAAAAAAGCCGTCCCGATTCTGAAGGCGATAAAGACCGGCTCAAACTGGAATTCAGAGAATTGCCATCACCGAGCTTGCCGCCAAAGTCTGCCAATTAGCGCGCCGCTGGCTCACTATCCGTAAGAGCACTTGTCTTGTCGCCCTTCGCCGCTTTTTTAGCGTCTTCTTGCAGGGTATAATCTTGCCAAGCACGGGCATTGATGAAGGCGTAAACATCTTCAACATCTTGCTCGTTAAAACGGTCAGAGAAGTTTGACATGCCGCGATCTACTAACAGACCCTCAAGCACGATCTCTTTGAACATGCGGTGAGTTTGCGGGCTCATTTTGCGCAGATCTGGTACCACTGCCCCGCCGTAAGCAGCAATGCCGTGGCAGAAGGCGCAGACTTCACTGTATTTTTCCATACCGCGGTCAATTTGCTCGGCTGAGGCATTGATCACCGGTGGCTCAGGAATTTCCCGTGCCCAAGTCTCTGGCTCCTCAATCGACAAACCACCATTCAGCTTAAAGGCAACAAGGCGTCCGAAGTTACCATATTGGGCAGAGGCCGGCGTTGCCGCATCACCCTCAGTGAGGCCAGCGGCACCACCAGAACCAACTTGGATGGCAATATATTGCTCGCCATCAACCATATAGGTGACCGGCGGCGCAATAATGCTGGTGTATGTATTCACTTTCCAGACTTCAGCACCGGTTGTGGCGTCATAGGCAACAATGAAGCCATCGCCATTGCCTTGGAAAACAAGGCCAGCCGCCGTTGATAGCGTGCCACCATTCCAATGGGTGCCGTGTTCTTTGACCCAATGGGTTTTACCAGTCAGCGGGTCAAAAGCCGTGATATAGCCCTTGGCTGGTGGCATATCCGGATGATCGCCCATGATTTCGAGCAACCGGCCAAATTCAATACCGGTGTTCCAGCCACCTTCAATATATTTATAACGACCCGTGGCTTTGAAATCATGATCAACGTCATAGACCAGCGGGCTTTCCATGGCCGGAATATAAACCAGACCAGTGTCTGGGTTAAACGACATGGCCTGCCAATTGTGACCACCGAGCGGGCCAGGCAAAATCCAGGCTGACTTTTTGCCACTGTTCCAATCGCGTTCAGCGACTTCCACCGGACGGCCAGTAGCCATATCAATATGACTGGCCCAGTTTACCGCGACATATGGATTGGCGCGCAATAATTCACCCGTGGCGCGATCCAGCACATAGAAGAAGCCATTTTTCGGGGCTTGCATAATCACTTTGCGCTGTTTGCCGTCGATTTCCATATCGGCCAACATCATGTCTTGTACGGCTGTGTAGTCCCATGTGTCGCCCGGGGTTGTTTGATAATGCCATTTCTTACGGCCCGTATTGGGATCAAGCGCCACAATAGAGGATAAGAATAAATTATCACCACCGCCCGGAGAGCGAATTGAACGTGTCCAAGGCGAGCCATTGCCGACGCCTAAAAACACCGTATCCGTATCTGGGTCATAGACGATAGAATTCCAAACGGTGCCACCACCGCCGATTTTCCACCACTCGCCACCTTTCCAAGTGGCGGCAGCTTCTTCCATTTCAGGATGCTCAAATGGTTTGGATGGATCACCCGGCACGGTATAGAAGCGCCAGTCTTGCTCGCCAGTTTTGGCGTCATAGGCGGTCACATAACCACGCACACCATATTCACCGCCGCCATTGCCGATGAACACGCGACCATTGGCAACACGCGGCGCGCCGGTAATTGTATAAGCGCGTGAGCGATCAATAATCGTATTTTTGCGCCAAATCACATCACCGGTTTGGGCATTCAAAGCAATCAAATAACCATCAAGGCTGGCGACATAAACCGCACCATCATAGACGGCAACGCCGCGATTAACGACGTCACAACAGGCTTTGCGGGCCCAATCGCCGGGCACTTCTGGGTCATAAGACCACAGCTCTTCACCGGTTTTAGCATCAACCGCATAAACCACGCTCCATGAGCCGGTCATATACATCACCCCGTCAGCGACAATTGGCGATGCCTCAAGACCGCGCGTGGTCAACATGTCAAACGACCAAGCCAGTTCCAGCTCATCAATACTGTCTTTATTGATTTGCGTCAGGGGCGAAAAACGCTGTTCGCGATAGTCGCGACCATAAGCCAACCAATCGCCCGGCGCGGCATCTGCATTTACAATGCGTGTGGTGTCGATTTGACCCAATGTCTCACTCGCCGTGGCACCGGTTTCGGGCGCTTGGCTTGATGATGTTTGCTCTGACGGCGACAGGCCAATCAGAACCATTAACGAAATTATGCCAAGCGCAACGACATTAATTGTCGTCGCCTGCTTACGATTAAAAGATGGATGTGCCATTTTACTCTCCTCCACTACCTTAGGTTAAAGTTTAATGACATTCATGCGTCGAGAACAAGGGCGGATTGTCGCAAAAGCAAAATTTTTTCATAGCCGCCCAACTATAAGCTTGCGAGCACAGCTTATTTTTCTAAGATAAGATGCAAAGGGAGAGTGCAATGACAAAGTCTAATGGAAATTTGCCGCATGTTACCGTTATCGGTAGCGGCGTCGGTGGCCTGTGCATGGCCATGCAATTACATAATGCAGGCCTAACAAATTTCGAAATCGTCGAAAAGGCGGGTGATATTGGCGGCACATGGCGCGACAATACTTATCCTGGTTGCGCCTGCGACGTGCCATCACATTTTTATTCATTTTCTTTTGAAGGTCGCTCTGACTGGTCGCGAACATTTCCGCCGCAAAGTGAGATCTATGGCTATCTCAGCAGCTTGGTTGAAAAATATAAATTACGCGACAAAACGCGGTTTAACACCGAAATCGATACCGCTGAATTTGATGAAACCAGCCAGAAATGGAAATTGCACACCAAATCAGGGAAAACCCTAGAAACCGATGTCGTGGTCACCGCCTTGGGACAATTGAACCGTCCGAAAGTGCCAGAAATCAAGGGGCAAACAGACTTCAAAGGACCGATTTTCCATTCTGCCGAATGGCAACATGATGTGTCACTTGAGGGCAAGCGCGTGGCAGTGATCGGCAATGGCCCATCAGCCGCGCAATTTATCCCTGAAGTCGCCAAAGTGGCTGGCCATTTGACGGTTTTCCAGCGCTCGCCATGCCATGTGGTGCCGCGCAATGACGAGCCTTATTCAGCACTGCAAAAAGCCATGTTCAAATATATTCCCGGCTATCGCAAATTCATGCGCGGGCTCATTTATTGGTCGCTGGAAAGCAATTTCACCGCTTTTAACGAGCTGAAGAAAACCCGCTTTTTAATCAAAGCCCTGAATTTTTCCAGCACGCTGACCGATCAAGTGGAAGAGCATTTCAACGAGCAAGTGACCGATCCGCATTTGCGTGAAATTTTGAAACCAGATTATCCGGTTGGCTGCAAGCGTGTGGTGATTTCAGATGATTATTACCCTGCCCTGCACCGCGATAATGTAACGGTTGAAACTGCCGGCATTCAGCAAATCACCGAAACCGGCATTGATACGGTTGATGGGGGCAACCATCAATATGACGTGATTATTTATGGCACGGGCTTTGCGTCAACGGACTTTTTGGCGCCAATGCATATCACCGGCAAACAGAAAACCGATCTGAATAAGGTCTGGAAAGACGGCGCTGAAGCCTATCTCGGCATCACCATGCCAAATTTCCCAAATCTGTTCATGCTATATGGGCCCAACACCAACCTTGGCCACAACTCAATTATTTTCATGATCGAATGTCAGGTTAATTATGTCATTAGTGCGGTTAAAAACATGGCCAAACTAAATCTCAAAACCCTCGATCTCAAAGCCAATAAAATGGTCGAATTTGCCGATTATCTGAAAGCCCGTCTGGCAACGTCAGTGTGGGAAAAAGAGTGCGATAGTTGGTATAAAAATGAAGCAGGCAAAGTGACCAATAACTGGCCCGACTTCACTTATATTTATAAGGATGCGACGCAAAAAATTAATCTGGAAGATTATGAGGTGTCGCCAACCCCAAACCGCGCTGCCGAATAACCTATAGGTAGAATGATGACAAAACATTTTCTGGCGGTAGCCTTGGCTGTCTTGCTGTCAACACATGTCGCTCATGCGCAAATGATGGTTTCTGATCTAAGCCTCAAACACGGTATTGGCGCGCGCCCCGGGGTGGTGCACGGTAAGCTCAATAATCATGGTGCCCAAGAGGTGAGCCTGACCGCGGTCAGCAGCCCGTCTTTCGGTCGCATTGAACTTCATACGCACACCAAGGTCGATGGGGTGATGCGCATGCGGCAAGTGTCTGAGCTGTTAGTGGCCGCCGGTGCGACATTGGAGATGAAACCGGGTGGCTATCATTTGATGTTGTTCGAGCCGAAAACCAGCGACAAAAAAGCACCAGTCAGTTTGCTGTTCACTTTCAATAACGGCCAGACAATCAGCCAAAGCGTAACACCGCATGCCCATGCCATGGGTCACAAAATGATGCACCACAAGGGCCATTAAACCGGCGAGAGATTGTATTTTCTATCGCCGCACGGTTAGATATCAGGAGGTTATCATGCAGAATAAATTAGTCACTGCCTGGCACGCCTATATGGATAAGCCAAGCCCCGAAGCGCTTGAAGCCATGTTGCACGAAGACTGCAGCTTTATCTCGCCGGTTGTGTTTACGCCGCAAAAGGGCCGCGACATCACCATGACGTATTTGCTATCAGCCGGACAAGTGTTCCACGATACCAAGTTTCGCTATGTCAATGAACTGATTGGCACGCACCGAATGGTGCTGGAGTTTGAGGCGGAAATTGACGGAAAATATGTCAATGGTGTGGACATTATCGACTTCAACGATGAGGGGAAAATTACCCAATTCAAAGTCATGGTGCGTCCATTGCAAGCGGTCAATATGCTGTGGGAAAAAATGGCCGCCACACTGGATCAAATGAAAACCTCTTAATCGCCTTGATTGGCAAGCTTTCTTGCGACATAAAAGAAGCTCACGAAAAGGTTGTGTTATGTCCGCAGAAGTCTCCCCCACCGATCACCTTATTACCATTCGCGACCTGAGCGTCGTGAAACAGGGGCAAACCATTTTGGACGCGGTGTCGCTGGACATTGCCAAACATGACTTTATCACGCTAATTGGCCCCAATGGGGCTGGCAAAACCGTTCTTTTGCGGCATTTGCTGAAACTCGAAACACCGCATGCTGGCACCGTGCACCACCAGTCAGGCCTGAAAATCGGCTATGTTCCGCAGCGGGTCAGCATTGATCCAAGCCTGCCAATGACTGTGCAGCGTTTTCTCACTGTCAATAATGATGTCACCAGTGCCCAGTTGGACAGTTTGGCGACAGAAACGAAAGTCAGCCATTTGCTGAACAGCCCGCTGGCCGATTTGTCTGGCGGTGAATTGCAGCGGGTCTTGCTTACGCGGGCTTTGGCCGGCAAACCAAATTTGCTGATATTGGATGAGCCAGCGCAAAACCTCGACGTCAACGGGCAATTGCAGTTCTACACAATGATTGATGAGATTTATGAAAGCCGCAAATTATCGGTTCTCATGGTGTCGCATGATTTGCATTTGGTAATGTCATCAACCCGCAAAGTGGTTTGCCTGTTTCGCCATATATGCTGTTCAGGAGCCCCCGAAAGCGTGGCCCGCGATCCTGAATTTATCTCAATTTTCGGCGATGATATGGCCAAATTAATGGCCGTTTACCCGCATAGTCACGCCCATGATCACGACCATGACCACCATCATTCGTCGCCTAGCGAGGAAAGCTGATGAGCGCGCATATATTACTGACCACTTTGGCACTGGCCCTTGTCGCCGGGCCGCTTGGTTGTTTCGTCGTATGGCGGCGGATGGCTTATTTTGGCGACGGTCTGGCCCATAGCGCCCTGCTCGGTGTGGCTATTGGTCTGGTGATTGGCGTATCGGATCAGATTGGCATGATGGCGATTGCCATTATTTTTGCCCTGTCGCTGATTTGGCTGCGCGCCAAACGGGTGCTGGCAACCGATACATTGCTCGGTATTTTGGCCCATGCAGCTTTGTCTTTAGGTGTGGTAGCGATGACCCTATTGGGGGCTGGCGATGTTGAAGTGCATGATTACCTGCTCGGCAGTCTCGACGCTGTGACGCAAGATATGGCAGTCTGGGTGATTGCCGGTAGTGGCCTATCACTGGGCTTGCTGATGCGGCTCTGGCCCGGGCTTATTTTGATGACCACCAGTGAAGATTTGGCGCATGCCGAAGGCGTGCATATTGTGCGTTATGAATTTGCCTTAATGGTGCTTATGGGCGTAGTTGTTGCCGCCTCTATCCAACTGGTCGGTATTTTGTTGATTACATCCTTGCTGATCATACCGGCCTCGACGGCGCGGCTGTTCGCCCGCTCGCCAGAAGCCATGGCCATTGGCGGCAGTGCCATTGCCAGCGTTTGCATGCTAATTGGCTTGCCATTGGCAGAGAATTTTGAGCTGGCGACAGGGCCAGTTATTGTCTGCGTTCTGGTCGCTGGCTTTATGCTTCTGCTGATGGCCCATCTGGCCACCCGCAAAGGCTGATTAACGTCTTTTAATTGACCCAAATCGGTGAAGAGTAAGCGCGCTCTTGTAAGGTCGCGGCAATGTCCTCACGCGGCGGCACACCCGCCCGCAGGGCATCCCAGCTTGACCAGCGGCAGCTTGGGTTTTCCATCACGCGGACATAGTAAAACGCCGATTGACCTGATTTATATTCCGGATCACGCCAAACAGTTTTCAGCTCATCCGCCGATGTGTTCGCCGAGACTTGGCAGGTCGTCAGATCAACCTTGGCTTGATTGTCAGGGCAGCGGTTTTGCGCATTTGGCGCGACACCACCAGCGCATTGAACATCGAAAATTTTCTCATACGCGCGTCCCTGATTGTCGACCCAACCTTTGACGATTTGCAGGCGTTGCAAACCATAAGAACGAGCATCGCGCATCGCCCAGACAAGAAACTCAGGCCCTTTGCCAGCCGCAACCGACAAATCACCGCCCATTGAAACACCTTGTTGATAGGCTTTTTTGACCATATCGACACTTGTCAGAATATTGGCGTCGAAGTTTTCCGAAGCGAAGAAGCGTAATTTAATGCGCGGGCCGGTGGTGGCATAGGTCTCTTTGCGGCGCATGGCGTCGAAAATATCGCCACGCGTATTGCTATCAGCCCACACGGCTGCCAAGCCCGAGGCACTCCATGTTTGGAAATTATTGGCGTTATATTTGCTGCCATCCGGATTGGCTTTTTTCAGTGGTACGGAGCCGCGCAATCGTGGCGAGGCATCAATCACACCGACTTTTGACCAGTAATTATCCTCATCAAAAGCGCCAGCGGCCACATGCGTGTCGGAGGCCCCAATCAGGCCAAATTTATAGGGATTGCCAGCGCCCTTGGCGGCCAGTTCAAGACCACGCAAATAGGACTGGCGAACGTAAGAGCCGTCAACTTCACTATCAACCCATACGCCAATGCGGTACGGCATGGTTTCGAAATCGGCAAATTCATCATTCGGTGACAAGGCGGGGTGGGTTTCGCTGTCGCCTTTTACTTGCGTGACTTCGACCAAGGGCTCGTTACGCATGCGGGTGGCAGCATATTCCTGATCCATTGGCGTGCCGTCCCATTTTTCGGTTTTGAACATTAAGCCATTGGAACCATTGGAGTTATGCGGCACGGCAATGGTGTCGACGCCTTTGGCGCGCAGACCATCCATCCACGCCCACAAATCTTCCGGATTAGGCGACATAATGCGGCTAAATGGCAAAGCTGGCGCTTTATCGCCGCGGAAGAAAACATTTCTGTGCAGGTTTTGATTGTCCGGCCCGGAGGTGTATTCATATGCAATCAGCGTGCTGAATTTGCCCGGTTCATTATATTCATTGGCCTTTTCAATAATATGCGCCCATGCCGACGCCATGACCTCATTATCAACCAAGTCATCCGGCGTGTCGCTTTTGTTCAGACGCGGAAACAGGTTTTGAAAGGCGGCCAGACGTTCAACCGGTGTCTTGGCTTTGCGAATAGCCAGCGCCAATTCATGCTTAGACGCGGCTTGGCGCGGGTCGTGCATGGCTGGCAACATGCCAAGGTAAATCGCGTGATCGGTGACGGCCTGAAAATCTAGCGGGTCATTGAGCTTCATATCAAAACCAGCGGGATGTTTGATGGTCTCACCACGGGCATAGCGATAAGCGTCATCGGGCGAATTGCGATTGGCGAAAATATAACTGTCAAACGACAAGGCAGTGTGTAAATGCGTTTCGCCAAATAGCACGGCGCGGTTTTCCGGCGCATCAGCAGCCATGGCGGCAACACTAAAACTGGCACTCAAAGCCAGTGTCGATAAAAGTTTTGTAAGTTTCATAATCCCCCTTGGCGCCATTTGGTTTTTAACGCCCCGTTAATTTATATTACCTAGCCTTTCATCGTGCAATCTTTCAACCCTTCGATTGCACGCCTCCTGGCAAAGTCTCCCTCTTGTCGGGAGGCACTTGCGCCATTCTCATAAGCCAGAGAGCCTATTGGCAGAAGCGCATCAGTTGATAGGTAATCATCGCGGCGGTGAAATCACTGACCGGCTGACCGGCAATTGGCGCCAATTCGACGACATCAATGCCGACACAGCGACGCCCAACCAAGGTGCTTTGCACCAAATCCAGTGCTTGATAAAACCCGAGTCCACCGGGCACAGGGGTGCCAGTGGCCGGCAGAACCGATGGGTCCAAGCCATCGAGATCGAAGGTCACGTAGATATTTTCGGGGAAATCCTCCGGCAGATTGACCGCTGAGATTTGCCCGCGAACCAGATCCGGCCCGTCGTGGCAAATCACCCCATGGGCACGGCGACCAGCTTCTTCTTCCGCCGCCAATGCACGCACGCCAAATGAGGCCATGGGTAACCCCTCGCCAGCCAATAAGTGCATAACACTGGCGTGCGAATGTTTGTGGCCTTGATAGGCATTACGAAAATCAGCGTGGGCATCAATGTGCACCAATCCGACGGGCGCCGCGAGTGCGTCAACCACGCCCATGACCGCGCCATAGCTCAAACTATGCTCACCGCCCAAAGTCACCGGCACATGACCGCGCGAAACAATTGCGCTGGTCAGCTGGCGCAAGTCAGACATGACCGTCTCAATCGGCTGCTGGCAGTTTATTGGCGGATGGGTGAAAATACCCTGCGCGCAGGTTTCTTGACCATTAACCAAACGCTCCAATTGATGCGACGCCGCAATAATCGCCGCTGGCCCCTGCGCCGCTCCAGTGCCATAGGACACCGTGGCTTCGAGGCCACAGGGCACGACTTCAAACTGCGCCGTCTCCCTATTATTTTCGTCGGCTGATAATTCTTCCCCGAGAAACTGATCTTGCATCACGATAACCGTCCTTCAAAATCAGTATAGTCAAATTGCCGAACCATGCGCAGTGCGTCTGTTTGACTGTTCCAAATCGCTATCGACGGCAAGCCAATGCCGTTGAAGGTCGATGTTTTCACCATGGAGTAATGCGCTTGGTCGAGAAACGCCAAGCGGTCGCCGGCTTGCGGCATGGTGGCAAAGCCATAGTCACCGATAACATCGCCGGCCAGACAGCTTGGGCCACCTAATTTCACTTGCGCGCCATTGGTGCTTTCCCCCATAAGAGCAGGCCGATAAGGCGCCTCAATCACGTCCGGCATATGACAGGTGGCGGAAATATCCAAAATCGCAATCGGGCCGTCATTTTCAACCACATCAAGGACTTCACCGACGAGGATGCCCGCATCGAACGCTACTGACGTACCAAGTTCCAAATATGTCTGCACGCCATAGGTTTCGCCGGTTTGGCGCAAAAGCTGGCTGAGCCCGTCAATGTCATAGCCGGGTCGGGTGACCAAATGACCACCGCCAAAATTCAACCAAGAAAACTTGCCCTTGTGCTGTTGCAAGAACGGTTGCACGGCAGCGACCGTGCGGGATAACGGCTCAAACCCCTGTTCGCACAACGTATGCATGTGAAAGCCCGACACCGTTTCCAGCGGCGTATCAGCCAATTGCGTCAACGGTTGGCCAAGCCGCGAACCGGCCGCACAAGGGTCGTATTTTTCAATCTCGCCTTCCGAATGTTGCGGGTTTAAGCGCAAACCAATATCGGCCCCGCCGGCTTTGGCGGCCGCGCCAAAGCGGTCAATCTGAGCCACTGAATTAAACACGAGATGATCGGATAGAGAGGCGATTTCGTCGATTTCTTGGGGTCGAAAAGCTGGCGCAAAGCTGGCTAACTTACCGGCATAATGGGCCCGCGCCAAACGCGCCTCCCATAGGCCAGACGCGCAGGTTCCGGACAAATATTGATTAATTAAGGGCGCCAAAGACCACATGGAAAAGGCTTTCAGAGCGAGCAAGACCTCAACCCCAGTGCTTTGCGATAGGCTTTGTAGAATTTTCAAATTGCGCTCAAGGGCAATCTCATCGACGACAAAACACGGGCTGGGTACGCGCGATAAATCAAAATCAGCGAACCCGCCTGCCCCAGTCGATTGCGTCTCCATCATGGCTAGAAATCCAGCGGCCGGTCGAGATCGACATATTGCCACGGCAAACCATTTTCATTGAGCATTTTCATGAAGGGATCAGGGTCAAGCTGCTCAAGGTTGAACACGCCGGGCTGGCGCCATGTGCCATCGAGCATCAGCGCCGCGCCAATCATCGCAGGCACACCGGTGGTATAGCTGACCGCTTGGCTACCAACCTCGGCAAAACACGCCTCATGGTCGCAAATATTATACAGATAGACGTGGCGATCGGCGCCGTCTTGCGTGCCGCTTACGATATTGCCGATGCAGGTTTTGCCATGGGTGGTTTTGCCCAAATCACCGGGGTCTGGCAGAACCGCTTTGAGAAATTGCAATGGCACAATCTCGCGGCCCTCATAAACAACCGGCTCAATCGACGTCATGCCAATATTTTGCAGCACTTCGAGATGTTTTAGATAGGCATCGCCAAATGTCATCCAAAAGCGCGCGCGGGTCAGCTCGGGATAATTCTTCGATAGCGACTCAAGCTCCTCGTGATACATCAAATACATATTGCGCGCGCCAACTTCAGGAAAATCGAAGCTTTGCTTATGCGACAGAGCCGGTGTTTCAACCCAAGCGCCATTGTGCCAGTGGCGCGCCGGTGCGGTAACCTCGCGAATGTTAATCTCAGGATTAAAATTGGTGGCAAAAGCCTGACCATGGTCGCCGCCATTACAATCGAGAATATCCAATGTCCGCATATCGCTAATCAAATGTTTGCGAATATAGGCGGTAAACACATTGGTGACGCCGGGGTCAAAACCAGAGCCGAGAAGCGCCATTAAGCCTGCTTCGGCGAAACGATCTTGGTAATCCCACTGCCAGTGATACTCGAATTTAGCCTCATCGCGCGGCTCATAATTAGCGGTGTCGAGATAATCGACGCCAGCCATCAGACAAGCGTCCATAATCGCCAAATCCTGATAGGGCAAAGCCAGATTGACCACCAAATCAGGTTGGGTTTTTTCGATTAAAGCCGCTGTAGCTTTGCTATCATCGGCGTCAATTTCTGCCGTTTGAATACGTTTGCCGAAACGCGCATCGACACTATCGGCAATCAAATCGCATTTCTTGAGCGTCCGACTGGCCAGAGTGATGTTCTCAAAACGCTCTGGCAGCATCGCCATTTTATGCACGCCGACTGAGCCGACACCACCAGCACCAATTACCAAAACATTACCCATGGCTAACCCTCTTACTTTTCGAAATAAGTATATCCGTTAATACTGTCTTTAAAGGCAGAAATCATCTGGCGCCGTTCGGTCGCCGCAATACGGCCAGTTTTCACAGCATTTTCAACGGTTTTCTTGAACACATCGACCATTTGGCGCGGATCATACTCCACATAAGACAGCACCTCAGATATTGTGTCGCCTTCTTGCTCATGCATCAATTCAAATGACCCATCGGGGCACAATTCAATGGTCACCACATTGGTGTCGCCGAATAGATTGTGCAAATCACCCAAGGTCTCTTGATAGGCACCGACGAAAAACACGCCAAGATAATAGTCTTCGTCTTCTTTCAACTCATGAACCGGCAATGTTTTTGATAGGCCGTTGCCGAGCACGAAACTATCAATTTTGCCATCGCTATCGCAGGTGATGTCACTCAAAACTGCGTGGCGGGTTGGCTTTTCTTCCAATCTATGGAGCGGCGCAATCGGATGAATTTGGTCAATCGCCCAAACATCGGGCAGGCTTTGAAACAGCGAAAAATTACCGTGATAAATATCAGCCGCCTGCTTCATGGCCTCGGCCATTTCTTCATTCATCGAGTCATTTTCAGCCAAAAGCGCTTTGATCCGGTTCATTAAATAAAGATGCACGCGCTCAGCCTTGGCGGTTTCGCGCAAGCTCGCCTGCCCGCTTTTCAACAGGGCGCGCATTTCATTGCGGTAAAACACCAAATCATTCCAGCACTCGTGCACACGTTCAGCCGTGAGATAGGCCTCAATCGCCAACATAGACTGTAAAACTGTATGATCGCCGTCTTCAGCTTCAACCGGCAGCGCGCTATCAAAATGCGTCGCTTCAAGAATATTGAACAACAGCATCGACGATTGCGCGACACAGGCACGGCCGCTTTCAGTGATAATAATCGGATGCGCCATATCCGCTTTATCCATGGCATATTTCACCGTCTCAACAATATTCACGGAATATTCGGACAAGGTGTAATTGGTCGAGTTTTCAGTGGCGCGATGCTCGCCAGTGTAGTCAATGCCGAGACCGCCGCCCAGATCGAGAAAAGATAAGGGCGCGCCCTCTTTGCGCAATTCGACGAAAAACCGACAGGCTTCCTGCGCCGCCATACGAATTTCAATAATATTCGGCACCTGACTGCCCAAATGGCTGTGCTGCAACACCAAACATTCAAGAAACCCTTCGGTGCGCAAATGGTCAATCACATCCATCACTTGCGCAATGGTCATGCCAAATGTTGACCGGTCACCGCTGGACGCCGACCAATTGCCGCTCACTTCATGGGTTAGTTTAATTCTGATGCCAAGCTGCGGGCGGATATCCATTTCGCGCGACACGCGGAGCACTAAATCCAATTCGCGCGGGCTTTCCAAAACGATAAAAGTATTAAACCCAAGCCGTTGCGACATCAGGGCGAGGCAAATAAATTCCTCGTCTTTCACACCATTGCAGATCAAAGCCGCTTTGCCACCCGTGTCATGCGACAGGGCGATGAGCAACTCAGCTTTTGACCCAACTTCAAGGCCGAAATCATATTGCCGTCCCTCGGCCACAATGCGTTCAATCACCTGCGCTTGTTGGTTCACTTTAACCGGAAAAACACCTTGATAAGTGCCGCGATAATCAAGTTCCGAAATGGCATCGCGGAAGGCTTCATTGATTTGCTCAATACGCCATGAAATAAAATCTGACACGCGCAACAAAACCGGCGCAGCAATGCCACGCGCATCAAGGTTTTCAATCACTGACATCAAATCGGTTGGCACATCATCGGGACGATTAGGGTGCAGGAGGCCGATGTGGCCATTTTCCAAAATTGTGATCAGCCCATCACCCCAGCGCGATACGCCATATTGTGCATCAGCGCGCGCCAAAGCCGGCGATTTCGGAGCCAAATTTTCATCTCGAAGATGCGTGGTGTTTGTATGGGACATCGACAACCTCATAAAACCCTAGTGAATTTGCGTGATTAGCTGCTTTAGCCATGGCTGTAAAGCTTATTGTGAAAGCCTTTGTAGGGTTACAAATCATCGCCGAAGCACTATAAACTCTGATTGATTATCGCAACCATGTGAGGCCGCAATCGCACCGCCAATCATCAAGCCCTGTTTTGTCTATCTGCTACAAAGCTGTGACGCCGGACCGGCTAAATCTTATGTCGGTTGGACGACTGATTTACAGCAACGTCTGGCCGCCCATAATAACGGAAAAGGCGCCAAGTCAACGCGTGGACGGCAGTGGCGTTTGGTGCATAGTGAGGCTTTCAAAACCCGCGGTGCGGCTATGGCGCGCGAATATGAATTGAAGAAAAGTAAATCCGAACGCCTGCGTTTATTGACCCAAGCAGGCGACATTGAGCAAGAGAAGTAATCTTAAAATGAGCACCTATTCCGAGTTATTAGAGACGTTTTACGCCACCGCACCAAATTATGCCGTCGAATTGCCGGGCAATTGGTTGCAAGGTCGCACCGCCTTTGGTGGCATGACCAGCGCCCTATTGCTGGCCGCCATTCAACATCACTACCCCGACCTTCCGCCATTGCGCACCATGCAGGTTAATTTTATCGGCCCCGCCGCAGGGCCTCTGCAAGTCACCCATAAACTTTTGCGGCAGGGCAAAAACAACGTCACCATTGAAGCGCGCCTCGACAGCGAACTGGGCGCTGGCACTTATGGTTACTTCACTTTTGGGGTCAATCGAGCGATCGAAAAAACCATGGACTATCCGATTAATCTGCCCGACACCCGCCCCGAAGACGCTGAATTAATTGTGCCGCAGGCACCGGCGCCAACATTTTTAACCAATTTTGAGCGGCGCAAAATCTCTGGCCCAGATTTGCTTTCAGGGTCAGATAATCCCGACATGTTATTGTGGACACGCCATACAGATGAACATGCCCGCACCGGTCTATTGCCGCTGATGGTGCTAGGCGATGCGCCACCTGCCGCGCTGGCCGCTCTCACGCAAATTCAAGCGCTCAGCTCAATGAATTGGAATATCAATATGCTCAGCGACGACATCAGCACAGAAGGTGGTTGGTGGCTGGTGCGTTCAGCCACACGCTTTATCCGCGATGGTTACTCGTCACAATTGATTCAAATCTGGAACCGGCAAGGCCGCCGTATTATGGATTCCATGCAGCACCTTGCCGTGTTCAGTTAGCGCTCTATAGACCGAGCACAAATTTCGACATAATACCGCGCTGCACTTCCGACGAGCCGCCGTAAATGGTGGAGGCGCGGCCAGACAGCATGAATGATGTCAGACCTGGGCCTTTGGCGCGATAATTTGGTTCGTTTGATGAATCATTTTCGCCAAAGCCATAGCCGGTACGCGGCATTGCTGAATAGCCAAGAATTTCAACGCCCAAATCGGCCACATCTTGTTGCAAATGCGTGCCCAATAGCTTCAACGGCAATGGCAAAATCATCGACTCGCCTGAGCCTTCTTCAGCTGTTAAGGCGCGTGCTTCCAGTGCTTCCAACGCATCCAAACGGATAGATAATTCAGCATGTTTGCGGGCAACATCGTCCCCGTCATAGCTGCTCGCGGCGGTTTCATTGAGGTGATTGTGAATGGCCATCAAATTGCCTAAGCCCGAACGCAAGCGCCCTGTGCCGGCAATACCAACGCGTTCGTTCATCAAAAGAAATTTGGCGTAAGTCCAACCTTTATTCTCTTCCCCAACCAGATTGCTGACCGGCACACGCACGTCTGAGAAATAAACCTCATTCAAATGGTGCTCGCCATCAATGGTGTAAATCGGCTTGACCTCAACGCCCGGAGTTTTCATATCAATCAGCAGGAAAGAAATACCTTCTTGCGGCTTGCCTTCCGTGCTGGTGCGCACGAGGCAGAAAATCCAGTCGGCGAAATGCGCCTGAGTTGTCCAAATTTTTTGTCCATTGACGATAAAGTCATCGCCGTCGCGGATCGCACTGGTGCGCAGAGAGGCCAAATCTGAACCCGAGCCTGGCTCTGAATAGCCTTGGCACCAAAACACTGATCCGTCGCGAATACCAGCCAAATGCTGGTCTTTTTGCTGCTCCGTGCCAAAAGTGTAAATCACTGGCCCAACCATAGTCTCACCAAATGGCGATTGCATGGGCGCTTCGGCGCGGGCGCATTCGGCTGAGAAAATTTGCTTTTTCGCATCATCCCATCCGGTGCCGCCGTATTCGACAGGCCAACCTACGCAGCCCCAACCGCGCTCATTGAGCTTTTGCTGCCACCATGCGCTGTCTTCGCGATTTTGGGTAAACAAGTTCAAGCCGCGATAGGGCGAGCCTTCGGGCAGAATTTCTTCCAACCAGCCGCGCACATCGGCCTGAAAGTCCAGATTTTCTTTCGATAATGATAAATCCATTTTTCTCTCCAAATAATTCAAATAGCCGATGGGCACTTGTGAGCGGCCATGGGTTTCAAGCCTAAACGCTGAAAAAGACTTTCATCTTTAGATAGTGTGGGATTTGCCGTTGTCAACAAGGCTTCACCGACAAAAATTGAATTGGCGCCAGCCAGAAAACACAAGGCTTGTGTTTCATCTGACATCCATTCCCGCCCGGCCGACAGACGAACAACTGATTTTGGCATCATAATACGCGCAAGGGCAATACAGCGAACAAAGTCAATTGGATCGACAGGGTCATTATTGCCCAGCGGCGTGCCTTCAATTGGGATCAGCATATTGATGGGCACCGATTGCGGCTGCGGGTTCAGATTGGCCAGCACCATCAACATGCCGGCGCGATCACCGACCTCTTCGCCAAGGCCTAGAATACCGCCGGCGCAGACATTAATACCGGCATCTTGCACATAACCAATGGTTTCAATGCGGTCTTCATAAGAGCGCGTGGTGATGATCTCACCATAGTATTCTTCTGACGTATCAACATTATGATTATAATAATCAAGTCCTGCTTGCTTCAATTGCGTCGCTTGTTCAGGCGTCAACATGCCCAAGGTCATACAGGTTTCCATACCCATCGCACGCACGCCTTTAATCATCTCCACCACCGGACCCATGTCGCGGTCTTTTGGCGAGCGCCACGCCGCCCCCATGCAATAACGCGACGCACCCGCTGCCTTGGCCCGCGCCGCGCCCTCCAGCACTGCCTCAACCTCTAAAAGTTTGCTGGCTTTAAGGCCGGTTTCAAACTTGGAGCTTTGACTGCAATAGCCGCAATCCTCAGGGCAGCCGCCGGTTTTAATCGATAGCAGCGTGCTTTTTTGCACCTCATTGGCATCAAACCATTGGCGATGAACACTTTGGGCCTGGAAAATCAAATCATTGAACGGCAGGTTGAACATGGCTTCAACCTCGTCGCGTTGCCAATTATGACGTGGTTCAACAGGCGTCGTCGCTGGTGCGACGAAATCTAAATTCTGAGACATATTTTCTATTTCCAATTTGAGAATTGCTTGACCGGTAGTCATACACATAATTCGATGATCACCAAGGGGTTTGGCGACTCAAAGTGAAAAAATTATGCCTCGTCAGAAACAAGATGCGGTGCGGGGCGCTAGCGGCTTTTGGTGAAACGTGTGCCTGGCGCTGGCGGCGTTTCCGGCCCACCGGCGAAACACTGCGCTTTTGACATCCAATCCTGCGCCACTTCGCCGGTCACTTGCAGTTGGGTGTCGGCAATATTGCGCACCTGTGTCACCACCTGACAAAACTCACTGGCATTGCCCTCAACACGCTCGGCGTCAGATGGCTCCCCAAACTCCCAAATATCGCCTGATGGCGCGGTGAGGCGCACATAGGGCATCGGCCCGGGCGGGGTTTGCTTGCGCGTCGCATAAGTCCAATTAAAGGTATTGGTGCCCAAGACGGCGATTGACCGGATGCGGTCTGCATCCTGGCGCAAGACACCGAGGTGGTCGAAAACCTCTTGCCCATGCGCCCATGTTTCCATGAGGCGGGCCGAAATAGACGAGCGTGCGCTCATGTCAGGCCCAGCCCATTTGAGGCGCTTTTTCGGGTCGATTTGCGTGAAGCGGGCTGACATATCTGTGTAGAAACTGTGCCATGCCTCAAGCAAAGCACGTCCCGACAGGCCATCAATCCATTTGCGCTCATAGGCTTTCATGCCGCCATCAGCGACCGAGCCCATGACATCTTGCAAAAAGGCAACAAAATTAGCCTCATCGGCATGGCTTTCATTGGCCGCCCAATTCCACATGTGCAAATGTTCCAAGACATCGTTCAACGTCCAGCCTTTGAACTGCGTAGGCTGGGCGAAATCAGCGTCTTCAAGATTGCTTAAAAGCCCATAGAGGGCATCGGATTCTTCTTTGAAATCAATCGCTTCTTGTAACATTTTAGTCCTCTTCCGCGGCAATGCTTATCATTAAATCATCGGCTGCAACCTGCTGCTCTTTGACCACCAGCACATCTTGCACCGTACCATCAATTTGCGCCAGAATCTCATGTTGCATTTTCATCGCTTCAACCGTTGCCAAGCGATCGCCTGTTGCAACGTCGTCACCGGCCGCGACATAGACATCAATCACCCGACCATGCATTGGCGCCAATACGCTCCGACCGTCGCTGGCGTCGCTATTGGCAGCATTCAATGCCAACAGATTCACCGCCGTTAAGCTGCGGCCCAGATAGCTGACAAATAGGGTCGCACCAGCCATTGAGGCATGGCTGGCGATGGTCTGATCATCAATGATCATTTCAACCCGCGAGTCGCGTGTGCTGCGCACAGTAACGGCGAAAGTCTCTTCGCCAACCGATATTTGATAAGCACCAGCTGCCCGTGTCGCCACAACCACATCATAAATTGTGTCTTTGACCTCCAAGCGATAAGGCGTGCGCAGCATATCGCCGGCCGAAAAATTCAGCAGCGCTGCCGAAATACCTAAAGATTTTTTCGCCACATTCTGCTGGTCAAAGAGGAAATGCCGCAACGCCAAAACCGCCAAATCGCGGCCTTCCACATCAGCTTCTTTATGGCCGTCGGCGCCGAATTCTTCGGCGATAAAGGCCGTTGAGAAATCACCACTGGTGAATTTGTCATTCTCCAAACAGGCAATCAGGAAATCGCGGTTGGTGCGCGGGCCAAATAAAGCGGTTTCGTGCAACGCCTCAATCATTAGCTTGCGGGCCGCTTCGCGATTGTCGCCATAGGTGATGAGCTTGGCAATCATCGGGTCATAAAATGGCGAAATCTCCTGTCCGCTGACAATCCCCGTATCATAGCGCACACCGGGGCGCGCCAATTGTGAGAACAAGGAAACAAGGCCAGTGCTGGGCAGGAAATTATTGCTTGGGTCTTCGGCATAGAGCCGCACTTCGATGGCGTGGCCACACAAGCGCACATCTTCTTGCGTCATGCCCAATTGGCCACCCTCGGCGACCTTGATTTGCAAGGCCACCAAATCGAGACCGGTGATTTCTTCGGTCACTGGATGCTCAACTTGCAAACGCGTATTCATTTCAAGGAAATAAAACGCGCCGCTGGCATCAAGTAAAAATTCAACCGTACCGGCGCCGCGATAATTGATCGACTTAGCCGCTTCAACCGCTGCCGCCCCCATGGCATCGCGCAGCGTTTCCGTCATCACCGGACAGGGGGCTTCTTCAATGACTTTTTGATGGCGCCGTTGCACCGAGCAATCACGCTCACCAAGATGAACAATATTGCCATGCGTATCGGCGAAAACCTGCACCTCAACATGGCGCGGTTTGACAATCGCTTTTTCCAAAATCAGTTCGCCCGAACCAAAAGCATTTTCAGCTTCGGAACGTGCTGCGGTGATGGCATTGGCCAAATCCATTGATTTTTCAACCAAACGCATGCCACGACCACCGCCACCAGCAGCGGCTTTAACCATAATTGGGTAACCAATTTTCTCACCTTCAGTAATCAACACCTCATCGGATTGATCTTTGCCCTCATAGCCCGGCACACAGGGCACATTGGCTTCAATCATCCGGCGTTTGGCGGCCGCCTTATTGCCCATTAAATCAATCGACTCGCCGGTTGGGCCGATGAAGGTCAAACCAGCTTTTTCAACCGCTTTGGCAAAATCTGCATTCTCCGACAAAAACCCATAGCCGGGGTGGATGGCATCAGCCCCCGATTGAGCAGCGGCTTGCAGAATTTTTTCAGCCACAAGATAAGATTGTCCAACTGGCCCGGGGCCAATAAGCACGGCTTGATCAGCCATCGCCACATGTGGCGCGCCGGCATCAGCTTGTGAATAGACAGCCACGGTTTGAATGCCCAATTGCTTGGCCGTGCGCATGACGCGGCAGGCAATCTCACCGCGATTGGCAATCAAAATTTTACGAATACTCGCCATTTACTGCTCCCGAACCCAATTAGGTTTGCGTTTTTCGAGGAAAGATGCGACCCCTTCGCGCCCCTCGTCACTTTGCACCGCTTCGGCGAACAGCCGGCCGGCATATTGAATCATGTCCTGCGGGCCCAATTGCTTATTGGCCTGCAATAATTTTTTTGTCGCCGCATTAGCCTTGGGAGCACAGCGGCGCACATCGGCAATAACTCGCGCCAGCTTTTCTTCGCCAGCCGCCAAATCATCGGCCAGAAAATTCACCAAACCATATTCCTTGCCCTCTACAGCGGTAAAACGTTGCGCCGTCAGCATGATATAGCGGGCGTTAAACTCACCGACCCGCTCGACGATGAAGCGACCGATTTGCGCCGGCACCACGCCAATGGCGGTTTCCGTTAGGGCCATGCGCGTATCTTTGCTGGCAATCACAATGTCACCCGCACAGGCCATGCCCAAGCCTCCAGCCATGGCAGCGCCGTGCAGCAAGAACACAACGACTTGTGGCATGGAACGCACGGTGAGGAAAAAATCTCCCATTTTGGCGCTATCGGCGACCACTTCGTCTTGGGTGCGGGCGTTTTGAAAATTATCCTTAAAGCCTTTCAAATCGCCGCCAGCACAAAATACATCGCCGCGCCCGCGCACCGTCAAGCCGCGAATATCGCTGCGACTGGCGACATAATCGAGCGCCATTTGCAATTCACTGACCAGCTCATCCGACATGGCGTTGCGGGCATCGGGACGGTTCAACCAAATGGTCGCCCAATCAATGTCAATTTCCAATTCAATGACGGTGGTTTCTGGTGCTTGCATAATCTTCTCCTACATCCGGCCAATGCCAAAGGCATTTGGCTGAACTTCGCGGTGCTTGCGCTCCCAAATTGTTTCAAGGGTAAAACCGATAACTTTGCGGGTGTCGCGCGGGTCGATAATGCCATTATCGAGCAGTCGTCCTGAGGTGAAGAAAGCATCTTCCTGAGCACCAAAAATCGCCTCAATCGCGGCGCGCTGTTTGGCCAAGGCTGCCATATCCGGTTCAACACCGCGCCGTTTGGCACCGGCAATAGCTACGGTCTCCATCGTACCCGCCGCCGACTCGCCACTCATCACGCCGGTCATCGCACCGGGCCATGAGAACAGGAAGTCCGGCTCATAGCCCAAACCGGCCATGCCATAATTACCGGCCCCATAGCTGGCGCCGACGTAATAGGTCAGTTTCGGTACGCGAATATTCGACGCCGCCTGAATCATTTTAGCGCCATGTTTGATCATACCGGCCCGCTCATATTCCGTACCGACCATATAGCCCGTGATATTGTTAAGGAAAATCAGAGGGATATTAGCTTGGTCGGTGATTTGGAAGAAATGCGCGCCTTTGGCCGCTTCGTCTGGCCCCATCGGCCCATTATTGGCAACCAAAGCCACTGGATGGCCGAATATTTTCGACTGCACGCAGACCAAATTCGGGCCAAAGCGAGATTTGAACTCGGTAAATTCCGAGCCATCAACCAGCCGCGCAATCAACTCACGCCCATCATAGGGCACTTTATAATCAATCGGCACCAGCCCAAGAATTTCTTCGGCGTCATAAAGCGGTTCATCAAAGGTGTGTTGCGGCAAAGGTGGGCAATGCGCGTTCCAGCCAATACTGCCAACCACTTCGCGGATTTGACGAATGCCATCACGGTCATCTTCTGCCAAATACTCAATCAAACCGGTGACCGATGCGTGCATTTCACTGCCACCCAACTCGCGTTCGTCAGCAATTTCACCCGTCGCCGCCTGCACCAAAGCAGCACCGCCAAGCGCCGCCATGCCATTATGTTTCACACCGACGTTATAATCAGACATGCCGGGCATATAAGCACCACCAGCGGTTGACGGCCCATGCAAAACGGTCATGGTTGGAATACCAGCAGCGCTAAGCTTGCCTAGCGTGTAAAACACACTGCCACCATGAGCCCATAATTCGACTTTATAAGTCATCAAATTGGCGCCCGCACTCTCCACCAAATGGATGAAAGGCAATTTATTGGCCAAAGCCAAACGCATGGCTTCGAGGTTTTTGCGGAAACCCATCTCTGTGGCGGCGCCGGCATTAATACCGCTGTCGTCCACACACACCATGCAGCGCACGCCATTGATAAAGCCAATACCGGCCAACACCGAGCCACCCGGAATTGAGGTTTCGCGGTCCGGATCATCGACGCAATAGCTAGCCATATTATATAGCGGCAAATAAGGCATGCCCGGGTCGAGCAGTTGCGCCAGACGGTCGCGCGGTGTCAATTGATTGCGTTCTTCAAACCGTGGGCGACGTTTTTCCGACGCTGCCTCAGCGCGTTGCTCAAGCATGCGCAAATGCGCTAATTTCTCAAGCTGATCAGCTCGGTTCTTGGCATAGGCCTCAGAATTTACATTTAATTTGGACTCAAAAACCGGCATTACACGGCCTCCGCAATATGAGTGGGAACAGCGATCGGATGATCAAGAAGAATTTGTGCATAGGCCTTACCTTGCGGGTCATTGCGCAAACTGGCAACCCCTCCGCCACCCAAGGCTTCATCAATGAGAAAATTAATAGCGTGGCTGCCGGGTAAATAATAGCGCGTGCACCCCGACCCCTCGGCCATGAAATGACCAAACCTTCTGACAATCGCCGCCTCATCCAGCGCCGCCCATATATAAGGCAGATAGGAAGCATCGCGGGCGATAATGCCAACATTGGCCTTATTGCCCTTGTCGCCCGAACGCCCCCACGCCAATTTCACCAGCGGCACTTCGACTAGGCCATCTTGCTCGATAGCGGCTGGCGCTTCAGGACGCTGCAATTTACTGGCGTCGAAAGGCTGACCATCAATGACGTCGATTTGGCTTTCAACGCCATCGACATCCAAAGTGATGGCAATATGTTTTTTCGGAATTAAGAAAGAGAACAAGCGCACCAAAGGCGACGGCTTGGGGCGCGAGCCGGCAAACATTGCCAGTCCGGCTGGTGTCGCCAAACCAAGGCCGCTGATTTCTTTCAGCAAAGCGCCAGCACCTGACATGTCTTCGTGTTTGGCGGCAATTTTCAACACCACTTCTCGCGAGCTAGATGAGACAGCGGCAGCGCCATATTGGCTATCATCGCCAATGATCTCGATACTGGTCTCTTCAAAATCGGCCAGATTGTGCTGCCGCAGTTGATAGCGTGTGCGCTCAAACGCAGCGGCGGCGAATACCCGCGCTTTTTCAGCCGCCTCCAGACCAACAAAACTCATCATTGTGCCAACCCGAAAACCGTCGAAATAGGTCGCGCTGACTTTATAGCTGTCGCTGGGTGGGTAGCCTTTGGCCTTTTCGACGCGCACGACATTGTCGCCGCTTTGGGTGATGGTCACATTTGAAAAATCGCAAGTGACATCGGGCAACATATAGGCTTGCGGGTCGCCGATTTCATAAACCATTTGCTCGGCGACAGTGCCAACATTGACGATGCCGCCAGTGCCTTCGAGCTTGGAACAAGTGAAATCACCCTGCGCGTCAATGTCGATAAATGGGTAGCCAATATTGGCAATATTATCTTTGACCAATTGCCAATCGGTGAAGTTGCCGCCAGTGGCTTGCGGGCCACATTCAATAATATGTCCGGCCAATGAGCCACCGGCCAACTGATTGTAATCTTCCGGCGTCCAGCCAAAGGCATGAATACACGCCCCCAAAGTGACCGCGCTATCAACACTGCGGCCAGTGATAACAATGTCAGCGCCGGCATCCAGAGCGGTGGCCACCGGAAAGCCACCAAGATAGGCGTTAACGCTGGCTAATTTATCAACTTCAGGAAACTCAACGCCGGAGAACATATCCTTATAGGCGGTCAGCTGGTCGCCATTGGCCAGCAAGTCATCGCCGCTGATTACCGCGACTTTCAAATCCAAGCCCATTTCAGCGATTAAAGCGCGCGCTGCAGCGCCGCAACTTTGCGGATTAACCCCGCCCGCATTGGTTAGAATTTTGACTTTCTTATCAGCAATGTCGCGCAAATTTGGTTTCAAAACGCCGGTGATAAAATCTGTCGCATAGCCGGCCTCTGGCCGCGATGCGCGGGCGCGAGCCATAATCGACATGGTGATTTCAGCCAAAAAATCATAAACCAGATAATCTAATCCGTCGACTTGCAGCAATTGTGGGGTCGCCATCATCGACTCGCCCCAATAGCCACTAGCGCCGCCAATGCGAATTTTTTTGGACATGTTTTATCTCCCTCAATTTTGATATTACAGAACGGTTGTTCTGCTTGTAAAGTCCTAAAGTTGAAGCTAATCTTAATTTCAGGGAGTTGCTGATGTCGTCGCAAATAAATGTCACTACAGCCATGAATAACGCCCGCGCCGGTGATACCACCGACGCGGATGAGGGCGGCGTTCGGCAGCGGCAATCAGACGAGGCGCGCCGCGTTTTACTGGAAGCAACGACTGCCTGCCTCGATAAATTTGGCTATGCCGATACCTCCATCGCGCGTATTCAAGCGCAAGCTAATGTGTCGCGTGGCGCCCTGACCCACCATTTTCCGTCGAAGGAATTGCTTATGGTGGCAACGATTGACCATTTATTGGAGAGCCTTTTGCGCCCGTCGCTGCCATCAAAAAAATTGAGCCAAACCGATATTATTGCCGATTTACGCTGGCTGGCGCGCAATATGACTGGCACGCCAAAAGGCCGCGCCCTGTCGGAAGTGCTGCTGGCGACGCGCACCGACAAAAAATTGCAGAACCGTGTCGGCAGTCGGTTGCGCGACTGGAATGCCATGCTTGATGAAGCCGTCGTCGCCTTTTATGCCTCGCCGCATGGCGATGATGATGACGTGCGGCAGATTTGGATGATTGCCCGCACCTTTATGCGCGGGCTGATTTTGCAACAACCCTTCACCCCCGATCCGAATGAAATTGATCGGGCGATTAATCGATTTGGACGCCTGATTGCGCCCTATTTAGAAACCCGTCAACGGACAGGAGAGAGCCATGATAAACCCGTTTGAAAATGAACAGCGCCGCGCCTTCAAAGACAGTATCGCCAAATTTCTCGAAGCCGAAGTCTGGCCGCATGTCGACGCTTGGGACGAAGCTGGCGCCTATCCGCATGAGATGAATGAGAAGATTTGCGCCCTCGGGGTTTTTGGTTTCGATATACCGGAAGAATACGGTGGTCTGGGGTTTGATGATGCGCATATGCGCAAAGCCAGTGGCGTTGAAATGGGCCGTAGTTCGGCCGGTGGTCTGATGGCCAGCGTCGGCTCGCGCTCCATCATGCTGAAGCCGCTCACCGAATTGGCTAATGACGAAATTCGCCAGCGGGTGTTGCCGGAATTATTATCAGGTCGCAAGGGCGGCGCCTTGGGAATTACTGAACCAGGCGGCGGCTCAGATGTGGCCAATATGAAAACCACAGCCCGCAAAGACGGTGATGAGTGGGTTCTCAATGGCCAGAAAATGTTCATCACCGGTGGCATGCAGGCATCATATTTTGTTATTGGCGCCCGCACCGGCGGTGACGGCATGGGCGGCATATCGCTGTTCTTCGTCGAAGCCGATACGCCGGGATTTTCGCGCACACCAATCGAACGCAAAATGGGGTGGTGGGCTTCCGACACGGCGACTTTGTATTTCGACGAGTGCCGCATTCCTGCCGCCAACCTCATGGGTGAAGAGCACAAGGGTTTTTACGCCATTATGAATAATTTCAACAATGAGCGGTTTTGGATGGCAGCGCAAATGCTCGGCATGTCGATGCGCTTGTTTGACGAATGTGTGGCCTATGCGACGGACCGACAGACCTTCAACAAACCGCTCATCAAACATCAGGTAATCCGCCATAAATTGGCTGATATGTCAGCCAAAATTGACGCCATGGACGCCTATCTCAATCAGGTCGCGGAAATCATCAACACTGGCGACACACCGGTTGCCGAGATCAGCAAGTTGAAGTTTTTCTGCTCTACTAATTTGGAGTGGATTGCCAGCGAAGCTATGCAAATTTTCGGCGGCGCCGGATATTTACGCGGCAATGCGGTCGAGCGGATTTATCGCGAAGTTAAAGTGCAAGCCATTGGCGGCGGGTCACAGGAAATTATGCGTGACTTGACGGTGAAACAAATGGGGCTTTAGGCTGGTCTCTGATGTGTATTTAGGGAGGGGTAAATGTCACACGCAACAGCACAACAACCGCTGGCCGGTGTGAAGGTCGTCGAATTATCAACCATGATCACCTGCTCGCTGGCCGCCATGACCCTGCGCGCGCAAGGGGCTAGCGTGGTTAAAGTTGAACCGCCCGGCATCGGCGACGCCATGCGCAAAATCGGCACGCAAAAGGCCGGCATGTCGACATTGTTCAACAATTGCAATCGCGGCAAACGATCGCTGGCCATTGATTTGAAATCAGAAGCCGGACAAGAAGCGGTAACGCAACTGGCGCAGGAAGCCGATGTGATTTTGCACAACTATCGCCCCGGGGTGATGAATCGGCTCGGCTTTGGCAGTGATAGATTGCGCGCGCTCAACCCGAAACTTGTCTATATCGCCGTCAGTGGCTTCGGCACGACCGGCCCGATGGCGGCCAAACCAGCTTATGACCATGTCATCCAAGGCCTTTCAGGGTTGACCGATTTGCAAGGCGAAGCATCTGATGAATATGCCTATGTGCGGTCGCTGATTTGCGACAAGGTGACCGCCTATACGGTGGCTCAAGCGGCGACGGCAGCGCTGTTGGCTCGCGCCAGCACCGGCGTTGGGCAGCATATTGATATTTCTATGCTACACGCCTGCCTCGCCTTTTTATGGCCCGATATGATGATGAACCAAACGCTTGAGGCCGATGATCGCGAAGCCATGGTGATGCCGCCAATGTCTGATTATTATCAAGTGCTGAAATTAAAAGATGGGGCGCTGACCATTGCGGCTTTGCATGACCACCATTGGGAGGCGCTCCTGCCGATGCTGGGACATCCAGAATTGCTCGATGATCCAGACTTTAATTCTATGGCCGGACGGGCAATGAATATGGATAAGGTCATGCGTGTGCTGAAAAACCCAAAAATCGATATCGGCGTGCATGAGGCGATGGCAATTCTTGAGGCGGCCGATGTGCCATGCACGATTTGTGAACGACGCGACACGTTAAGTGCCAATGATCAGATTAACGCAATCGGTGCGATAGAGAGCTATGTGACACAAACCATGGGCAAAATTACTGTGCCAACACCGCCGGTTTTATTCGAAGGCAAGGCCACTTCTTTGGCCGCCGATAGTCCGGCGTTGGGGCAGCATAGTGCCGAAATTTTGCAAGAATTAGGGTTTGAGCAAGCGCGCATTGAGGCGCTGTGCGCAGAGGGAAGCGTCGCATGCAATTAGATCGACAAGCGCTCATCGATGCCTTGCCGCATGCTGATATGCGCGTGTTGTTGATGGTTTTGTATCACTTTACCGGCGACGGTAAATGGCTGATGCCGCCCTATACGCCGCGTCGTGACGTCAATTTGATTGCCGCTGAAGACGCTGGTTTTGACAATGACCTACGGGCCGAAATTTGTCAGGCGGCGGCCGATGCGCTTTTGACCGATACCGCGCCCGCCCTGCCCAACCCTGATGAGGCCACGCTGTTAACCATGATGCGCCACTGCCTGAGCGAGAAAGTGGCGGAAGAATATGCGCCAATGATGCGTGAGCAAATGGGCTTTCATGCGCTTGGTACAGACATTACGGCGCCACGCAAAAAACCGGCCGCGCCGATTATTATTATCGGCGCCGGTGTTGCCGGTATTGCGCTGGGCAAATTGCTAAATGACAAAGGCCTCGACCATATAATTTTGGAAAAGAACCAGGATGTCGGCGGCACTTGGTGGGAGAACACCTATCCGGGGGCCGGCGTTGACACCCCCAATCACGCCTATAGTTTCAGCTTTGGTAAAATTGAGCGCTGGAGTCGCTATTTCGCGCCGCAAAAAGAAATTCAAACCTATATTTCTAAAAAGGCCGACGAATTTAGTGTGCGACAACATATTCGCTTTAACACCGAAGTGATGCGGGTCGATTGGCAAGAGGACGAGAAAAACTGGCACCTTGAGATTATTCAGGATGGCGAGGCGCAAACCATGGTGACGCCGATTTTAGTCAGCGCTGTGGGGCAAATAAGCGTGCCCAAACTGCCGCCGATTGATGGGCTAGAAGATTTTCAGGGACCGATATTCCATTCAAGCCATTGGCCGGAGGGGCTTGAGTTAAAAGATAAAAAGGTTGCGATTGTCGGCACGGGTGCGTCCTCCATGCAAATTGTGCCAGCGATTGCCGATGAGGTGGGCGAGCTAACGATTTTTCAACGCAGCCCGCAATGGGCGCGGCCAATACCGCGTTATCATGATGCGCTGAGCGAACAGGCACATTATCTGCTCGAAAACGTGCCGTTTTACGCCGCCTGGTTTCGCTTCACTATGTTTTGGCGCTATGGCGACGGGCTGCTGCCGTTCTTGAGAAAAGACCCTGAATGGCCGCATCCGGAGCGCGCAATGAATCGGGTCAATGATCGCCACCGGCAGGAGATGGTCGACTATATGGTCGATAAACTTAATGGGCGACCTGACTTAATCGAAAAATCCATGCCCAGCTACCCGCCCTATGGCAAACGTATTCTATTGGACAATGGCTGGTATGACACCATCCGCAAACCCAATGTGACCCTGTATAATGAAGGGGTGGCGGCTTTTGGCGCAAATGACGTGATAGGTCAAAAGGGCAATCACTGCACAGCTGATATTGTCATCATGGCGACCGGTTTTGAAGTCACCAAAATGGCCAGCCGACTGAACATTACCGGTCGTGGCCAACGCCTCGACCAAGTGTGGAATGGCGATGACCCGCAAGCCTATTTGGGAATTTGCGTGCCTGATTTTCCTAATTTCTTCATGATGGCAGGCCCGACAACGGGTCTTGGCCATGGCGGCAGTGGCATGTTTATTGCCGAATGCCATGCGCATTATATTGCCAATGCCATTAGCGATATGCTGGCGCATGAAATTGATATTCTGGATGCCAAACCGGAGGCGCAACAACATTATATGGATAAATATAATGCGTTACACGCTGACCTGATTTGGATGCACCCTCAGCTCAACACTTATTATCGCAATTCGAAAAACCGCGTTTACTCAGTGATGCCGTGGCGCATGGTGGACTATTGGCATATGACGCGGCAATTTGATGTGCAGGCGTTTCGCACCGGATAGCCCTACCAAGTATCAATAAACGGGCGTTTTCCCTTACCGCCTTTTTTACCAACTGGCATGGATTTAATGCCACGCGAGATCCATGCCCGCGTGTCGCGTGGGTCAATGACTGCATCAATTTCCTGATACATGGCGACATTCAATGCCTTGCCACTTTCATACATGGCGTTGAGCAATTTATTGAACAAGGCTTCCTGCTCAGCTTCCGAGCCTGCGGCTGCCAATTCTTTGCTATAGCCAAGCCGCACCGCACCCTCCAAGCCCATAGGGCCAAACTCGCCAGTCGGCCAAGCAATGGTAAATTGCGGCACATGGAAACTACCCATGGCCATAGCTTGAGCGCCTAGACCATAGCCTTTGCGCAGGCAAATCATAAACACCGGCACAGTAAGGCTGGCACCAACCACCATCAAGGATGAGGCGCGCCGAACAGTCGCGTTTTTCTCATGATCTGGCCCCACCATAAAGCCCGGCGTGTCGCAGAATGACAAAATCGGCACATCAAAAGCATCGCATAATTGCAAGAAGCGAGCCGCTTTCTCTGCCGCCTCCGCATCAATGGCACCGCCCAAATGGTTTGGGTTATTGGCAATCAGGCCAAACGGGCGACCTTCAACGCGCACGAAACCCGTAATCATACCCGCACCATAACCGCGCCGTAGTTCGAGAAAACTATCGGTGTCGGCCATCAGCTCTATGGCTTCGCGCATGTCATAGGCGCGCTTGCGATCCTCGGGAATAACATGGCGTAATTTGCGCTGATCGGCACAATCAGTTGGCGCAATGGCACCTTGGAAATAGCTCAAGAGTTTTTTCGCCAAACGCACCGCATCAGCTTCATCCTCGGCCAATAAATCAACCACCCCATTGGCGGTTTGCACATCCATCGGGCCAATATCTGTTGCTGCCACTACGCCAAGCCCGCCACCTTCAACCATGGCCGGGCCGCCCATGCCAATATAGCTGTCTTTGGTGGCAATGGTGACATCAGCGCAGCCAAACAACACCGCATTGCCAGCAAAACAATAGCCATTGTTAATGGCAATGCGCGGCGCCACACCACTGGCTTTGGCGAAGGTTGCAAAGGTCATGACATCCAGCGTCGCCGCCTGAATTTTGGCGAAATCAGTATCTCCGGGCCGTCCGCCGCCACCTTCGGTGAAGAAAATAACCGGTGTTTGCCAATCCTGCGCCAATTCCAAAAGGCGGTCGGTTTTCTTGTGGTTAAAGGCGCCCTGCGTGCCGGCTAGAACCGTGTAATCATAGGCCAGAATGGCGACACGGGATTTATCATCATCGAATAAATCGCCGTTAATGGCGCCAAAGCCAGCGACCATGCCATCGGCTGGTGTGTTGTCAATCAAATCATCCAAATCGCGGCGCAAGCGCTGGGCGGCAACCACCAATTGACCAAATTCGATGAAACTATCGGCATCACATAAATCATCAACATTTTCGCGCGCCGACCGGTGGCCTTTTTCATGCCGTCGCGCCATTTTTTCTGGCCGCGCGGCATCTAGCGTGCGGTCAAGACGGGCATTTAACTCGGCCAAATCCGGGCGAATATAATCCAGATCCTGAGTGTCGGTTTTGCTTTCGGCAACGGCGGTTTCAGTGCCGCTGTCGAGGCTCAAAATCGCGCCATTTTGTTCGACCACCTCGCCGACAGCCACGCTGATGGCCTTGACCACACCCGATGTCGGAGCCGTAATCCCGTGCTGCATTTTCATCGCCTCTAACACGGCGACTTCCTGTCCAGCGGCGACGCTATCACCGACCGCGACATTGACTTGATGCACCACCGCCTGCATGGGCGCTTGAATGCGAATGGTTTTATTTTTGCTCTCACTCATATTAGACCTACTGGGCTACGTATTGCGAAAGCGGCAACAACCAACATAATGGTGACCAGCGCCGTTGCCGTAATGATTTTTCATATCATGTCTCTCCCTCGTGCGACTATCCTGCACCAGCTTTTCCAGCTTGTGAAGTAGCGCGTGCGAAAGGATTATTCGACGGCGATAAATTTTTCGACGTTTGGGTCGTAATGATACAGCGTGCCCGAGCCAATATCATGCCATGCCCCATGCAAGGTCAACGAGCCGTCAGCAACGGCGGATGCGATGAATGGGAAACCGAGGAGGTTTTGCAAAGACCCGACAATGCCCTGTTGGCCGAGATCAACCAATTGCGCTTCATGGTCGGCGTTTTCATTGATGCGGCTATAGGCGGGTTTGAGAATTTCCAACCAAGGGCCGACAAATTCATATTCTCTTTGCTCATCTGCTACACCATGAGTGCATATATTGTGGCACGCCGCGACACCGCCGCATTGCGAATGGCCAAAGACAATGAGATTTCTAACTTTCAACGCCCGCACACCATATTCAACAGCCGCTGACGTGCCGTGATGGTCACTATTAGGCTTATAGGGCGGCACCAGATTGGCGACGTTACGATGAGCAAAAATATCACCAGTATCAGCGCCAAAAATTTCCGTTACATGCACCCGGCTATCGCAGCATGAAATGATCATGAACTGCGGGTTTTGTCCATGATTTGCCAGATCCGAGTAATGCGTGGATTTTTGTTCAAATACACCTGCGCGCCAAGTCTGATAGCGATCCACCAAGTCTTGCGGTAAAGATTTTATGTTTTTCATACTCGTCCCTCCTAAGCCAAAGATGTTGGTATATTTAGCCCTTTGTTGCGCCATTTCAAATCTAAAATATAAGTTAAGCCAATCCGACCAATGTGGCGAAACCGATTAAAAACAAAGGCAATTGTAGGCCGAAATTTGTCATAATGGCTCGATCTTTTGTCACCACACCAGCGATTGTCCAACCGAGAGCGCCGGTGAAGTGGAACATAATATTTATCGGATAAATATTCACGCTGGTAAGAAAAATACCAATCAAAACACAAGCCGTGCTGGCCCATTTCAAATTTTGTACTGACAACATTTTACGTCTACTTTTCTGATAGAGTTAATCGATTGCTAGGTTGAAAACGCGTTAGGATTAACACGAAATAATATCGGAAGGGGGCAAAATTTGCCCTGATGATTAATCGGCTTTGCGCGCTTCAATATCCGCAACAATCGCGGCGTGGCGTTGCGGCGACAGCGGATAATAGGCCATCACCCAAACCGACAGCAAAATGCCCGTCAAAGGCACAAACACAACAATTGCGCGCAACCCCAGAATGGTATCAGCCGTTTGCACCTCATTGGCCTGATAACCAATCACATCGAGCAAGAGACCAAGAATAATGGCGCTCAAAGCAACAGCGGTTTTCTGCGCGAACGTCACAGCGCCGAAAATCATCGACTCGACGCGCACGCCACTGCGCCATTCGCCATATTCCACCGTATCCGGCAACATGCCCCAAAAAGTCACCCCATAAGCGCCAACGCCGACAGCAATCAGAAGATAATTCATCTGCATTAATCCAACCGACTGAGCCGGATTAAACCATAAGGCCAATAGACCGATGGTACTGATGACGCTGCCCGCCATCCAGACAAATCGCTTGGATGTTTTCAATGTGATGAATGTCCACAGCGGTATCACCACAAATCCCGATAAGGTGAAATAAATCAGTGCTGTTGAACCGGCGGCGCGGTCGCCCATTTCATACTCAAACACATAGAGCACGGTTTTGCTGATAACAGTGGCACCAGCGACCATCAATAAAATGGCACTAAACGCAATGAGGAAAGGCGTATTGGCACGCATGGAGGCATAGGTTTGTCGCAATGTGAGGGGTTGGCTGTTGTGCGTGTCTTCAGCAGGCTCGCGGCACACGGCAAAACACAACCATAAAATCAAACTGGCCAAAACCCCCGAAACAACGGCCAAATAGAAAAACCCCTGTGCGTCATTTTCAGCTCTTTCGAGCAGGAACCCAGCCAGTAAAACGACAGCAAAACTGCCCATATAGGCAAATACCATGCGCGCGCCCGCCATACCGGCGCGGTCCTTCGAGGAGCTGGTCATGCGCGCCATGAGGGACGAATAAGGGGTCGAGCCAATGGTAAAAACCAGACGGAAAATAAATTGTCCAGCCAGCGCCATGGCTACCAATAGGGGAATCGATTGGCCGTTGGGCGACCAAAAGAGCAGCAAATAACTCAGCGCTAGCGGTATTGGCACAAATAACAAATAGGGACGGTAACGCCCCCAGCGCGACCGGGTGCGCTCGGCGACATAGCCCATCGCCGGGTCGGTAATCGCATCCCACATGGAGCCAATGGCGTAAATCATGCCCGCCAAAGCATTGGGAAGGCCGAGCACATCCGTATAAAAATAAAACAGATAAAGGCTGACCCCCTGCCAATAAAGGTTGAACGCAAAGTCGCCGCTGCCATAGCCAATTTTTTGTCCCCATCCAAGCGAGGTGGGTGGCTTTGGAGCCGATGCCAGCTTTGTGTTCATAAAGTTTACCTAACCCCTAGCGGCCCTGAGCCTGACGTTCTATGCTCAAAACATGACACAAGATGCCCAAACAAACACGCCTATTTTGCAGCTCGATGTTATTTCCGATGTTATTTGCCCTTGGTGTTTCATCGGCAAGCGCCATTTGGACGCCGCCTTGGCGCAATTGAGTGATTTGCGAATTAACCTGATGTGGCGACCGTATCAGCTCGACCCGCGCACTCCGCCTGAGGGCTATGATCGCGAAACCCAAATGAAACGTAAATTCGGCCCCGATGGCGGCAAGCAGATTTATCAAAACATTCTCGCCGCCTCGCAAGGCACGGGCATTAATTTTGCTTTTGATAAAATCAGCCGCACACCCAATACGCTAAACGCCCACCGGCTTATCCGCTGGGCGGCCAGCACCGGTCAGCAGCATGATATCGCCGAGGCGCTTTTTGTCGCCTATTTTGAACAAGGCCGAGATATTGGCGATGTCAGCTGTTTGCTGGAAATTGCCGAAGCCCACCAAATGGATACGGCGCGATTGGCGACTTTATTTGCTTCTGACACAGATGTTGATAGCACGCGCAATGATGATGCGGCGGCGCGCGATTTGGGCATTGCTGGCGTGCCAGCGTTTTTAGCTGGCGGAAAATTCATTTTGTCAGGGGCGCAGGATCCGGCGTATTTGCTGAAGTTTTTCTCTAAAGCACAAAGCAAACTGGCCAACGCTTCTTAAATTAAACAGCGACGCTGGCCAACTCCGCCAAACGCGCGGCAATCATGCCCGCAGCGCGCAGGCGTTCATCGTCATCTTCAGCCTTCATGCGAAATACAATGGTTTGGTCGGGGCGCACTTTTATGCGCTCCTGATTGTCTGAGACATAGGCAATCAAAGCCTCAGGATTGGCAAAGGCGCGGTTTCTAAAGGTCACCACAGCGCCCTTCGGCCCAGCATCAATTTTTTCAATACCAGCCGCCAAGCAATCAATTTTAATCGTCAGAATATCCAACAAATGTTTAACTTCCGACGGCATTTTGCCAAATCGGTCGACCAGCTCAACAGCGAAACTATTAATCTGCGCGCGGTCATCCAGCGATGACAAGCGCCGGTAAAGACCCATGCGCAAATCCAATTCGGGCACATAATTTTCCGGAATCAAAACCGAAATACCGGCATTAATGGTCGGCGACCAGTTATCGTCGACGTCAACACCCTGCTGTTCGGCTACCGCTTCTTCCAGCATTTGCTGATAAAGCTCAAAGCCAACCTCTTTGATATGCCCCGATTGCTCCTCACCGACCAAATTACCGGCCCCGCGCAGATCCAAATCATAGCTCGCCAGATTGAACCCAGCGCCGAGACTGTCGAGCGATTGCATGACTTTGAGGCGCTTTTCAGCATTGTCGCTCAAGCCGAGCGCCTCATCATAGGTCAGATAAGCGTATGCGCGCGCCTTGGAGCGCCCGACCCGTCCGCGCATTTGATAAAGCTGCGCCAAGCCGAAACGGTCGGCGCGGTGAATGATAATGGTATTCGCAGAAGGCACATCAAGCCCACTCTCAATAATCGACGTCGACAGCAGCACATCATAGCTGCCGTCATAAAAGGCGTTCATCCGCGTTTCTAAATCACCGCCCGCCATTTGGCCGTGGGCAGTGACAAATTTCACTTCCGGCACTTGCTCTTGCAAGAATGTGGCCATTTCCGCAATATCACTGATACGCGGCACAATGACGAAACTTTGACCGGTTCGATATTTTTCACGCAACAGCGCCTCGCGCAAACTCACCGCATCAAACGGCGCGACATAGGTGCGCACTGCCAAACGGTCAACCGGCGGGGTGGCAATCAGCGATAAATCGCGCACGCCAGTTAACGCCATTTGTAAGGTGCGCGGAATCGGCGTCGCCGTCAGCGTCAGCATATGCACTTCGGCGCGCAGTTTTTTCAGCTGTTCTTTGTGAATGACACCGAAGTGCTGCTCCTCATCGACGATCACCAAACCGAGGCGATCGAAAGAGATTTTCTTCGACAAAAGCGCATGCGTGCCAATCACAATATCGACGCTGCCATCGCTCAAACCAGCGCGCACGTCATTGGCCTCGGCGGTCGCCACCAAACGCGACAATTCACCCACCACGATCGGTAGTCCGGCGAAACGCTGGCGGAAGGTTTTACCATGTTGTCGGGCCAATAAAGTGGTCGGCGCAATAATTGCCACCTGCCGCCCGGCCATGGCCGCAACAAAAGCCGCGCGCAGAGCCACTTCGGTCTTACCAAAGCCGACATCGCCGCAAATCAGTCGATCCATCGGATGCCCACTGGCTAAATCCTCCAGCACCGCATCAATCGCATCATGCTGGTCATCGGTTTCATTGAACGGAAAACGAGCGGCAAATTCATCGTAGATTGTGTGATCGGCGAGAAGTTTTTCTCCCTCTCGCATGGCCCGCATGGCGGCGGTTTTAATCAATTCAGCGGCAATAATTTTCAGTTTTTCTTTCAACCGCGTCTTGCGCATTTGCCACGCGCCGCCACCGATTTTATCGAGGCTGACGGTCATATCATCGCCACCGAAACGGCTCAGCAAATCGATATTTTCAACCGGCAGAAACAGCCGCGCATCTCCGTGATAGATCAATTTCAAGCAATCATGCGGCGCCCCGCCCGCATCAATGGTCTGCAACCCCTCAAACCGGCCAATGCCGTGTTCGACGTGCACCACATGATCGCCAGGGCCGAGGCTATTGGTTTCGGTAAGAAAATTCTCTGCCCGCTTACGCCGCGCCGGACGCACCATGCGGTCTCCGAGAATATCCTGCTCGGTCAGCAAATAAATATCATCGGTTTCAAAACCGTGATCCATTTGGAAATCAGCAATATGAACTGGCTCTGGCGAAGCCACCACATCTTGCCAATGCGTGCTCTGATGAATGGCTTGCAGCCCATGTTCATGGAACAATTGCACCAGCCGGTCGACTGCGCCAGCGCTTGACGCATTGAGCAGGATTTTCTTGCCCTGCTTTTGCTTGTCGCGCAAATGCTCGACCACTGTGTCGAAGAGGTTAATGTTTTCCTGCTGCCGCTCGCTGGAGAATTGATAGGCTTCGCGGCCCGGGAAGTTTATCACCTGACCGCCCTCTGGCAGGGTAAAGCCCGTTAACTGGCGCAGCCGAACCTCATTGAGGCGGGCGCTCCATTCTTCTTGCAACAAATAAAGGTGTTCCGGCGGAAGCGGTTTGATGATGCGCTGCGTCGTCGGTCGTTTGCTGTCATCAATCATCGCTTGATGGCGGGCTTGGTAATAGTCATCGACCTGATTCAAACGCTCTTGATAGGCGGCTTCCAATTGGTCATCGCAGACATATAGGCAGGCGCCGCAATGATCAAAAACAGTCTCCAGCGTATCATGAAACAACGGCAACCAGTGTTCCATGCCTTGATAGCGCGCGCCCTCGCTAACCGCTTGATAGAGTGGGTCTTGATCCATCACCGTGCCGAATTGGCTGACATAGCCGCGCCGGAAAGCCAGAATACTGTCCTCGGTTAAATGAATCTCACTGGCCGTGGTCAATTGCAGTTCAGATAATTGGCCGGTGGTACGCTGACTTTCAGGATCAAAATTGCGGATCGACTCCAGCGTATCGCCGAATAAATCCAGCCGCACAGGAGCTTCTTCACCCGGCGCAAATAAATCAATGATACCGCCACGTACGGCATAGTCACCGGCCTCCATGACGGTCGAACAACGACTATAGCCATTGCCGGCCAAAAACCCGACGAGCACCTCACTGTCGAGCATTTGCCCGGGGCGGATGGAAATCCCCAATTGCGCCAGCATATGACGCGGCGGCAAACGCTGAGCGGCAGCCGAGACGGTGGTTACGATAATATGTGGCTGGCTTTCATATTGGGGTAAGGCCGTTAAACAAGCCATGCGTTTGGCCATCAGCGCACCATGCGGCGATAGGCGGTCAAATGGCTGGCAATCCCATGCCGGTAGTTCGAGCACCGGCACATCAACAGCGAAAAACTGTAACATATTGACCAGACTGGCCGCCTGTCCGGCATCGCGCGCGATAAAAACAACGCGGTCTTGCGCCAAACGCGCCATATCAGCCAGCACGAGGGGCTGGTAACCATTGGGAATGCCACCAATATGCAGGCGTTTCTCAGCCGCAATAAGCGTATCAAAGTGAGAGTGTGACACCATAGTCCCTAACGGCTTGCCAATGAAGGCGGCTTACTTTGCGATTGTCTGATTCATATAGGACAGGCTCAAAAGCTTATCCAAAAGCGGTGAGCGCGTATCTTCCGGCACATTATCGCGCCCCGTCGCCCAAATAAATAATTGGTCGTCCGGCAATTCCAAAATCCGCTCATAGTCGACCAAATCATCACCCTCAAGCTCCTCCAAAAAGGTTTCGGCGAATTTTTTAAAGATGATATCCATCTCCTTAATGCCGCGATAGCAGGAGCGGTGATATAATTTTCGTTTATGATCGTTCAAATGTTGCATGGGTTTCGACCTTTTCTCTGGCTTTTATATACACTGTGTCGGCGTCTTGCACGGGCTAAGCTGACGATATAGGTGGAAATTTATGGTAAACTAGTGTGACTCGGAACAGAAAGGTAACCATGCGCCCGTCTAGCCTCGATCCACTTTTTGCAGATGCCACAAATTTGCCGGGCATCGGGCCGAAGCTTGCGCAGACCTTGCAAGATTTCGTCGGCGATAAAATCATTGATTTGCTATGGCATTTGCCAAGCAATCTAATTGACCGACAATATCGACCGTCACTAGCCGATGTCGAAGATGGTCGTATTGCGACTTTTGAAGTAACCATTGTTAAACACCAAGCGCCGCCACGCCGACACTTGCCTTATCGAGTGACCTGTCAAAATGAAACCGGATTTTTGTCACTGGTGTTTTTCCATGCGCGCGGCGATTGGTTACAAAAAGCCCTGCCCGTCGGTGAAACGCGGATGATTTCCGGACGGGTTGAACGGTTTCGCGACAATCTGCAAATCGTTCACCCAGACCATATGCTGAACCAACATGAGTTTGAGCAATTGCCGGTGATTGAACCCGTCTATCCGCTGACCGCCGGAATTTCGGCCAAAGTGCTCATGAAAGCCGCCCAAGCAGCCCTGCCGCGCCTACCGCAATTGGACGAATGGCAAGACCCGCAATGGATCGAGAAAAACCAATGGCCGCGTTGGCATGATGCCATGCGCGGCGCCCATCAACCGAACGACATGGAAGCTTTGGCGCCGCTGCACCCCAATCGCGCGCGTTTGGCCTATGACGAATTATTGGCCCATCAATTAGTGCTGGCCTTGGTAAGGCGGCAACGGCGGCAATTACCGGGTCGTCAGTTTCACGTCGACGACAAAATGAAACATGCGTTTTTGGCGCAACTGCCATTCGCCCTGACCGGCTCGCAGCAACAGGCAATTGATGATATTCAAGCCGACATGCAAAGCCCAACGCGCATGTTGCGCTTACTGCAGGGCGATGTCGGCAGCGGCAAAACCGTAGTGGCGGTATTGGCCATGTTGCAAGCCGTCGCCAATGGCGCGCAGGCAGCAATTTTGGCACCGACCGAAATTTTGGCGCAACAACATGGCGAAACCATCGGCCCTTGGCTTGATGCTCTAGGAATTCGTTGGGCGCTGATAAGCGGCCGCAATAAAGGCAAACAGCGACAAGGGCGGCTTGAAGCCTTGGCCTCCGGCGAAACGCAAATTGCCATTGGCACTCATGCGCTGTTTCAAGACGATGTGGTTTACAAAGACCTTGGGGTTGCGGTTGTTGACGAGCAACACCGTTTTGGTGTGCACCAGCGGATGAGCCTGTCGTCGAAAGGACAAGGGGTTGATGTATTGGTGATGACCGCCACGCCGATACCGCGAACGCTGACATTAACCGCTTATGGCGACATGGATGTGTCGCGCATGGTGGATAAACCGGCCGGCCGCAAACCCATTAGTACACATATTTTTAGCATGGATCGTTATAGCGAAATTGCTGGTAATTTGAAAAATGTTCTGGCCGACGGGGCCCGCATCTATTGGGTGTGCCCTTTGGTCAATGAAAGCGAATTGATTGACCTACAAGCGGCTGAAGAGCGCTTCAAAGATTTGCAAAAACTCTATGGCGCGCAAGTCGGGCTAGTGCATGGGCAGATGAAAGCGGCCGAGAAAGATGCGGTCATGGCACGTTTTCAAGCCGGTGACATTCGCGTGTTGGTGGCGACAACGGTGATTGAGGTTGGGGTTAATGTGCCTGAAGCAACCGTGATGGTGATTGAGCACGCTGAGCGCTTTGGCTTGGCACAATTGCATCAATTGCGCGGGCGCGTTGGGCGCGGCCTCGATAAGTCAACCTGCCTGCTGATTTATCGCGGCCCTTTGGGGCAAACCGCGCGGTCACGACTGGAGATTATGCGCGACACAGAAGATGGCTTTGTGATTGCCGAAGAAGATTTGCGGCTGCGCGGTGCCGGTGAAGTTTTAGGCACGCGTCAAAGCGGCTTGCCAACGTTTCGGATTGCCAGCCTTGAGGACCATGCGGCGCTTCTGCCGACGGTGCACGATGATGTGAAGCTGATGCTCAATAATGACCCAAACCTTGAAAGCCCACGCGGGCAGGCCTTGCGCTGTTTGCTGTATTTATTCCGCCGTGACGAGGCAATCCGTTATTTGCACTCAGGCTGAAGCGCTTTCGTCGTCATCTGACAGACCGGCCGAAATTACCAAACGTGCGCCCTCTTCCACGGTCATGTCTAAAATCGTCAGCTCATCTTCCGGTACAAAAAGCAAAAACCCAGAGGTCGGGTTTGGCGTGGTTGGCAAAAATACGCCAATCATTGTCTTGCCGGTTGATTTATTGACCCGCCGATCAGCGGCTTTGGTGACAAAAGCAATGGCAAACAGGCCTTTGCGCGGATATTCAATCAGCGCTACTTTGGAAAATGCTTTGCCATCTTCCTGCACAGCGGTTTTAAAGATTTGCTGCAACGCGGTGTAAACCGTACCCACCACAGGCATTTGGCGGATAAACCGTTCGCTATAAGCCAATAGGGCGCGACCGAGAAAATTAGCTGTTAGACCGCCGATAATCGTCAATAAGACAAACGCCAAAATGACACCAACACCGGGCACATCAAACGGCAGATAGGTCGTCGGGCGATAATCAAACGGAATCCATGGTCGGAACCATTCATCCAGCACACTGACCGCCCAAGCCAAAAGATAGAAGGTGATATAAATCGGCGCAGCTACCACCAGACCAGTGAAGAAATAGGTCCTGATTACCGCTAACACGTTTCGACGCTTGGGTGTTTCTAAATCATGAAGCTCGGTCATTGTGCCCTTTGCTACCTATTTGGGTGAGTTGAGACATGAGTGTAACCCCGTGTTGGCCAAACACCAAACAAACTTGCAGGCACAAGCGTAATTTAATAGGTGCATAAGTTTGAAAACGTGCTAGTTGATGGCTCTATTAGCTTAGCGGTTCAATGTTGCTTATGTGCACTCTCATGTCTAAGCGCTTCGTTGAAAGATTTAAAATGTCAGCTTTTGCTAAACTTGGTTTGTCGCAAGCCCTCACACGCGCGTTGAGCGATAATAATTATGAAACCCCAACACCGATTCAAAATGAAGTCATTCCGCTTTTGCTGAAAGGCAAAGATGTGGTTGGCATTGCTCAGACTGGTACCGGTAAAACCGCCGCTTTCGTTCTGCCAATTCTCGAAAAAATCAGCAAGGCTGAGCAGCGCCCGCGGCCAAAAACCTGCCACGCTTTGATTATTGTGCCGACCCGCGAACTGGCCAGCCAGATTGAAGATAATGTTGCCAAATACGGTATTAACGTGCCGCATTTGCGGGCGACGATTGTTGGCGGCATGAAATATCCGCCGCAAATTAAGAAAATGGCGCGTGGATTGGATATTATGGTCGCAACGCCGGGGCGCCTTGAAGACCATTTGAAGTCCGGTAGTATTTCGCTGCGCGACACCACGACAATTATTCTTGATGAAGCCGATCAAATGCTTGATTTGGGATTCATGCCAGCCATTCGACGGATTGTGGCGCAAAGCCCAAAACAGCGTCAAACGGTTCTATTGTCCGCCACCATGCCGAAACAAATTCGTCAACTGGCCAATGAGATTTTGAACAATCCAGCCGATATCGCCGTCAGCGCGCAATCGCAGCCGGTTGAGCGTATCGACCAAACGGTGTTTTTGATTGAAAAAGCCGAAAAGCGGCCGTTTCTTTTGCGCGCGCTGGAAAATGCGTTCCGCACGATTGTTTTCACCCGCACCAAACATGGCGCCGACCAAGTGGTCAAATATCTTGCCAAAAATGACAAGAAAGCCTCGGCCATCCACGGCGACAAATCGCAAGGCCAACGCCAGCGCGCTTTAGAAGCCTTCCGCTCGGGCAAGGAACATATTCTGGTCGCTACCGATATTGCCGCGCGCGGCATTGATATTCCGGAAGTCTCTTTGGTGGTCAATTATGATATGCCAACGGTTCCCGAAGCCTATATTCACCGCATTGGCCGAACCGCGCGCGCTGGCCGTGAAGGGCAAGCTATTTCTTTATGCTCAAGCGATGAACGCCCGCGTTTGCGCGATATTGAGCGGATGATGAAAAGCAAAATTCCGACCGAAAATGTGGCCCATTCTGTGGTCATGGACGCCACTGGCTATGACCCGCTTAAGGGCAAGCAAGTGAAGCCGACAATGGATATGACGCCAGCCGCGAAGCCACGCAGTAAGAACCGTGATGAAAATAGCGAGCACCCTCTCGACACACGGCATCATGACGAAGACGGCAGCCAGCCCCAGCGCCCACGCGGCACTAAAGGTGGTCGCCCGCAACGCGCTGGTAAGAAACCCAGCAACCGACGCGACGGCGATAAAACCGGCAAGCCGGGCCATCGCCAGGCCAAGCCTAAATTCAACGGCAAAAGTTCTGACGGCGGATTTGACGGTCAAGCCCGTGACGGGAAAAAACCATTTCGCGGTAAAGCCAGCGGTAAGCCGGGCGGTAAACCAGGCGGACGCCCCGGCGGCAGACCAGGCGGACGTCCGGGTGGAAAGCCCGCTGATCGTCGTAATGACCGGCCCAATGCCGGACGCAAAGCTGACTAGTGACCGCCACCAAGGGCGCCAATGTTAACATCATAATCAACCGCCACGCCATAGGTCGGGTCATCATCGCTATCAATCATCAACTGGCCAGAACGGCGCAATAATTTGTGACAATCGCGGCTCAAATGGCGCAATAGCAGGCGTTTGCCCGCAGCGTCATATTTACCAGCAATATCTTCAATAGCTTGCAAGGCCGATTGGTCAACGACGCGCGATTCTTTGAAATCCAGCATCACCGTATAGGGGTCATTGGCGACATCAAATAATTCCATGAAATTAGCCGCAGACCCAAAAAATAAGGGGCCGCGAATATCATAGACCAGCACACCATTTTCGGTTTCCAATGGCCGAACCGAAGCTTGAATACGCTTGGCCGCATTCCACGCATAAACCAAGGCTGATACAATCACGCCGACGATAACGGCAATCGCCAGATCTTCCAATACGGTGACCACGGTGACCAAAATGATGGTGAAGGCATCGGCTTTCGGCACGCGCAGCAGAATTTGAATCGATTGCCAAGCAAATGTGCCAATCACCACCATGAACATGACGCCGACCAAAGCAGCCAGCGGTATCATCTCAATGGCTGAAGAAGCATAGAGGATAAAACCAAGCAGGAATAAAGCCGCAGCAATGCCGGCCAAACGCGTGCGGCCGCCAGATTTTACATTGATCATTGACTGACCAATCATCGCGCAGCCGCCCATGCCACCGAAAAATCCGGTGACCACATTAGCCGCACCTTGGGCCAAACATTCTTGCGACGCCCCGCCCCGCTTGCCGGTGATATCACCGACTAAATTCAAGGTGAGCAGGCTTTCGATCAAGCCAATCGCCGCCAAAATCAGCGCATAAGGGGCTATGATGTAAAATGTTTCCATAGTGAATGGCACCATAGGCAAAGCAAATTGCGGCCAGCCGCCAGCAACACTGGCCATATCGCCGACACGCGGCACCGGCAAATCGGCGAAAATCACCACGGCGGTAATCAGGCCAATCGCCGCCAAAGGCGCGGGAATAATTTTTGTCACTTTCGGCGTCAACACAATCACCGCCATGGTCGCCATAACCAGCGCCAGCGTGATATAGAGGGTCACACTGCTCATCCACTGGCTTTGGCCTGCCGCATCGACGATTTGAAATTGCTGCAATTGCGATATGCCAATGACAATCGCCAAGCCGTTAACAAAGCCGAGCATGACCGAATTGGGCACCATGCGAATGAATTTACCAAGCCGGAAGACGCCAGCCAGTAATTGGAAAATGCCCATGAGAATAACCGTCGCGAATAGATATGACACGCCATGGTCAGCGACCAGTGCCACCATGACCACCGCCAAAGCGCCGGTTGCGCCTGAAATCATCCCCGGGCGGCCACCGAAAACTGCCGTAATTAGGCCGACAATAAAGGCCGCATAAAGCCCCACTAAGGGCGCCACTCCGGCAACAAAGGCAAAGGCAATGGCTTCCGGCACCAGCGCCAAAGCGACGGTTAAGCCGGATAAAATTTCCGTGCGCAAGTCGCCGGCTGAAATCGGTTTGGCTTGCCCCACAGGTCCAGACATAATGCCAAGAGAACGGGCGGCGCGGCCGATATAATTTGTTGTCATAAAAATTCTTTCTGCGCGAGAGACGCATGACAGCTTTGGGGAACCCTTCCCTTAAGCTGTGTTCATGCGAAAGGCAAGTTTCGCCTGGTTCACGTTTGGCTTGGGGGCGTCTAGTGCTGGCGGGCCGCATGGGCTTGGCGCAGCAGACGCAAAAGATTGCCGCTCCAAACATCGCTTAATTGCTGACGCGCATATCCAGCCCGCTGCATGGCTTGGGTGATTTTTGGCAAAGCGGCAATATCGTGCAAAGCCGCAACGCCGCCGCCGCCATCCCAATCAAGGCCAATGCCAACATGTTGCGGGCCCAAAATGGTCAATGTGTGCTGAATATGCGCCATGACATCGGCAAAATCAGCGAAATCTGGCGGATATTGGGCGTCAATGGCACGCCGACGCGCCAAGAAAGCGTCTTGCTCAGCCAATGTTTGTGGCGGATTGGCTCGCAAGTCGCCATAAAGCGCCATCAGCGCCGGACGCCGCTCCGGATCAGATTGCAATGTCTTCAAATAACCCGACAACGAATTAATATGTATCACCCCGCCCTGTGTCGCCAATTTTTGCAATAAATCATCGGGCACATTGCGCGGATGGTCAAAAATATGTTTGGCGCCCGAATGCGACAAAATAATTGGCGTGCGCGATAGCTCAATCAATTGCGCCAAAGTCGCGTCGTGGGCGTGCGACGCGTCAATCACCATGCCCAAAGCATTGGCCCGTTCAACCAATTGTCGCCCAAGCGGCGAAAGGCCGCCCCATTTCGGGCCGTTTTTATCGGTTGAACTGTCAGCAAATTGATTATTGCTCATATGCACAAGGCCAATCATGCGCACGCCCTTGGCATAAAACTCGTCGAGCAACGACACATCCATGCCGAGCGGATAAGCGTTCTCAATGCTTTTGAAAACCACACGCTTGCCAGCCGCAGCAATGGGCGCGGCGTGTTCAGCTAAAGTGGCGTGGGCGAAAATCTCGCTATGGCTGGCAACCATGTCATCAATCAATGTGTTGCGGTGGCGAGCATGTGCGAGAGCGGCGGCGAAACCATCTTCTGTTAGCGGGCCCTGCGGTGTGTAAATCACCCAAAAGCCACCATCCAGCCCGCCGTCACGCATGCGCGGCACATCGACTTGCGAAAAATCACGATGCGGGTCATGGCGCGCGGTAATGTCAAAACCGGGGCGGTCAAGCACGGCCGGCGTGTCTAAATGAGCATCAAGCACCAATAAATCATCGTGCAACAGCGGCCGGTTTGGCGCGAACAACCAGAAACCAACGGCCAATACCGCTAGGCCCAATAAAATCAGCAGGCGCGAAAGTGCACCGCTATGTTGATTATTTTCCATGTAGCCAGCTTAACCTAGTTTTGAACATGAGCAATACGACAGCCATTTACTAGAAATATTTTCATCGAAATAGGCTGAGGCTTGCGCTAAGATTTGGCTAAAGAGGGCCGAAAATGACACAAGAAAAACCAGCCAAAAAGCCTAAGCCGGGCATTTATAAGCCGCATATTCGCATCATGAAGCAGGAGCCATATGCCACCAATGGCGCGACGCTTCAGCTACACATTCTTTTTCACGACACGCCTTTTGGCCGCGCTTTAATTGCCTCAACGGATCAAGGAATTTGCCATTTGTCATTTGATGACAGTCAGTATGCGGCGCTGCAAAATATTCGCCAACGGTTTCCCCATGCCAACATAGAGTCTGGCGAACCGAAAGATCATGCCGCCGCCATGGCTTGTTTTAGCGGCGACCCGAAAGCCCTCGCTGATGTGCATTTGCATATTGAGGCAACAGCTTTTCAAGAAACCGTTTGGAAGGCGTTATGTGATATTGCGGTTGGCGAGCTGGCTACTTATCGTGATATTGCCACGGCCATTGGGCGACCGACAGCTAGCCGTGCCATTGGCGGCGCGATTGGCAAAAATGATATCGCTTTTCTGATACCCTGCCACCGCATTATCGGCAGTGATGGCCGCATGACCGGCTATCGCTGGGGCATGCAGCGCAAGAAATTAATGATTGAGTGGGAAGCCAGCCGCAGCCGATTAAATTGACTTGTGCGCGGCCTCATTTGACAGCAAAATTATAACCATATTTGGCCATGATATTTTCGCATGGTAAGTCATTGGGAGTTTCATCATGCGAGCCTTTGCTCTGAAAAGTTTTTGCGCTATCGGCCTGATGGGCTTGTCGCTGAACGCCCCTGCCGCGGGCACCATGGTGGCCGAACAAATCACCGCCAGCAATGCAGACGCTTATGTTCAAAACGGCCCCGATGCGTCGGCTGGTATTGGCGATTGGATTTTATCTAATGGCACATTATGCGTGACCCTTGCGGCGCTTGACCACGAGGGCGATTTTTCGGCCCGTGGCGGCACATTGCGCGATATTGGCTTTTGCCATCGCGACGACGACCATTTCGTTTCGGGTCAGGATTTGCTCAATGGCAGTCAATCGCAGCCGGTTGATATTAGTGCCATTCAAGCCAGCCATAGCCGCCAAAAAGCAGCGCTGGTGACGCTTGGTGAAAACGCCGGCATGATGGTTGAAACACGCTATAGCCTGAGCGCCGAAGCGGCCAATCGTTTGAAAATCAACAAACGTATTTGGCGCAAAAATGACGATGCGGCCGACCCTGGCATTTTCAGCTCTTTGAGCTTTAATTATCATTCATTGGAGACGTTTCTTTTGTCGACGCATAATCCGTCGCGCAGCAATGGTTTCAAACAGGAGAAATTCGTTGGCCGCAGTTCCATGGCGTTTACCCAAGCGGCGCGCAAAATCGATGTCATTGTCATGTTGTCACCGCATGACGCGGTTGAACCTATTGCTTATGGTTGGCGTTTGCTGTCGGCGCATCGGCAATCAACCAATGGCGGTAATCGCGTCGCCTTGCCGAGCTTCGCGCTGGCCGACCGCAGCGCCTTGGCGTTTGTTACCTTGGTCGAACCTTTAACCATAGGTGACGGCGAAAACCTTGGGTTAGTGCAATTATTGCAAGTGCCGTTTTTAGGGCTCGAACTGGGCCAAGAAATTCACATTGAAGAAGAAATCATCGTCGCGCCAAGCCACGATGTGGCCGCCATCACCGATGATTTATACGCCCATGCGGCACGCGTCTCTGGGCAGGTTGTGGCCGGCGCTGGGCAAAAAACCAGCCTACACATTGACCGCAAAGACGGTGCGCCCTTTACCCAATTAACCCCCGATGCTGACGGCCAATTCAGCGCCCACCTGCCAGCCGGTGATTACCAGTTTCGGCTGTTGTCGCGCGCCGGCCAACCGATTGAAACCGCCGTTAGCGTGGCCGCTGATGACGTACATATTGGCACTTTGAGTGTACCGCCAGCAGCCCGCATTGACCTGCCGCGTGGCACCCCCATGCGGTTGATCTTTCGCGGCACCAATGGCACGCCGGACCCACATTTGGAAGACCAGCTGACCGGCTATGGCGAGGCTGTCGATGGGCAAATGCTGCCAATTGAGGCGGCGACGGATGTCCATTTGGCGGCAACGCTGGGCGACCCGACACATGTTTATTTATCGCCCGGCAGTTATCAAATTTATAGCGCTCGCGGCCCGGAATTTTCCGTTGAGACCACGACGCTGACGGTCGCCGATGGACAAGCGCAAAAGCTCAATATTCAAGCGCCGCGCCGCCTTGTCGAAACGCCGGGCTTTATGGCTGCTGATCTGCATGTGCATTCAGGGCCGAGCTTTGACAATGCTTTTTCGACTCACAAACGGCTGCGCAGTTTCATCGCTGAGCATGGCGAAGTGATGGTGGCTGCCGAACATGATACGATTTTCGATTTCAATCCATTATTGGCGCAAATCGGCGCCAGCGACAAAATGATTGCCATTACTGGCTCTGAAGTGACCAGCACATTGGCCTCAGCACGGGCACCGCACACCATTGGGCATATGAATTTTTTCCCACTTGAGCGGCAAGCACATGCTTATCGGCGCGGTTTGCCCGCCCATGAAAACCGCCGCACCCGCGATGTTCTCTATGATATGCATGTCGGCTTTGGCGCCCCTTTTGCGCAGCTTAACCATGCTCGCGAAAACCTAAAGCTGAGTGGTGACTTGCCCGATGATTATCAAGAGGCGGTTGATGATGAGGCTTTCTTCACCCATATGGGCGCTGCCAATCACCCGTTTAACCCGACGCTGGAACTGACCCAATTCCCCAATAATAGTTTGATTGAGCGCGATCCGGTGACCGGTTTTCGTGATATTGATTTTGACGCCATGGAATTAATGAATGGTTCGCAGGCCTATCGGCCCGAACGCACCCAATCTTTGCGGCGCGATTGGCACGCCCTCTTATCACAAGGTGAGCGGATTTCGGGCAGCGCCAATAGCGACTCACATGGCACCACTCAGCAAGTGGCTTTGCCGCGCAATATGGTGCGCTTGGCGGCAGACACTGTGGCGGATTTTTCCATTGACGGTTTCACCAACGCCCTGCGGCAAGGCGATTTTTACGGCACAACGGGTCCATTTTTTGACCTGTCTTTATCGGGCACCGGCATGGGGGGCACGCATCAGGGCAGCACCGGCACATTGAGCGGGCGGGTGTTTAGCGCCGATTGGGTGGATGTTGACAGGCTCGATGTTCAAATCAATGGCAATGCCATTGGTCAGGCGCAAATTGCCGATGATGGTCATTTTTCTATGCCGATTGAAGTCACCGGCGATGCCTATGTGACGATAGAAATCAGCGGCCAAGCGAGCGACATTTATCAGGCGGTCTATCCGGGCTACTTCCCCTACGCTTATTCCAACCCGATTTATATTGACGCCAATAGTGACGGCCAATGGACGCCGCCCGGGCTTTCGGTGCCCCTAACTGAAAAATAAGACGACTGGACAATAATCCATTTGCTTTCAACGGCCAGTTGTCTATATCAAACAGGTAGTTAGAGTGAGAGCAACGCATCATGCAAAAATTCGTTAAAACCGCCAAGGCCCTTGCCATTTTGACCCTCACGGGCTTGATTTCAGCCTGTTCCGTGGTCATTCCATCTGTGTTTCCGCTGGATGATTTGCCAGCACCCACGGGGCCGCATCAAGTCGGTTCGCAAGTGATTTACTGGACAGATGAAAGCCGCGATGAATGGTTCACCGAGGACGCCAGTGACAAGCGGCGTTTGGTGGTACAAATTTGGTATCCAACCAGCCGGCAAAGCGGCGAGACAATGGATTATTTGCTCAATGCCGACCGCCGTATTCCGCGCTTAGCGGCGCAATTGGAATTATGGTCACCACTTATTGACCATATGCGTTCGGTGAAGACCAATGCCTATCGCGATGCGCCTCTGGCCTTGAGTGAAACTGGCCAGCCGCGCCGCCTTCTGGTATTTTCACATGGTCTGGGCGGCACGCGCAATCAAAATGCCGTGCAAGCCGAAGAACTGGCCAGCCATGGTTATGTCGTCATGTCTACCGATCACGCCTATGATTCCTATTTCACGATTTTTGAAGATGGCAGCACGGCTGACTATCGTTCGCGCGCAAACGGGCCTTTGACGACGGAAGAGTTCTGGGCTTTCCGTAGCCCGCAATTGGCCACTCGCGCCGCCGATGTGCGCTTCATGCTCGATCGGGTGAGTGCCTTGAACACCGCTGGTGACACATTCTGGCGACATGTCGGCGTCGACCACGTCGGCGTATTCGGCCACTCATATGGCGGCGCCACAAGCATTATGGCCGCGTCCAGCGATAGTCGCATTGGCGCAGTGATTGCGCTTGACGGTTGGATGCTGCCAGTACCAGAAGAGAAAATTGACGCCGGCCTCAGCCAACCGTTTTTATATTTGGGTCAAAGCAGTTGGACGGATCCGATAAATTATCAAAAGCTCGACCGTATGATGGCGGCCAATAAGGGCGTGTCACGCAAGCGTTTATTGGCTGGCAGTATTCACGGTGATTTCTCCGATACACCGCAATTCTCATCACGCGCTAAGCGCTTTGGTTTAATCGGCGACATTCCGCGCGAAGAATTGCGCGTCGTATTAAATGATGAAATCCGTAGCTTTTTCGACACGCATGTGAAAACCGACTAGCGTCGATTGGGACTATAGCCTGCCAACACCAGAAGACCGGCCAAAATGCCGATATTCTTGACGAAGTTCTGTAGCTCGTGGGCGCCTTCCATGCCCTCGAAGTTCCAAAAATCATGCAGGGTGAAATTAATCACGACAATGTAGGCGACACAGCCATAGGCGGCCAATCGGACTTGATGATTAGCTATCAGCAACACGCCCAATAGAATATTGGCGACGGTCGCAATCAGCAAAAGCTGGGAGGTATAACCGATGTCATGATGCTGCATCAGCGCGATATGCCGATCCCATTCGACGATTTTCATAATGCCCGGCAAAAGAAAATAGACGCCAAGCAAAATGCGTCCAATGGTGATGGCGGTGAAATGAGTCTGTGCGTTCATGGGTTATCCTTTATTCGTTTTATTTTTCTTGATGAACGAGCTTAACTCGGTTTTTCAATGACTGCCAAGAATAAGGCGCCATATTGCTCAAGTTTTTGTGGCCCGACACCATTAAGCGCCAGCAATTCAGTTGCATTTCGTGGTTTCTGCGACACCATTTCCATCAGCACACGGTCGGAAAAAATCACATAGGCAGGGGCATTTTTCTCGCGCGCCAAATCTAGCCGCAGGGTCTTCAACCGCGCTAACAACTGCTGATCTGCCGGATCTTCAAACGCCACAGCGGCACGCGCTGAAGTGGTTTTCTGACTGCTCGGCCTCGGCACAATTTTTTTGCAAAAAAACCCAATGTCGCCGTTCAAAATCTGTTGCCCTTCGGCTGTCAGACGCAAAGCGCCATAGCGCTCCAAATCGACATAAATTTTACCCGCCGCCAGCAATTGTCGAATTAACGCCTGCCAAAAATCTACCGACTGGTCAGCCCCTTGGCCGTAGCTTGCCAACTCATCATGTCGACGCTGGGTGATTTTATCGCTGCTCTGACCACGCACGACACTGACGACATGCACAGCGCCAAAATATTCGCCAGTGCCGATAATCGTCGACAGCAGGATTTGCGCTTCACGCGTGCCATCGACCATTTCGGGCGGGTTGAGGCAATTATCACAATTACCGCAATCAGGCTGGCTCTCGTCAAAATAGGCCAGCAGAGCTTTTTTGCGGCACGCCGAGGCCTCGCAATAAGCCAGCAGCGAGTCGAGGCGCTTATTTTCGCGCAATTTATGCGCCTCATCGCCATCACCGTCGGCAATCATCCGGCGCCGTTTGACCAAATCATCAAGCCCATAAATCAACAGCGTATCAGCCGGCAGGCCATCGCGACCGGCGCGGCCAATTTCTTGATAAAACGCTTCGATACTGCCGGGAATATTCGTGTGCACCACATAGCGAATGTCGGGCTTATCAATGCCCATGCCAAAGGCAATCGTCGCCACCATCACCACGCCGTCTTCGGTCATGAAACGGTCTTGGCCTTGCTGACGCTGGTAGGCCTCTTGACCGGCGTGATAGGCCACTGATTTATGACCATTGTCGGACAAAAATGCCGCCACTGTTTCGGTTTCGCGGCGCGATAATGTATAGACAATGCCGGACTGAGCTCTGCGCGCATCGACAAACGCCAACAGCCGTTGTTTCCAACCATCTTTCAGGGCCACAGCGAGAGATAAATTCGGGCGGTCAAAGCCTTTGACAATGATATTGGCGCGATTGCCGGTCAGCTTATCGACGATATCTTGCCGCGTGGCTTTGTCGGCCGTGGCGGTAAATGCGGTCAGGACGGCATTAGGAAATCGGTTCTGGAGACCCGATAATTGGTCATATTCGGGCCGAAAAGCGGCGCCCCATTTCGAAATACAATGCGCTTCATCAATAACGAACAGGTCGACCGGCACATGTTCAAGCGCCGCCAGCATACGCTCAGTCATTAGTCTTTCGGGCGAAATATAAAGAATTTTTACCTCTCCACTAACAAACCGCCGCCAGACATCGGCATTGTCATTATACTCAGCGTGCGAATGAATTTTTTCCGCTGGCAGGTTCAACGATTGCAGATAGGCCACTTGGTCATTCATCAGCGCAATCAGCGGCGATACCACAATTGTTCGACCCTCCAGCAACATCGCAGGCAATTGATAGCAAAGTGACTTACCAGCGCCCGTTGGCATGACCGCCAATAAATTCTGGCGCGACAAAATTTGCGCGACAACATCTTCCTGACCGTCGCGAAATTGCGAAAATCCGAAATATTGTTTGAGCGATTGGGTAATGGTTGACGACATAGCTATCTGGGTTTCTTCCGGCGCGCTTTGATGACTGAGAGTGCGAGAGTTTCTATATCTCTCGCGATTCTGCTCGGGCGGCAAAACATTGTTGTTTTCGCTTGGCTTTACGACCAAACTGGAAGCAATCTTGAACCAAGGCCGAGCGCCTTTATCATCACATATTAAATTGAAAGAGTCCCATGTCTGAAATTATCCTGCACCATTATCCGATGTCACCGTTTGGCCAAGCTATGCGCATGGCGCTGACGATCAAGCAAATGGCGTGGAAATCCGTCGAACAACCTGTGATTTGCCCGAAGCCTGAGCTCAGTGTTTTGACCGGCGGTTATGAACGTATTCCGGTGCTGCAAATCGGCGCCGATATTTTTTGCGACACGGATTGCATCACCGATGCGCTGGAAACCGCTAAGGCCGAACCCAGCCTCTATCCAGCACCGACCGGACGAGCCGGCAAATTGCTGGCTTTGTGGGGCGGCGCCAGTTGGTTTATGCCTGCCGTTGGCACGGCGTTGGGTAGTAACGCCGACATGATGGATGAGGCTTTTTGGCAAGATCGCGAGGTGCGTTTTGGCATGAAAAAGGAAGCCTTTTTGCCAGCTGTGCCGCATTTACAAGGCCAATTTGCCGCCGGTGGACAAGCACTTGAGAATGCCCTGTCTGATGGTCGCGCTTTCATTGGCGGCGATTTGCCAGGCCACGCCGATTGCACGCTCTATGCCTGCGTTGCCTTCGCTGGCCTCTCCGGCTTGCAACCATCGGCGTTGGGGGCACATGTAGCGGCTTGGTTCGACCGGCTTTCCTCCATTGGCTTGGGCGATGACGAGGACGAGTGGACAACCCAACAGGCGATTGACCATGCCAAAGCCTATCAGCCAATGGGCGGCTGCACGATTGACGAAACAATGGGCTTTGCAGCTGGCCAACAAGTGGCCATTAAAACCGTATCACCTGACCCGGCGACGGTGCACGGCACATTGGTTGGCCTGACCGCCCAACGCGTGAGCTTAGCGCGTGAAACCGCCGAAGCCGGTCTGGTTCATGTGCACTTCCCGCTTTTGGGACAACTTCTGACAGCGGCGTGATAGCAATCAAAAGGGCTGCCCGTTACCCGACGGACAGCCCCAATGATGGCAGTATTAAGCCCGCACTTTAGAACTGGTGATGCAGACCCACTTTAATCATCCGTCCAAACGGATTATGCGTATAGGGGTCATAGTTCAAATCCAAACGCGCCCGTGGTGGGTCTTCATCGGTGAGATTGTAAACCGAAACCAGCAAGGCTGACACAGATTCCTCACCAGTCAAATTGGCCAATGAGAAATTATAGTGCAGGTCACAGGTAACAAAGTCATCACCCCCTGAGCTGACACCCAAAGTTTTGATCAAATCCACAACCGTTGCGTTGCCGATACTAAATAATTCTTCGCTGTCCACCACATCAATTGGCACAGGCGCATCCTCCGGCGACTGTTTGATATGCGAACCTGTAATGACCACCTCATCAACATTTTGCAACCAAGCGGGGGTAAACGCCACACTCAATGCTAAGGCACCGAGCATCAGCGACTTTCGAAAACGATAGATTTCCATGACTTACTCTCCCTATTTTTATTTTTGTTTGGGTAAGTAAAAACTAACAAGCTCCTGATGGGTTCGCAAGTTAGGGAGGCGCGGTTTGGCGCGATTGTGGCAAAAATACCCACTTATGGCCAATGAATGATTTTAGCGCTTCGGCGGTTTGGGCAGAAATTTTGTGCCCCCGCGTGCGTTCAAGTTTGGCTTGACGTAGGCAAGTCGGGCTGACTAGCCTAGCTGTATAAAGGAGACATTCAATGGATGATATGCTGATCGAAACAAAGCAGGACGGCCATTGCGCTTGGATCACCCTCAATCACCCCCAAAGCCGCAACCCGCTGTCGTCGAAGATGATTGCCGCGCTCAGCACCGCTTTGGCCGAGGCCTATGACGATACGCAAACGCGGGTGATTGTGCTGGCCGCCGAAGGGCCGGTTTTTAGTGCCGGTCATGATTTGAAAGAAATGCAAAAAACCGATGGCGAAGACGACGCCGCATTTGACGCTCGTGTGAAGCAATTATTGGCCGATTGCGCGCAGATGATGATGGGCATTGTGCACGCCCCGAAACCGGTGATTGCCTGTGTGCAAGGCACGGCCAGCGCGGCCGGTTGCCAATTGGTATCCGTCTGCGATTTGGCGATTGCCGCCGATGACGCCGGGTTTTGTTTACCGGGAGTGAATATTGGCATTTTCTGCACCACGCCGCTGGTTGGGGTTGGGCGCAATTTATCGCGCAAACACGCCATGGAAATGGCGCTGACCGGCGACATGTTCGCGGCCGCCCAAGCGCAAGAATTCGGTCTGATTAACCGGCATGTGCCGCGCCAAAATTTGCATCAGGAAGTTAAACAACTGGCCGATAAAATCGCCAGCCGATCGGCGCAAGGCATTCGCGGCGGCAAGGCGGCATTTTATCAGCAAATCGACATGCCTTTGTCGCAATCTTTCGCCTTTGCCAATGAGGCCATGGCCTGCGCCGTGACCTCTGAGGGCGATGCGGAAGAAGGGCGGCAGGCGTTTATCGAAAAACGCCCACCGACATGGAGCGACGCTTAATGCTGCTACACAGCGACGCCGATTTGGCCGGACTTTTGCGTCGGACGAAGACCATCGCCCTGCTCGGCGCCAGCCTAAAGCCAGAACGACCGAGCTATCAGGTGTGCTGTTTTCTGCTGGCGCAAGGGTTTCAGGTGATACCGGTTAATCCGGGGCTGGCCGGTCAGCGGTTGGCGGGGCAAGAGATTGTTGGCCAGTTGAGCGATATTGCGCCAACGGTGGATTTAGTCGATGTGTTTCGCAACAGCGCCAGCCTGCCGCAAGTGGTGGAGGAAGCCCATGCGCATGGCGCAAAAGCCATTTGGACGCAAATAAATGTGGTGCATCAGCAAGCCATTGACAGCGCGTTGGCGCATGGCATGGATGTGGTGGTCGATAAATGCCCAGCTATCGAAATGCCACGACTGCGGGGCTTGGGGATGGAAGTTTAGTTAACGGCGATACGAGAAAAAGCCCAAGCGCTGTTAGTTGAAAAATAGCACTGCCAAGTCTGGCTAATTCAAGGTAGGAATTTGGTAGCGGAGGAGGGACTCGAACCCCCGACACGCGGATTATGATTCCGCTGCTCTAACCAGCTGAGCTACTCCGCCGAAAGCTTCGTTCTTCGACAAGCTGAGCATGATATAGAGCAAAAATCCGGCGCTGGCAATGTTCAACCTGCACGCAATTTCGCCGCCCGACGACGTACCGCCGAAGACGCAATTTTTAGCCCCTCACGATATTTTGCCACCGTGCGACGGGCTATCATAATGCCCTCCTCAGCCAACATCTCCGCCAGTTTTTCATCCGACAAAATAGCCTCAGGCGACTCCGCCGCAAGATAACGCGCCAACCGCGCCTTAATGCTGGCCGCCGATACAATCTGGCTGTTTTGCTGCTGATTTCGCCCCCCCGCCAGAGCAATGGAAAACAAATCTTTCAAGGCCAGCTGGCCGCTCGGGGTTTGCACGATCTTGGCCGCCACAACCCGGCTCACCGTGCTTTCATGCAGCTCTAATTTATCGGCAATATCGCGCAACACCATCGGCTTGAGGGCTTCCATGCCTGTGCTGAAAAACCCCTGCTGATGCTCAACCACGGCGCGCGCCACGCGCAACATAGTGGCGGCGCGTTGTTGCGTTGCCTTGCGAAGCCAGCGGGCTGATTGCACATTGCTTTTCATAAAACGTTTCTCTTTGTCGGTCATTTTGCGGCTGGCCATTTCTTCCCAATCGCGCTCCAGCACCAAGACCGCCGGCAGATTATCCTCGTTCAAATAGGCGCGCCATATGTCGCCCTCTTGGCGCACCAAAATATCAGGGGCACGAATAACCTCCTGCGCGGTGTCAAAGTCAGACGCGGGGCGCGGGTTTAAGGCCTGCACATGGGTCAACATCTGCCCCAACTCAGCCGACGAAACGGCGCAAAGGGCGGCCAGTTTTTCCAACTCCCCGCGCGCCATTAAGCCGAGATTGGCCAGCAAATGCTCATAGGCCGGAGTGTATTTTTCCTGCGCCCGCAACTGTAGGGCCAAACAATCAGGTAGACTGCGGGCAAACACACCGCTTGGCTCTAAACCGCGCAACACCGTTAGGGCGCGCTGCAAGGTCGCCAAATCGCAGGCCAGGTTTTCACATAATTCGGCGTCGGTATCGCGCAAATAGCCGTCATCATCGAGCCAGCCAGCCAGCTCCACGGCCAACAGCAAAGCGGCGCCGGATAAATGGCTTAAGCGAATTTGCTGCAATAAAAAGGCGCTCAATCCGGCTTCTGGCGCCGCCAATTGGGCAAGATAATCATCGCCGCTATCGGCCAATGACTGGCCCGGCTGCAGGCTCAATTCGCGCACTGAAATTGTATCGCGCACAGCTGGCTCTTTGGCGGCGGCATCTGGTTTTTGCGGGTTTTCGGCGCGCGCGGCGGCGCGATAATCAGCCGCGTCAAAAGCCAAAAACGGGTTCTGCTCGATCTCCTGCGCCAGCATGTCGTTCAATTGCATATTGGTTAATTGCAAAAGCTGAATCGCCTGCTGCATTTGCGGGTTCATCATCAGCTTCTGGCTTTGCTTGATTTGCAGACGCGGTGTTAACAATTTCGGCCCCTTACCCCATCCCTGCACCTCACAAAGATGAACATATGTCTCAAGGGTAAAAAATTGGCACGAATATTGCAACCGTCGTGGAAAACGCTGTTTCGCTTAGCTCAGCGCGGTTGAAGCAATCCAGCCGCCGCCCAGCAAGCGTTCCTCATCGGCGGCATAAAACACACACGCCTGCCCCGGCGAAACGCCCTCTTCGGCTGTCGCCAAATGGATCTCCGCCTGATGCGCGCCGGTCAGTTTAATCTGCGCCGCAGCTGGCTCGCTGGTCGAGCGAATACGCACCCGCACATCAAGCGCTTGGCTGGCATCACCGCCCAGCCAATTGACCTCAGAGAGAAGAATTTTTTGCCGCGCCAACGCCTCACGTGGGCCGACAATCACTTGCCGCGCATCGGCATCAATCGACACCACATAGAGCGGGTCGCCAACCGCAACCCCCAAACCGCGTCGCTGACCGACGGTATAGTGCAACACGCCTTGATGTTGGCCGAGCACGCTGCCATCCATGTGAAGAATTTCACCTGGTAGGCTGCAATCTGGCCGCAAACGCTTAATCACGCCGGCATAATCGCCATTGGGCACAAAGCAAATATCCTGACTATCGGGCTTTTCGGCGACCACTAGGCCAAGCTGACCGGCAAAATGGCGAATTTCATCCTTGGTCAGTTCGGCCAAGGGAAAGCGCAAGAAATCGAGCTGTTCCTGCGTCGTAGAAAATAGAAAATACGACTGGTCGCGCGCCAAGTCGACAGGCCGGTGCATTTCCCAACCGTCAGCACCACGCCGCGTTGCAATATAATGCCCGGTGACCATGGCTTCGGCGCCCAATTCCTTGGCCATGCCCAATAAATCACGAAATTTGACTGTCTCATTGCAGCGAATGCACGGGATCGGCGTATTGCCGGCCAAGTAACTGTCAACGAACTCATCCATCACGCTTTCACGGAACCGTGATTCATAATCCAACACATAATGCGGGATATCGAGCCCAGCAGCGACTGTGCGGGCGTCGTGAATATCTTGTCCGGCGCAACACGCACCCTTGCGGCTAATCGCTTCGCCGTGATCGTATAATTGCAGAGTAACACCAACCGTGTCGTAGCCTGCCCGCTTCACCAAAGCAGCCGCCACGGAACTATCGACGCCACCAGACATCGCCACCACAACGCGTTGCGACGGGCGGGCTGAAACCGGCCCGATATTGAGGTCAATATCTGGCAAGGCTGATAGATCAATCATGGTCTTTGTGTCCGACATAATGTCTCCTGTAGGTGCAATATATGCATGGCGGGTCAGACTGCAAGCTTTTGCGCGCATGGCTGTTCACGAAAAGTTGATTTGTCCGTGATTAAAGTTTCGCGTCGACTGGTGGTGTTAAGTGTTGAAACCATTGGAAGGAAGAACATGCGTATTTTGTTGATTGACGATGACATGATGTTTTCTAACAATTTGTCGTCGATGTTGCAGGCGGAGGGTTTTCAGACTGATGTGGCGGCGAGTGGCGATGACGGTTTGGCCCACAACGAGATTTACAATTATCAGGCGATTATCTTAGACCTCGAACTGCCAGATATAAATGGTCAAAAATTATTATGCGAAATAAGAAACCGTGATGACAACACACCGGTGATTATTTTGTCCGGTCATGGTGCCATAGAAAAACAATTGCAATGCATTGGTGACGGCGCCGATGACTTCATGACCAAGCCTTTTCATTTTCAAGAGCTAATTGTTCGTTTGCACGCCTTGGTGCGACGTAGCAATGGGTTTGCCAAAAACATTCTAAACTTTGGCGATGTGTCTGTGGATTTGGCGGCTCATGATGTCTTTGTGAAGGGCGATCGCGTGCATTTGACCGCGAAGGAATACCAGATGTTCGAACTCCTCTGCCTGCGTCAGGGCAAAGTGGTGTCGAAAGAGCATTTTCTTGACCACTTATATGGCGGGTTAGATGAACCAGAGGTGAAAATTATCGATGTGTTCATTTGCAAGCTGCGTAAAAAAATTGAGGGCGACGACGTCAGTTCATCTCTGATAAAGACAGTTTGGGGACGCGGCTATCGGATAGATGCAATGACCTCAAGCTCGTAATTTGCCGGTCGCAGCTATTTGGGCTTGTTAATTGCACCAGCCGTGATATTTACGTCGCATGACAGATTCATTGACATTCGACCCACACGCCCCCGATTTTATGCAGGCCCTGTGCCAAATGTCATTGGAGGCCGGACAAGTGATCATGCGTCACTATCGCAATGGGGTCGCCACGGAAACTAAATCTGATCAATCTCCCGTAACCCAAGCCGATCGCGATGCTGAAAAATTGCTCGAAAAAGCTCTAGCTATTCTGGCCCCTAATGTTCAGATTATCGGCGAGGAAGCCTGCGCCTCGGCGGTGCCGGAAACCCTCGACCCAGTATTCTTCCTATTGGATCCGCTGGATGGCACGCGCGATTTCATCGCCAAGGGCAAAGATTTCACGGTGAATATTGGTCTGGTATGTGACGAAAAGGCAGTCGCCGGTGTGATTTATGCACCGGTGCATGAAAAACTATATTTTTCTGGCGAGAACGCCGCCTATCGCATCGATATTGCGCCCGATGGTCAGCTCGATATGAGCCAAGCGACACGCTTGATTGTGCCACCATTTGATCCGGCTGGGCTGCGGGTCATTGCCAGCGCCAAACACCGCGCCAAAGAAACCGATGAGCTGATATCGCAATTGCACATTAAGCAAACTATGGGCGCGTCATCGTCATATAAATTCTGCCTATTGGCCGACGGCAAAGCCGATCTTTACCCACGCCATGGCCGCACTATGGAATGGGATACAGCCGCAGGTCAGGCAATTTTGCAAGCAGCAGGCGGTGTCGTAACCACCACCGACCACGCGCCCTTGACCTATGGCAAGCTTGATCGGGGACTTGATAATCCATCTTTCATTGCAGCAACCGCCGCAAACTGGCAAGATGCCGAAAAGTAACGCCAACAGTAACCGCAAATTAGAGTATAGAAAATGAAAGCACTTCGAATTTTTAATCTCTTTGGACTTGCTCTCGCCCTCAATCTGGCCACTTTTAGCGCTCAGGCACAGACGGCGAGCACTGGACAGGTGGAAGATTTTTCTGAAAGTGCAATGGTTGTTGAAGCGGCCAAGTTTCTTGGTGCGACCGCTGAGTCAATGGCCGAAGTGATGGACAATGTATTCACCCAATATGGCGAGCCAACCGCCGTCATTCGCGGTGAAGAAGTCGGCGCTGCGGTGGTCTTTGGCCTGCGTTATGGGCGTGGCGATGTATTATTTAAAAATGGTCAGAGCCATCCGATTTATTGGCGCGGCCCATCGGCAGGCATTGACACCGGCGGCAATGCATCAAAAAGCTTCACACTGGTATATGGCACTGACAATATTGAAGACCTCTATCGCCGCATTGGTGGCGTTGACGGCTCCGCCTTTTATATAGGTGGGGTCGCCGTAAGTTTTCTACAGCGTGACCAAGTCGTGCTCGCGCCTATTCGCGTTGGCGTTGGTTTTCGTGCCGGTGTGAGTGTCGGATATCTTAAATTCACACCCCAGTCTGGCTGGTTCCCGTTTTAGGTCTATCGTTTAGATTGAGCCTTAAAAAACGTATCCAATTTAACCGATAATTCTTCGGCCCGCCCGCTGGAGAAAAAATGTCCGCCAGTATATTGATGGACGTCTGGATTTTCATAATAAGACAAGGCTTGCTCAACTTGCCGCGCCGCAATTTCAGGGTCATCAATTGCATAAACAAATTGCGCCGCCACGCCTGACGCTGCGATTTTTTGATGATCGGCCATGCGGTCACTCAGCGCATCGCCGGTTAACATTTGCCGCATCATACGCTCTGTGCCTTGCACCAAAAATTGTTGCTTGAAATGCGCCACAACATCACGCGCAGCTTGTGTATCTGTGCCGAAACTCTCGCCGCGCGCAATAATCGCCGGAATGGCGTAAAACCGCGCCAACATCGGCCCAACCAGCGGCAAGCGTGACAGAACCAGCGCCGGTGAGACGGACGCACCGGCAATCAGCGGCACTTGATAGGCCAACGAGTGAACGCGGTCGCCATGTTCGGCGGCAAAGCGAGCAATCACCGCACCACCCAGCGAAATACCAAATAAATGGGCTTTCTCAACTTGCAAAGCATCCATCAGCTCGAACAATTGTTGGCGCATTAAATCAATGGTGAAGCGATCAGCGGGTCTATCAGAAAACCCTCGACCATATTGATCATAAGTCACCACCCGATAGCCGGCAGCGACCAGCGGCGGCACATAGGCCTGATAGGCCACGGAGCCAAGCGTGGCACCATGCACAATTATCACCACTGGATCGTCATCATGGCCGGCCATTTTATAGGCCGTGACGCCATTGGATAAACTAGCTTGCTGATAGCCGGAGCCGAAGCGGAACTCTGCGGCGGTTATGGTTTCGCGATCGGCCCGTTGATAGGCCAACGTCAAAACAATGGCAAGCACCACAACTAGGGCAGAGAGGATAACAAGAAATTTCATCTATTTTACTTTCTCTGGCCGTAACTGCATCACTCTGGACGCAAGCGGATACGGCCTTTTTCTTCACCTTTGCGCGGGTCAAGCAAGAGTAATAAAGTACCTTGCGCATCGCGCATATGAACAACAATGCGGCTTTCGCCGTTCTCAATCGATACAATTTTACCTTGTGCTGGCACAGATATCTCGTTGACACCAAAACCAGGTTTGGTCGGCTGGCTATCGGGATTATTCATCCGCTTAATAATGGTGCCAACAACCACTGCGGCACCGCCCAGCAAAACCAGACCAAGACCAATGACAACGACCAGCAAACCGCGTACATATCGCGGGGACGGTGCATGGGGATCAACCTCAGAAGACGTTTCCCCGTCAGCGTTTATATGTGTATCTTGTGTCATGACCATTGAAACCTCACAAAATGATAATGTCGCTCTGACCATTGGGCCAGAGCATGATAGCGAACGCCTCGATAGGTGTTTGGCAGATGCCATTCGCGATATGAGCCGCGTGCGCTTGCAAGATCTTATCAGAAACAATCATTGTCAGATAGTCCGCCAAGGGCAATCTTTAGCGATAAATGACCCATCTTGGCGGGTGAAATTGGATGATGAAATTCGTCTGCAATTGCCCCCACCGGTTGACACGCGGGTGCTCGGCCAGGAAATTGATTTGGATATTCTTTACGAGGACGAAACGCTGATTGTGCTCAATAAAGCGGCTGGTATGGTGGTGCATCCAGCCCCGGGAAGTCCCGATAAGACATTGGTTAATGCGCTGATTGCCCATTGCGGCGACAGCTTATCGGGTATTGGTGGCGAGAAACGCCCGGGCATTGTTCACCGGCTTGATAAAGACACCAGCGGGGTCATGGTCGCTGCCAAAACCGACAAAGCGCATCATAGCCTGAGCGATCAATTCGCTGCTCACGGCCGAGATGGGCGGATGAAGCGCCTGTATCAAGCGTTTGTCTGGGGCACAATTTTACCAGCCACCGGCTCTATCGACGCCCCGATTTTTCGCGCCCCGCATAATCGCAGGAAAATGGCCGTATCAAAAAGTGAGAGAGCCCGCCATGCGGTCACGCATTACCGGCATATGGGCAGTTTCGTCGATGGTCAGGTAAGCCATGTGCAATGCGAGCTGGAAACCGGCCGCACGCACCAAATTCGTGTACATATGGCGCACATCGGCCATCCAGTGCTCAGCGACAGTCTGTATGGCAGCGGTATGAAAAGCCGAACCAAACATTTAACCGAGGCGCAAAGAACCGCGTTGGAGGCCTTGCAGCGCCAAGCCCTGCATGCCAGCGCCTTGGGCTTTGAACATCCGGAAAGCGGCGAAGCCATGTATTTTGAAGCCGACATGCCCGATGACATGCGCAGTTTCGCCGATACGCTGGGCGTTCAGAGTAAAAAATAATTTTCGATTGTCCCTTTAATCGCCATTTGTTTGTTCTTATATCTGTTTTAGGAGTTATGAATGACCGATAAGAAACCAGTCACGCGTTCCACAGCCCTAGCCCCTGCCCCGTCGCCGGAAGGCAGCCTGTCGCGCTATCTGACAGATATTCGCAAATTCCCCATGCTCGAAGCGCAAGAAGAGTATGATTTGGCCAAGGAGTATGCTGAAAAAGCTTCGGTAAAGTCAGCCCATAAGCTGGTGACCAGCCATTTACGCCTAGTGGCAAAAATTGCCATGGGCTATCGCGGCTATGGCCTGCCAATTGGCGAAATCATCTCCGAGGGAAATGTCGGCCTGATGCAGGCTGTGAAGAAATTTGACGCTGACCGTGGTTTTCGACTGGCCACCTATGCCATGTGGTGGATCCGCGCTTCCATTCAGGAATATATTTTACGCAGTTGGTCCCTCGTCAAAATTGGCACCACAGCAGCGCAGAAGAAACTGTTTTTCAATCTGCGGCGTCTAAAAGGCGAGATTAACGCCATTGATGGTGGCGAGTTAAACCCCGATCAAGTGACAGAAATTGCCGACCGGCTCGGCGTGCAAGAAAGCGAAGTGATGAGCATGGACGGACGCCTATCCACAGGCGACCAATCTCTCAACGCCCCCATGCGGGCCGATGGCGCTGACGGCGATCAATGGCAAGACTGGCTTACAGACGAAAGCGACAGTCAGGAAACCGTGCTGATTGAAAATGATGAATTGCAAGCCCGACGGCAGGTGCTGCTCTCGGCCATGAGCCATTTAAACCCGCGCGAACAAGAAATTTTGCAAGCCCGCCGCTTGCAAGATGAACCGGCCACTTTGGAAGAATTGAGCCAAAAATTTGATGTCAGCCGCGAACGTATTCGGCAAATTGAAGGCCGGGCATTTGAAAAATTGCGCAAAGCTATGACCCAAGAAGCTGCGGACAGCGGCATTATTGACGCCGATTTTGTCGAGGACGAAGACTAGTCTTCAAACGGGTCTTTCACCAAAATCGTATCATCGCGTTCTGGGCTGGTCGACAGCATGGTCACTGGCGCACCAATCAGCTCTTCAATATGCCGCACATAACGCACCGCATTGGCTGGCAAATCTGCCCAGCTGCGGGCGCCATAGCTGGTTTCACTCCAACCTTCGAGGGTTTCATAAATCGGTTCAATGCGCGCCTGTTCAGCGGCATTTACTGGCAAATAATCAATGTCTTGGCCGTCCAATTTATAGCCGACGCAGATTTTGATTTCGTCGAAACCATCGAGCACGTCCAATTTGGTCAGGGCAATACCGTTAATCCCTGCCGTGCGCACCACTTGGCGCACAAGAACCGCATCAAACCAGCCACAGCGGCGTTTACGTCCGGTCACCGTGCCAAATTCGTGGCCGCGTTCACCCAAACGTTGCCCGTCTTCATTGTCTTGCTCGGTTGGAAACGGCCCTTCGCCGACCCGCGTTGTGTAAGCTTTGGTGATGCCTAAAACATGATTCAAAGCCGAAGGCCCAATGCCGGTGCCAATTGCCGCTTGACCGGCAATGGTATTTGACGACGTCACATAAGGATAAGTACCATGATCAATGTCGAGCAATGTACCCTGCGCGCCTTCAAATAAAATTCTCTGGCCGGCACGACGTGCTTGATCAAGCAGGCGCCAGACCGGCGCTGCGTAAGGCGTGATATGCGGCGCCACCTCGGTCAATTTATCAAATAAGGGTTGGGCTTCAAACTCCGGCAATGACAAGCCGCGCCGAATGGCATTGTGATGACCAAGTAGGTTTTCGATTTTTCCCATCAAACTGCCCGGGTCGGCCAAATCGGCAACCCGCAAAGCACGGCGACCCACTTTATCTTCATAAGCTGGCCCAATACCGCGTTTGGTGGTGCCAATTTTGACACCGGCGTTTGACGCCTCACGGGCACTGTCTAATTCTTGGTGCAATGGCAAAATCAGGGTCGCATTTTCCGCAATTTTTAGATTGTCTGGCGAAATGGTTACCCCCTGCCCGCGCAAGGTTTCTATTTCACGAAGCAAAGCCCAAGGGTCAACCACCACGCCATTACCGATAACCGATAATTTGCCTGGCCGAACGATGCCCGATGGCAAAAGCGATAATTTATAAACGTCGCCATTAATGACCAATGTATGACCGGCATTGTGACCGCCTTGGAAACGCGCCACCACATCGGCACGCACTGACAACCAGTCGACAATCTTGCCCTTACCTTCGTCGCCCCATTGTGAGCCGACAACCACCACATTAGCCATTTTAATCTCCCGTCAAACGCCTAAAAGAACAGCTGTTTAACCTGCATGACTTGTTTCAATTCTTCAATTTCTTTTAGCACGTCTTTTGACGCTTCATTGTCAATGTTGACCAATGAGACAGCGTCACCGCCTGGCTTTTCACGGCCCAACTGGAAGGAGGCAATGTTAATACCATGAGCGCCCAGAACCGTTCCCAATGAACCAATAAAGCCCGGCGCATCAGTATTGGTAATATACAACACGCGGGGCGCCAATTCGGCATTAATGTTAATGCCTTTGACTTGAATAATCCGCGGCTTGCCATCTGAGAACACCGTGCCGGCAACCGAACGCTGTTGACGTTCTGTTTTCAGGCTCAGGCGAATATAGCTGTCGAAGGCTCCTTTGCTGTCGCGCTTAACCTCAGAAACCGAAATGCCGCGCTCCTTAGCCATGGCTGGCGCGCTGACCATATTCACGTCGCTGAGCAATGGGCGCAGCAAACCGGCAATAATCGCCGAGGTCAATGGTGCCACATTCAGCTCACTGACTTCACCAACATATTCGATTTCAACACCCTCAATGGCGCTCTCTGTAAGCTGTCCGGCAAACATGCCCAATTGCTCCGCCAGAGCCACATAAGGACGTAAACGCGGGGCGTCTTCGGCTGAAATAGATGGCATGTTAATGGCGTTATTGACCGCCCCTGTCATCAAAAAGTCAGCCATTTGCTCGGCCACTTGCAAGGCAACATTTTCTTGCGCTTCGGCCGTTGAGGCGCCCAAATGTGGAGTGCAAATAACGTTTTCCATGCCGAATAATGGGTTCTCTTTAGCCGGCTCTTCTTCAAATACATCCAAAGCCACGCCGCCAACTTGACCGCTTTCCAGCGCTTCTTTCAGAGCTTTCTCATCAATCAGACCACCGCGCGCGCAATTAATGATACGCACACCTTTTTTGCATTTGGCCAGCGCCTCAGCATTGATGATGTTGCGGGTTTTATCGGTCAATGGCGTATGCAAAGTGATGAAATCAGCGCGTTTGAGCACCTCGTCCAACTCAACTTTTTCAACACCAATTTCTAACGCTCGCTCTGGCGTCAAGAAAGGGTCAAAAGCAATAACTTTCATTTTCAGACCAACGCCGCGTGACGCGGCAATCGAACCAATATTACCACAACCGATGACACCGAGTGTTTTTCCGGTCAGCTCAACGCCCATGAAACGTGATTTCTCCCATTTGCCGGCGTGAGTTGAAGCATTGGCTTCTGGAATGTCACGGGCCAAGGCGAACATCATGGCAATGGCGTGTTCAGCAGTGGTGATGGAATTACCAAATGGCGTGTTCATCACCACAATGCCTTTGGCTGTGGCGGTTGGCAGATCAATATTATCAACCCCAATACCAGCACGACCAATGACTTTCATATTGGTCGCCGCTTCCAATACAGGCGGTGTTGCTTTGGTTGAGGAACGCACGGCCAGACCATCATATTGGTCGATAATTTTGATCAACTCGTCACGCTCAAGGCCGGTAATGACATCGACTTCAACGCCACGTTCTTTAAAAATTTCCGCTGCACGCGGGCTCATTTTGTCAGCAATAAGTACTTTAGGCATATCTATATATCCTGTTTTGCAGTTGCAAAGGCCCAGTCGAGCCATGTGGTAAGGGCGGCCAAGTCGGCCGCTTCAACGGTGGCGCCAGCCCAAATGCGAAGTCCGGCAGGAGCATCGCGATAGGCACCAATATCATAGGCCACGCCTTGGCTATCCAATAGCGAGGCGATTTTCTTAGCGAAAGCGGCTTGCGCCTCTGCGTCAAGCGCAGCGATATCGCTATCGGTAATCGTTAAACACACAGACGTGGTCGAACGATTGGCTTTCTCAGCGCATAAATTACCGGCCCAATCAGATGCATCGACCCAATCATTGAGCACTTTATTATTGGCAGCGACGCGGCCCAACAGACCTGACAAACCGCCAAGGCTTTCGGCCCATTTTAAAGTGTCGAGATAATCTTCAACCGCCAGCATAGACGGTGTGTTGATGGTTTCACCGCGGAAAATACCATCAATCAGCTTGCCGCCTTTGGTCAGGCGAAAGATTTTTGGCATTGGCCATGGTGGTGTATAGCTTTCCAGACGGTCAACCGCGCGCGGGCTTAAAATCAACATGCCGTGGGCCGCTTCACCACCCAGCACTTTCTGCCAGCTATAGGTTGTCACATCGAGCTTATCCCAAGCCAGAGGCATGGCGAAAGCGGCCGATGTCGCATCGCACAGGGTCAGCCCCTGACGGTCAGCGGCAATCCAATCGCCATTCGGCACGCACACACCGGAGGTGGTGCCATTCCATGTAAAGGCAACATCGCGGGTGAAATCAACGGCCGATAAATCAGGCAAATGTCCGTAATCGGCTTCCATGACCCGCACATCGTCGAGTTTCAATTGCTTGACGGCATCAGAAATCCAGCCTTTGCCGAAACTTTCCCAGCCGAGAATATCCACGCCACGCGCGCCCAATAGGCTCCACATGGCCATTTCATAAGCACCGGTGTCTGAGGCTGGCACAATGCCGATGTGGTAATCATCTGGCACACCAAGCACAGACCGCGTACGATCAATCGCTTCAAGCAGCTTGGCTTTACCAGGCTTTGAACGATGTGAGCGCCCGAGGACGGCATCTTGTAAAACATTAAGAGAAAAACCCGGCCGTTTTGCACACGGGCCGGAAGAAAAATTTGGGTTTGCCGGACGCACGTCTGGCATTTGTATAGCTGTCATATCGCTACCCTCTCAGATAGTTGCCCTTCGGTGGGGAAGGGTGTCCCAGAACCGATATAGGCCGAATATGAGAGGTTGGCAAATGATGTTTTAGCAACTCGCGCAAACGCGCAGACAACGGCGAAAATTAACCCACTCACCCCTGTGGAAAAAGAATCGAAACCATTATTCTTGGCGCGTCATGCCCAGATGATTCAAGGGGCCATGGCCGCTGCCAATATTGCTTGGCGCCGTGGCAATCGCGTGATGCACATAGTTCAGCGCTTTTTCCGTTGCCACAAGAAGATCCAATCCGTCGGCGCGCTGCTCATCGCGTGCCTGATTTGTTTGCGCTGCCAATTGTCCCGCCAAAGCCGACGCCAGCGTGCACCCTGTGCCATGCGTGTTTTTACTGACCAATCGCTCGTGTTCGAACACCTCAAAGCCCGATGACTGGGCGAGTAAATCATAGACCACGCGCTCTTGGCCGTGACCGCCCTTAATCAAAGCTGCACGAGCGCCCTTATCCATAATTTTATCGGCGGCGCGTTTCATATCGTCGAGCGTTTCAACGTCGCGGCGCGTCATCAAACTTGCTTCGGGCAAATTCGGCGTCACCAAAGAGGCTTTGCTCACCAACAACTGCATCACCACATCAATGGCCTTATCTTCCAAAAGACGATCACCCGAGGTTGCGACCATCACCGGATCAACGATCAGGGGTGGCGCTTGTTTGGTGTCAAATTGCTGTGCCACAGCCTCAATAATCTCGCGCCGATGCAGCATGCCGGTTTTCACAATATCTGTGCCGATATCGCTCATAATCGACTGAATTTGCCGCACCACGAAATCTGGCGGCACATCGAGCACATCATCGACACCGCGCGTATTTTGTGCCGTCAGCGCGGTAATCGCCGTCGTTGCATAAGCGCCCTGCGCCATGATTGATTTAATATCTGCCTGAATGCCGGCGCCGCCGCCGCTATCAGAACCGGCAATCACCAAAACACGCCCCAGCGAAACGGCTTTCGACGCGTCTTGTGTCATGCAGCAACCGACTGAATGGTGCCAACAATTTCGGCGACGATATCTTTGACCAATGCGGCGTCATCGCCCTCGCCCATCACTCTGATTAGAGGCTCGGTGCCTGATGGACGAATAACCAAACGCCCTTGATTGCCCAATTTAATCTCAGCCGCCGCAATGGCTTTTATGACATCTTCATTGTCCAGCGGCGCGCCGGTGGTAAAGCGCACATTCTCTAGAATTTGCGGCACTGGTTCAAATACCTGCGTTAAGTCAGAAGCAGGGCGACCTGAATATTTCATCGCCGCTAAAACTTGCAAACCTGCGATCAGCCCATCGCCAGTGGTTGAATAATCCGACAGCACCATATGGCCCGATTGCTCGCCGCCGAGATTAAAGCCATGGCGCCGCATATGTTCCACGACATAACGGTCGCCAACTTTTGTGCGCGCCAATGATAGGCCATTACCTTGCAAATGCCGCTCTAAACCAAGGTTAGACATAATCGTCGCGACAATGCCTGGCGCGCTGAGCAAGTTACGTTTTTGCCAATCATCAGTTACCAGCCCCATGATTTGGTCACCGTCAATGATTGTGCCTTTTTCATCGCAGACGATCAACCGGTCGGCGTCGCCATCCAGCGCAATGCCAATATCGGCTTTCTCTGCCCTCACCCTTTCGGATAATAGGGCCGGACGGGTGGAGCCACAGTCTTTGTTGATGTTGGTGCCATCGGGCGACACGCCAATACTAACGACTTCAGCGCCCAATTCCCACAGCGCGGTTGGCGCCACTTTATAAGCCGCTCCATTGGCGCAATCGATGACCAGTTTGATGCCTTCGAGATTCATATCGCGCGGGAAAGTGCGTTTGGCAAATTCGATGTAACGAGCCTGACTGTCATCAATTCGTTTGGCGCGACCCAAATCTGAGGCAGGCACAAGCGCGGCCTGTGAAGGCGTATCCATCAGCGACTCAATTTCAAATTCAATTTCATCCGATAATTTAAAGCCGTCAGGGCCAAATAGCTTAATGCCATTATCTTGAAATTCATTATGCGAGGCGGAAATCATTACGCCAATATCGGCGCGCAATGAGCGGGTCAAAAATGCCACCCCCGGCGTCGGAATCGGCCCGAACAGAAATACGTCCATACCCATAGCGGTAAAACCGGCCACCAAAGCCGGTTCTATCATATAGCCAGATAAGCGCGTGTCTTTGCCAATCACCACACGATGGCGATGCTGGCCGCGGCGAAAATATTGTCCAGCCGCCATGCCCAATCGAAGCGCCATTTCGGCCGTCATCTTATCGCCATTGACCGTGCCGCGAATACCATCGGTACCGAAATATTTCCGAATCATAGCTTACCCTCTTCGTCTAGCTTACATATGTCGGCGATTGGTGCTGAGAAGCAAGTAACAAGCTATTGCAATTTATTACTTTTCTGCCTCGCCCCATAGCGTCAGGGCCTGCGCCAAAGGAGCCACCTCATGGGTGCGGATATAATCGACGCCTTGCGCTGTGGCCAGAAGTTCAGCAGCCAATGAAACCGGCCCGACCTCGGCCAGCGATACATTGGCAATAGCCCGCAGAAAACTTTTGCGCGAAGCACAAATCAACACAGGGGCGTCAAAAGCCTGTTTCAAACGCGACAAGCCGCCCAAAACCCTTAGCGAGGTTTGCGGGTCATTGCCGAGAAAAAACCCCATACCCGGATCAATCACCAGACGATCGCGGGCAATGCCGGCGTCTTCCAGAACTTTCAGGCGGGTTTCAAAAAACCGTAAAATATGATCCCAAATATCGCCATCAGGGGCTGGCGCGCGGCGGGCAATGCCTTTGCTTTGAATGGCGTGCATAACGACCAGCTGACAAGACGCATCGGCCAATTCATCATATAGGCTAGGCTCAGCAAAACCGTTGATATCATTGAGCCAATCAGTGCCATGCGCGATTGCCCAACGTTGCGTTTCTATTTGAAAACTATCTACCGACAGACCGGCTGGAAGAGCTTTTAACAGCGACCACACGCCCTGCAAACGAGCGATTTCTTCAGCCGGTGTCACCGCCCCCGCATCGGGGTGGCTTGAGGCCGGCCCGATATCGAGCACATCAGCCCCCGTATCAACCAACTGCTGAGCATGAGCCAAGGTTTTTTCCGGCGCCAAATATTGGCCACCATCAGAAAAACTGTCGCTGGTAATATTCACAATGCCAAAAATCTTTGGCATGGATCGCCCCACCTTGATCAGGTTCCTTGCGGTTCTGGTCCACCGACGCCAGCACCACCCGTTTTAGGGAATGGCGAGCTCGGGCCTTTCGGTGTTGAGCTAATGTCATCGTCAGGACGATGCGGCGGCTCGCCTTTCAGCAGACCGATAATCTCGTCGCCTGACAAAGTTTCATATTCCAACAGACCTTTGGCAATCACGTGAAGGTCAGCGATTTTGTCCTGACAAATCGTGCGGGCCATTTCATAGCCCTCTTCGACCAGCTTGCGCACTTCGGCATCAATCCGGCGTTGTGTGTCTTCTGACATATTTTGCTGACGGGCGACGGAGTGGCCAAGGAACACTTCTTGCTCGTTTTCGCCATAGGCTAACGGGCCCATTTCATCGCTCATTCCATATTGGGTGACCATGGCCTTGGCCATATTGGTTGCCATTTGAATATCAGAAGATGCGCCTGAGGTAACTTTCTCATGGCCAAAAATAATCTCTTCCGCAATCCGTCCGCCCATTGCGACGGCCAAATCGGCTTTCATTTTACCACGCGTCACCGAAAGCTGATCACGCTCCGGCAGGCGCATGACCATGCCCAAGGCGCGGCCACGCGGAATAATTGTCGCCTTATGCACTGGGTCTGAGGCTTCCATATTCAAGGCCACCAAAGCGTGACCGCCTTCGTGATAGGCCGTCAGTCTTTTCTCTTCTTCAGTCATCACCATGGAACGGCGCTCGGCCCCCATCATAACCTTGTCTTTCGCGTCTTCAAACTCACGCATGGAGACCAATCGCTTGGCTCGACGCGCCGCCAGAAGGGCCGCCTCATTGACCAGATTGGCCAAATCAGCACCTGAGAAACCCGGCGTGCCGCGGGCAATCACCCGTGGGTCAACGTCAGCCGCCAGCGGCGTTTTCTTCATGTGCACTTTGAGAATTTTTTCACGACCAATAATGTCAGGGTTTGGCACCACAACTTGGCGGTCAAAACGACCCGGACGCAGCAGCGCTGGATCGAGAACATCTGGGCGGTTGGTGGCCGCGATCAAAATGATGCTTTCATTGGCTTCAAAACCGTCCATCTCAACCAGCAATTGGTTCAAAGTTTGCTCGCGCTCGTCATTTCCGCCACCGAGGCCTGCGCCACGATGACGCCCGACGGCGTCGATCTCATCAATGAAAATAATGCAAGGGGCATTGGCCTTCGCTTGTTCAAACATATCGCGCACGCGACTGGCGCCGACACCGACAAACATTTCCACAAAGTCGGAACCAGAGATTGAAAAGAAAGGCACATTGGCTTCGCCAGCAATGGCGCGTGCCAAAAGTGTTTTACCCGTACCAGGAGGGCCAACCAAAAGTGCACCCTTTGGAATACGACCGCCCAAGCGTTGGAACTTGCTCGGGTCTTGCAAAAACTCAACAATTTCTTGCAAATCATCTTTGGCTTCATCGATTCCGGCAACATCTTCGAAGGTCACGCGGCCATGTGCTTCGGTCAGCAATTTGGCTTTCGATTTACCAAACCCCATGGCGCCACGTCCGCCGCCTTGCATTTGACGCATGAAGAATACCCACACACCAATCAACAATAGCATTGGGAACCATGAAATCAACACACCGAGCAGGCTTGGCGAATTAGACCGGTCTGGCTTGGCGGTGATTGACACGCCGCGCTCTTGCAAGCGCTGCACCAGCGTCGCGTCATTGGGGGGAGCGAAAGTGGTAAATGACGAACCATCAGTGTAATGGCCGCTGATCGCGTCACCTTCAATGGTCACATCGGCAATGCTTCCCGTATCAACCTCTGCGGTGAATTGCGAAAAATTAATCTCGCGATCACTGGCCCGTGATGACGGGCCTTGAAAGACGTTGAACAGGGTAAACACCATTAGTGCAACAACAACCCAAACAGCCAGATTTCTCATACTATTCACAACCTTTTCCTTTTAATTTGAAAGTCACCCCAAACGACGCCTTGGCGTCAGCCTCATTATGCCTTTCCTAGAATATAGGTCGGGCAAGGGCATTTTACCAGTCCGCTGATCCATCAAATATTGTGTTAAAATCAAGTTTTTCTTCCGCCAAAACCGCCTGATAGTCGGGCGATGGCACTAAAACGGGACAGGCCAGAAGCTGTTTCTTAAGAAAAAATGCTGGTAAAACATGAAGATAAGAGGATGGCACTTGTTTATTGATAAGCAATCCATCGGCTTTCAACGCCGCCAAACCAGTTTTCCCGAGGGGCGCGACAAAAACACCCGCCGCCGCTTTTTGTGGCGATAAATTGATAAAAAACCGCCCATCCCACAATTGAGGGCCAGTGTGACCGCTTTTCAACCGTGCCTGCGGCGATAGGGCGGCTTCTTCTCGCCCCAACATTAACCGCCCGCCGCGCCAACGCACCAAGCAACCACCCAAGGTGCTGGCCCCCGACGGGCTGTCTTGCAGTCGCGTGACCAGCGCATCGAGACGGCGCCGTTTCGGAGCATAAACTTGCCCGCCCATATGCCGCAAAAGCGCTGCCAGAATACGTTGGCGCATCAACCCTTCTAGAGCCAAAAATGCCGCTGCATCCATATCGATATAACCAAGCGGCGTCCAACAAGCATGTCCGCCCAGCCAATCAACGGCCTGCCGGTCAAGACTGGTCCGCAGGCTTTGCATTTTATCGGCGAAATCAGCCAGCGCCGCCACACTGAGGCCAATGTCCGCCAAATTTGGCAGCGCTTGGCGGGTGCGCACGCGCTCAAATTTCATATCGGCATTGGACGGATCTTCCAGCCAAGACTGACCAGCTTTTTGCAAAATGGCGCGCAAGCTCTCGGGCGGCTGCGATAAAAATGGCCGTAACAAAGTCACCTGCTCGCCTTCAAGGCGTAATTTCTGCCGCGCCACCATGCCAGCCAGCCCATTAATGCCACTTTGATGAGCCAGACGCATCAGCACAGTCTCGGCTTGATCTTGCTGATGGTGGGCGACCACAAGCGCCTCAGCCTTGTGCTGTCGACACCACGCAGCCATTAATTGATAACGCTGCTGGCGGGCCGCTTCTTGCACGCCGGTTGATTTGAGCTTGTCGGTCACTTTCAAGGCTTGATGGGGCACGCCCAGTTGACGGCACCACGCGGCCACTTGCTTGACCTCGTCTTTGGCCGCCGAACGCAACCCATGGTCGACACTAAGCACGGTGAATTTCGGGGCGTTTTTCAACCTCGCCGCTTGGCTGGCCAGAACCACCAAAGCCATGGAATCAGCGCCCCCCGACACAGCCAACGCATAATGCGACGCTTTGTGAAGCTGTTTGAGCTGGCGCAGAAAGCTGGAGGGCGTCACCCCAATCGGCTGATTATCCTTGGCAACCGGCACGGCGTTTTTCAATCTCGGCACGTTTGACAATGGCCTGAGAAGCTTCTGGGAATTTTGCTCCAAGCTCGGCCAATGCGTCGCAACCGGTTTTTTGTTCATTCAACGCAAACAAAGTAATACCAAGCTTCAAGAGGCTGTCGGGAGCTTTGCTGCTCTTAGCATAAGTCGTGTAGCCGGCCAAAAACGCCTCGGCAGCGCCCTTATAGTCTTGTCGGACATAATGAGTTTCACCCAACCAATATTGCGCATTGCCCGCCAAATTATGGGCTGGGAAGGCGGTTAGAATTTGCCTGAAGTCAGCCTCAGCCTCAACATAGAGACCTTTGCGTAAATCCGCCAAAGCGCGCTCATAAAGCTGTTTCGGGTCTTGCAAAACTGGACGTACCGGGGTTTCGAGGCCGAGAACTGGCATCTCGCCCTCACCTATTAATTTATCATCAGCCGCCAAAGGTGCAATCAAAGCAGCATTTGGCGCGAGCGGCGTGGCTTCGGCATTTGTTGTGTCTAGGCTGCCGGTTTGAGAGCCATCTGCCTGAGTAATCGTCGGGGTTGTCGTCGACACGACGGGTGCCGGCAGTCGAATGCGGCCGAGCACTTGAGGTTCAGCTGCTGTTGACACACCACCGTCTTGAATTTTGCGCACAGCGGTTTCGAGCTGCTGGAAGCGAAACTCACTGTCGTCACGGGCCCTCAGATTATTTTGATTGAGCGCTTCAAATTGCAATAAAAGCGCATCAATTTGGCCGCGCATTATTCGCGTGGCATCTTCCAGTTCGTTCAATCGACTGCGTGCGATGGCGTCATTCTGCGCCAGACTGGCGGCCACATCATCGGGCACTGAACCAGTTATTGGCTGCGCCGGATTTACACCGGACAATTGGCTTTCCAACATTTCCAGCCGGCTGCGCAAATCCATTGCCTCTTTCATCTGATTGCGGGTCGACAGCACCCGCTGCGCTTGCAGCATTTGCCGAGTCTCGGCCAAGGCTATTTCCAAACGGTCAATGCGCGCCAAAAGCAGCGTATCGGAAGATAAGGCGGGGGTCAGATTGTCCTCAATCGGTGTGGCGGCCGCTTCCGGCACATCAACACGCGCAGGCGCGTCGAATTGTTGGGCATGGGCCCAACTGACGGTCATGAGCAGAGCCGAAACAAGGGCGGCAGGCTTAAAATACTGATTAACTGACTTCATCATTACGTCCTACAATACAAAATCGGCAAAAATACGGCACGAAAAAGGGCACCCAAAGGCGCCCTCAATCATTATATCACAATCGTCAACGTCATATACTAGCGGGGTGTTGAAACCGCGCGACGGTTTTTCGACCAGCAGCTCTCTTCTGAGCACAAAGACACCGGGCGTTCTTTGCCGAAAGAGATGGTTTCTAAACGGGCGCTATCGACGCCTTGGCTAATCAGGAAATCGCGCACCGCATTGGCACGACGGGCACCCAAAGCCAGATTATATTCGCGCGTGCCACGCTCATCGGCATGACCTTCAATGACCAAACTGGTACTGGCATTTTGTGCCAACCATTCAGCTTGTGCCCGCAAAACAGCGCGTGATGAGCCATCAATGCTGGCTTGGTCGGTGGCGAAAAATACGCGGTCGCCGACATTCACGCCCAAAAATTGGTCAGATGACAGAGACGAACCGCCGCCATAGGTTGAAGAATAAGATGATGAAGAGCTACCAGAGGTTGAGCCGCTTGACGTTTGTGGAGCCGATCCGCTGCACGCAGCCAAAGCAAAGCCCAATGACGCAACAGCTATAATTGATTTAACATTTTTCATTTGAAGCTCCTAACACTATCAAAATATTCTTCTCATTCCGGTTAAATTATCAGCAAAAGCGTTAAATAACAACCGGACGTATGATTTAATTAACACACTATCGTTGCAGTTTTGTGATGGCCAATAATCTACCTGATTAATGGCGACCAAGCCGGATCGGAAGCCCAGCTTGGGGTTGATATCGGCCGTTCATTATAGCCGGTGACGTCAACCGTCCACAGTCCGGGGCCTTCATCGGCGCCTTTCTTTTCTCTGAAAAACGCCAAAACGCGGCCATTTGGCGACCATGCCGGACCTTCATTGTGAAAACCCTCGGTCAAAATACGTTCGCCACTGCCATCGGTTTTCATCACCCCAATCAAAAACCGGCCTTTATAGGTTTTGGTAAAGGCAATCAAATCTCCACGCGGTGACCACACTGGCGTGCCATAGCGGCCCTGCCCGTAGCTGATACGACGTACATTGGTGCCATCAGCTTCCATTACATATAATTGCTGTGTGCCCATACGGTCGGACTCAAAAACAATCTGGCTGCCGTCGGGCGCGTAACACGGTGCCGTATCAATCGCTAAGGAAGAAGTTAGGCGGCGGGTTTCACGGGTTCGCAAATCCATGGTGTAAATATTCGAATTACCATTGCGCTCTAGGCTCATAATGATTTTTTGACCATCGGGCGAAAACCGCGGGGCAAAGGTCATGCCGGGAAAATCACCAACAACTTCCTGTTGGCCACTCTCAATATTCAGTAAATAGACCCGCGGCCGATTGCGATAGAAAGACAGATAAGTGATTTCCTGCGCCGTCGGGCTGAAACGCGGCGTCAGGGCCAGCGATTGGCCACTGGTCAGCTCACTTTGGGCAAAACCATCCTGATCCATAATCGCCAGTTTCTTGACCCGCCGGTTTTTCGGGCCCGATTCAGATACATAGACAATTCGTGTGTCGAAATAGCCGGTCTCTCCGGTCAGGCGCTCATAAATCGCATCAGCAATCAAATGGCTAATGCGGCGCCAATTGGCCGGTGTGGTAAAGAATTGCAGGCCAGTCATTTGTTCTTGCGCGACAACATCCCAGAGCCGAAACTCGACCCGCAAACGACCGTCATTCTGCATGACAGAACGCCCCGACACCAAGGCTAAGGCATTGACAATCCGCCATTCCTTGAATTTTGGGCGAACATTTACATCAAGCTCGGTTTCGATAAAGGCTTCGCGAGCAATCGGACGAAACAGTCCCGAACGCTCCAAATCAGCCATCACCACTTGCGCCAAATCGCCGCCGACCCCGTCCTCGCTAACAAAATCCAGAATCGCAATCGGCAGCGGTTCAACATTGCCTTGCGTGATGTCAATCTTCAGCGCCGCCCCAGCATTTTGCAACGGCATGAGTAAGAACATCAGCAGGCCGATGAAGGCGGCTTTGTTAGCTTGGTTTTTTCTTGTGCATGGCAAAGTCATATGAGCACTCCTAGTTACCCAGCATTCTGCTTGGATCAAATGTCAATTCTATGTCACGCCAACTGGCATATTTTTCCACTGGCATGGTAAACGGTTGGCACCTTCGAATGGCGCGCAGTACGCTCTCGGCGGCGGCCCTAAAAAACGGGTCACCCAACTGCCCGCGATTAACCACCACTGGTCCTGCTAAAATTGCACCCTCTGGCGAAAGAGACAAGCGCACATTTACAATTAAATTTTCAGCCCCGCGGGCACCCGAAGGCGGCGACCAGCAACGCCGCATTTGCGCGCGAAACGCGTCGATTTCATTGACGGTTAATTTTTCACCCGTCGGCGCCTCTTCGCGCGGCACATCGGGGCTATCAGTTGCAACCGCATCGGGGGTTTTGTCAAGCAAGGCGCGCAATTGGCCAATATCCAGCAATGGCTTGGGCTTAGCAGGCGGCAGGTTTGGCCGCGCTACCGGACTGGCCGACGTCACTTTGAAATCTGCCATTGGCGGCGGCGTTGGCTTGGCTGGTTTGGGCTCTGGCGGGGCTGGTCTGGCGGTCAATTCCGGCATGGCATCTTGGTTTTGGGCTTTCGGGGGTGGCGGCGCGACTTCCGGCGCGGCCTGAGCTGGAACTGGCATTGGCGCTGGCCGGCTTTTCACAATTTCCAGCGGTTTTGGGGATTCCAATAAACGCGTAAACTCGTCCAAAGTGATGATGTCAATCGGCAGGGCACTATCGGTTAGGACACGGTCGGGCATCATTGGCGTCCAAAAGGTCAGCAATAAAATCAGCCCCAGATGCAGCCCCAATGAGCCCATCAGATCCGGTCTGATTTGCGGCAGTAGGCGGCTCATTATTTCCTGCCTCGGGGGGCGGTTTTGTGATCGGTTACCAAAGCGACACGCGAAAAGCCAGCGGCATTAATGCGCGCCACAACTTGCGCCACTTGCCCATAAGCGACCGCCTGATCGCCGCGCACATAGATACGCTGATCATAACCAGCCCCTAAAATGGCCTCCAAACGCGGCACCAAGTCTTTCAGCGCAATCGGTTTTTCTTCAATAAAAATGTCGCCCGCCGCATCAATGGTGATAGCCAAAGGCTCATTGTCGCCTTGCAAAGATTGAGCGCCAGCTTTTGGCAAATTGACTGGCACGCCGACGCTCAGTAAAGGCGCGGCGACCATGAAAACGATCAACAACACCAGCATAACATCAACCATTGGGGTCACATTGATTTCAGCCATGGGCTGATACCGTGGCCGCCGTGCGGCTTTAGAACTGGTTTTTGGCGCCTGCATGCCCATGGCCGTTAACCCTTTGGCTGACGGGCGACAATATTAGCAAAATCATCGGCGAAATAATCCAGTCGCGCGCCCAATCTGGCAATGTCTTGCGAGAATCTATTATAGGCGATGACCGCTGGAATGGCGGCCAAAAGGCCAAGGCCGGTCGCAAAAAGCGCTTCGGCAATACCCGGTGCGACAACCGCCAAATTTGTATCACGGGTCATGGCAATGGCCTGAAAACTATTCATAATGCCCCAAACCGTGCCAAACAGGCCGACAAATGGCGCGACCGCACCAACTGTTGCCAGAAACAATAAGCGCTTTTCAACCTTTTCCATTTCTCGCGCAATCGCCGTGGTCAGGCTGCGTTCAATGAATTGAAGGGGTGTGAAGCCCAAATTCTGTGCTTTCAAAGCAGACACCCGACCCCATTCTGCCATTGCTGCCTGAAATACCCGCACCATTGGCGAGCTTGGTCGATTGGCCATGGTGTTCTGAATTTCTTGCACGCTTTCACCTGACCAAAACACATGTTCAAACTCAGCACAGGCGCGATGAATACGCCGGAAGGTACTGATTTTTTCAATGATGATTGACCAGCTCCAAACCGACGCGCCAATCAATCCCAGCATAACTAATTTGACGACCATATCGGCGCGCGCGAACAGGGCAAAAAGCGAAAAATCACTATTGGCCAACTGGGCCGCGGTATCGATTGCTACAGTTTCCATAATTTACCTCAATACGCCCTAACTAACTTTAAATTGTGACAAAACTTTGTCGCCCATATGCCTAACTTATGTGATGTCTAGACTTCGCTTAAACCTCAAATACCTTGGGTATGTCAGCAACGACATAATCGGCCAAAGCAGCCATGGCGGATTTGGGAATCCGTCTTGGTCGCCCATCGAGATCAATACACGCCGCCCCAACGCGCGCTTTCCACAGACACGTGTCGCCGCGCATAATGCGCTGATAAAAGGCAAAACGGGCACCTTGCACATGCGCAAGAATGGTTTCGACGCTCAGCTCGTCATCAATTTTAGCTGGCACAAGAAACTCTATCTGCATGGTATTTACGACAAATGCCAAAGGCGGGGTCATGGCCAATAATTCCGAATGATGGATTCCGACAAAGCGCAGAAAATCTGAGCGTCCGCGTTCGGCGAATTTCAGGTAATTGGCATGATAGACAACGCCAGAAAAATCCGTGTCCTCGTAATAAACACGCACACTGGTGACAAATGCATCGCCTTGCATCGCGCCGGTCATGCGTTTGGCCCGGCGAATAAATCAGCTTCTTCAAGCGCCGTAGTCGGCACATCAAGCCCAAGGTGACCGAAGGCTGCTGGCATTAACACGCGCCCGCGCGGCGTTCGATTGACAAAACCAAGTTGAATGAGAAATGGCTCAACAATATCTTCCAACGCATCGCGCGGCTCGCCTAACGCGGCCGCCATTGTGTCGATACCAACCGGCCCACCTGCAAATTTCTCGGCCATGGTGCGCAAATAACGGTGGTCCAACCCATCAAGCCCCCGTTTGTCGACCTCAAGACGGCCAAGAGCCGCATCGGCCAAACGCGCGTCAATCACGTCACTGCCCGCCACATTGGCAAAATCGCGAACCCGACGCAGCAAGCGCCCCGCAACCCGAGGCGTACCCCGCGAACGACTGGCAATTTCCAATGCGCCATCGTCGCTCATCGCCAAGCCCATCAGCTTAGCATTGCGCCGCACAATCAGCTCTAATTCATCAATTTCGTAAAAATTCAAATACACAGGGATGCCAAAACGGTCGCGCAACGGCGTGCTTAGCAAGCCCGATCGCGTGGTTGCGCCAATCAGGGTGAAGGGTGGCAAATCAATCTTCACCGACCGTGCCGCTGGCCCCTCGCCGATGATGAGATCAAGCTCAAAGTCTTCCATGGCTGGATAGAGAATCTCTTCGACAGCCGGGCTGAGGCGGTGAATTTCATCGATGAATAAAACATCATGCGCTTCTAAATTGGTCAAAAGCGCTGCTAAGTCACCGGCTTTTGTAATCACCGGCCCCGAGGTCGAACGAAAACCAGCGCCCAATTCGCGGGCAATGATTTGCGCCAATGTGGTTTTACCCAGCCCTGGCGGCCCCGCCAGCAAGACATGGTCGAGCGCATCGCCACGTTGGCGCGCCGCCTCAATAAAGACAGCGAGGTTTTCACGGCCTTTCTTCTGCCCAACAAATGCATCGAGTGTCTTAGGCCGCAAAGCCGTGTCAACGTCCTCACTCACTTGTGTTGTCTCGACCAAACGCTCTGTCATCACATTAACTCTTTCAACCCTTGCTTGATCAAGGCTTCAACGGTGGCGTCATCGCCAAGCGCATTGCGTGCCGCGCTCAGCGCTTGCGCCGCATGGGTGCGCTGATAACCCAAATTGGTTAGAGCCGACAACGCCTCGCGCATGGCTTGACCAGCGACCGCGGCTTCGCCCGTGGCAGCACCGCTGACAGCAAAATGCGACTCCGGTACTTTGTCTTTCAATTCTTGCACAATACGTTGCGCCACTTTGGGCCCAACGCCAGGCGCGCGCGACACCATGGCTTTGTCTTCAGCCGCCACAGCTTGTGATAATTCATCGGCCGATAGGACGCTTTGAATGGCGAGAGCGACGCGCGCCCCAACGCCTTGCACGCCCATTAGTAGGCGAAACCAACTGCGTTCCTGTTCGCTAAGAAAACCAAAAAGGCGGAGCTGATCTTCGCGCACATAAGTTTCAATGGCCAAGCTGACGGCCTCGCCATCACTTGGTAAGGCATCAAGCATACGGGCCGAACCTTCGACCATATAGCCAACCCCGCCGACGTCAATCAGCGCCCAATTGTCCCCGCGCCCATCGACGCGGCCTTTTAAGCGACCAATCATTGCAACACCTGCGCGCTTTCCGATTTTCGTAAAGCCGCTTCTAAACGGCCATTAAAATCACCGGCATGAGCCAAGGTGATGGCAACGGCCAGCGCATCTGTCGCGTGTTCATCATGCAATTCGGCGGTCGGTAAAATCATCGACACCATGGCGCCCATTTGTTTTTTATCGGCATGGCCTGAACCAGCAACCGCGCGTTTAATGAAATTTGGCGCATATTCTTCGACTGGCAGGCCGAGGCGGGCTGGCACCAGTAAACTCATGGCGCGCGCTTGACCTAATTTTAAAGTCGCCGCCCCATCGCGATTGACAAAGCTTTGCTCAACAGCGGCAAACTCCGGCTGCCAGTCAGCAAAGACTTGCAACAGCCCCTCTTCAAGCTGCAATAGTCGCTCAGCCAGCGAACGTTTAGCATCTGAAGCGATAGAGCCATTGGCGACATGCATCAATTTTGACCCGTCCATATCAATCACCCCCCAGCCGGTAAACCGCAAACCAGGGTCGAGGCCGATTAGTCGTCGCGTAGTGCCCCTTGCCATTTTCCTCTTTCCGCGGCTTGGCCGCTTAGACCGACAATTTCTCCATCACATCATCTGCAATATCGAAATTAGCGGAAACATTTTGCACATCATCAACATCATCGAGCGCATCCATTAGCTTAAGCGCTTTTTCTGCGGTCTCCCCGTCAATGGCAATGTCATTTTGTGGGCGCCATATAATCGTCGCCGCGCGCGGCTCACCCAAACTGGTTTCAAGAGCCGCCACAACAGTGTGTAAATCTTCCATCGCGCAAATAATCTCATGGCCGTCTTCGCTGCTCTCAACATCAGCGGCGCCCGCCTCAATGGCAGCTTCAAAAACTGTATCTGCATCAGCCTTGTCGGCATCAAATTCAATCGACCCAACGCGATCAAACATGAAGGAGACCGAACCCGTTTCGCCTAAATTTCCGCCGTTTTTTGAAAAACTCGTGCGCACTTCAGCCGCCGTTCGGTTGCGGTTGTCGGTCAGTGTTTCGACAATCACCCCAATACCGCCGGGGCCAAAACCCTCATAGCGCACTTCTTCATAATTGGCATTGTCAGCATCGCTACTGCGCTTGACGGCGCGTTCGATATTGTCCTTTGGCATGTTTTGCGCCCGTGCCGCCAAAATTGCCGTGCGCAGGCGCGGGTTAGCGTCGGGATCGGGCAAGCCCATTTTCGCCGCTACGGTAATTTCTTTCGCTAAACGCGCAAAAATCTTAGCGCGTTTTTTGTCTTGGGCGCCTTTGCGATATTGAATATTCTTAAATTTTGAGTGGCCTGCCATACTTCCATCTTTCGTCTTATCGTCAATGACCGTGCGTCACGAATCAATTTCCTTAGGTTAACCTGTCGGCGCCGATGAGGAAAGTCTGCCGCCAGCCCGCAATGGCAAAATCGACGTCGCCAAACCCGTTTTTGGGTCGGTTTCGACAATCACCCCGCAAAGTGTCGGGGTGCCAGAGGCCGGCGAAAAGCGCCCATTGCGCAATTTGGTCGTAAAGCGGTTCAATGGCTCGTGCTTTTCCATGCCGATGACGCTGTCATAATCGCCGCACATGCCGGCATCGGTTTGATAGGCCGTGCCCTCGGGCAAAATTTGCGCGTCAGCCGTCGGTACATGTGTATGGGTGCCGACCACGAGACTGGCGCGACCATCGCAAAAATGCCCCATGGCCATTTTTTCCGACGTCGCCTCGGCGTGCATATCGACAATAATCGCATCAGCCACATCGCCCAGCGGGCAAGCCGATAATTCGCGTTCAATGGAAGCAAACGGGTCGTCCAATGTTTCCATAAACAGGCTGCCCATGACATTCACCACTAAGACTTGATACTCACCGGCTTGAAACAGACCCGCGCCGCGCCCGGGCGTGCCGGTTGGAAAATTGCATGGCCGCAAAAGCCTTGGCTCTTCAGCAATATAGCCTTGAATGGACTGCTGATCCCAAACATGATTGCCGGTTGAAATCACGTCAACGCCGGCGGCAAAAAACCCTTCGGCAATATCCGGAGTGATACCAAAACCGCCAGCCGCGTTTTCGCCATTCACCACGACAAAATCGAGGCCATATTGTTTGCGCCACATCGGCACTTGTCGAACCACCGCCTCGCGGGCGGCGCGACCAACAATATCGCCCAGAAATAATAGTTTCATTACATATCCTTACTTCACAATTCTCGGCGCTTGCGTCAGCGCAAAATCCAAATAGCGCGCATCACTTAATAGGGCATCGAGGGGTTGGTCACGCGGCTCCACCGGACAATTGTCAACCATTTGCATGTCATAAGCCAGCCCGATGGCGCGTATTTGGTGCTGCGCGCGCAGGCTTTGCAAAGTCCGATCATAGGTGCCGCCACCGCGTCCCAGTCGATGTCCCTGCTGATCAAACGCCAGCAGCGGCAAAAACACAATATCAGGTATGCATGGATGGTTTTTTTGCGGCGCCGCGATGCCGAGGCCATCGTCAGCCAAATCATCGCCAAGCTGATAGGCACGGAAACTTGCGGCTTGGTCAGCCGCCTCACAAAATGGCAAGCACAGACAATGACCGCTGCTTTGCAAATGATGCATCAAAGGTCGCGGATCAATCTCGCTACCCACCGGTAAATAGGCGGCAAGGGTCAAGTGATCCGCGGGTAAAATAGAGTGAGCCAAAAACTGTTCGACCAGTTTGTCACCAGCCGTCGCACCATGCGCCCGATGATGCGCTTTGCGTTGAGCCATCAAATTTTTGCGCAAATTTTGTTTGTCACTGGTCATAGAATATCAAAACGCCTAGCTGAAGTGGAACCGCCCTGACCGTCACCTGCTGAATCCTCGGAGACCTACATGTGTAGGTGGGCACCGTGTGCAAATGGCCACGGCCAATCGCAGTGACAGTTCCCTAAAGATTCGTAAGGCCCCGAACGTAAAGTGCAAATGTCGCGTCGGGCAGTTCCAAAACCTATTATCTGCTTCTATTGCTCTGACGGCAAGTCACCATTCGCATTTGGTTGGGCCATAGCCTCGATTTTTTCCGCCGCCTCCGTCAAAGCCGCCACCACCGCTTGTTCCATATCATCCAAGCGGGTGGATAAATTTTCACGCGCCGCGCCAGCTTTGCCGACATCGCTTTCAACGGCGTCTTTATCATGTTGCAAATCGCGCATTTCGCTGAGCATCGTCAAGCTGGCGAGCACCAACAAATGACTATCGCCAACCGTTGCCGATTGATTCATATCTCGGGCAATCGTCGCCACGCGAGCAGCCAAATCTGCTGCCAATTTGCTGACTTCAGCCTCGTCGCCATCGCGGCACATGATTTGGTAAGACCGCTCATTCACGTGGATGGTCATTTCAGCCATTAGTCGCTCCCCATCGCTTGATCAATCTGCGTCATCGCTTTTTCGACATATTGCGTCGCCTTTTTATTGCGCGCTTCGAGTTCTTGCTTTTGCTTTTTTAAGACCGAAACATCTGTCCGCAAATGCGCACATTGCAGCTCTAAGGCCTCAAGTTCTGCCTGTTTGGCCATGGCGGCCTTATGAGTATCGTTTAATTGCGCGAGCGCTTTTTCAAGACGGTCTAGAACCTGTTGGATTTTTTGCATAAGCTACCTCTGGCATCAGCATAAGAGCTGGTAAGAAAGCCCGTCAATAGCTTTAGCTGACAGCGGCCTTTATCGGGCCGTTAAAAAGCTGTTTGTAGCTGGTTGTGGATGGAAGTTAAAACAAGACTCTCGGAAACGAATCTGGCATTGACTTACAGTAAGCACACGGCCATTGTGCGGCGCATATTCACAGCCCCCAGCACTGAGCCTTGATGCCCAGGTTACGTAGAGGATGTATTATGTCTGCTAAGCAAGACGAGAAAAATTTACAATCGGAAAAAAGTGGCGCTTCACTGCCGCTTCAACATATGGCCAATGCCATCCGCGCCCTGTCAATGGATGCGGTGCAAGCGGCGAACTCTGGCCACCCTGGCCTACCTATGGGAGCCGCCGATATCGCCACGGTTCTCTACACAAAGTTTTTAAAAATTGATCCCCTGTCGCCTGAATGGCCAGATCGCGATCGCTTCGTTTTGTCAGCTGGTCACGGATCAATGCTGCAATATGCGCTGCATTATCTCGTTGGCTTCGCCGATATGACGTTGGAAGAAATTAAAAACTTCCGTCAATTAGGGGCTCGCACCGCAGGGCATCCGGAATACGGCCATGCGGCCGGAATTGAGACGACAACCGGCCCGCTTGGGCAGGGCATTTCAACCGCCGTTGGTATGGCTTTGGCCGAACGGATGATGAATGCGCGCTTCGGAGATGAGCTGGTAGACCACCATACTTACGTCCTCGCCTCAGACGGCGATTTGATGGAAGGCATTAGCCACGAAGCGATTTCCATTGCTGGGCATCTGAAATTGTCGAAATTGATCGTGCTTTATGATGACAATGAAATTTCAATTGACGGGCCTTTGAGCTTGTCGGAGTCGGGCGATGCGCTGAAGCGTTTCGAAGCCGCTGGCTGGGATGCCGTGCGCATTGATGGCCATGACTTCGACGCCATTGAAACCGCCATCACCGCCGCCCGCAAGTCAAACAAACCAAGTTTGATCGCCTGCCGCACGGTAATTGGCTATGGCTCGCCAAACAAACAAGGCACATCAGGTTCACATGGCGCCCCTTTGGGCGAAGATGAGATCGCCCTGACCCGCGAAGCCTTGGGTTGGCAAGCCGGCAGTTTCGAAGTGCCGTCAGATTTGCTTGACGCATGGCGCGTTGCCGGACGGGCTCATGCCTCTAGCCGCAAAGCTTGGGAAGACCGTGTGCAAGCCCAGCCAGCTGAAATGCGCAATCGTTTCGAACGGGTGATTGCAGGCAGTTTGCCAAGCGCACTTGACGAAGCGGTTGATGGGTACAAAAAACAATTGGCCGCCGAGAAGCCGAAATGGGCGACCCGCAAATCATCTGAAGAAGTGTTGAAAGCCTTGGTGCCGCATGTGCCAGAAATGATTGGCGGTTCAGCCGATTTGACCGGCTCCAACAACACCAAAACACCTGAACAAGCACCAATTTCAGCCGATGATTTCTCTGGTGGATTTATTCACTGGGGTGTGCGCGAACACGGCATGGCCGCAGCGATGAACGGCATGGCTCTGCATGGCGGATTCATTCCTTATTCCGGCACATTCCTTGTTTTTGCCGACTATTCACGGCCAGCCATTCGCTTGTCTGCCCTAATGGAGCAACGCACCATTCACGTGCTGACGCATGATAGTATTGGCCTTGGCGAAGATGGCCCAACCCATCAACCGGTTGAGCATTTGGCAGCCTTGCGCGCCATTCCAAATGTCAATGTGTTCCGCCCTGCCGATGCCATTGAAACATTGGAATGCTGGCAATTGGCCTTGCAAGCAGAGAAAACCACTTCAGTTCTCGCCCTAACTCGGCAAGGTTTGCCGACTGTGCGCGATTATGAAGAACGCAATATGTGCGCATTGGGGGCCTATGAATTGGCCTCTGGCGGCGCTGATGCCGAGGTCACAATTATGGCCTCAGGTTCTGAAGTTGAGATTGCCCTGCAAGCGCGCGACATGTTGAAACAAGACGGCATTCATGCCCGCGTCGTTTCTTTCCCGTGTATGGATTTGTTTGAAAAACAACCAGCAGCCGTGAAAGCCGATATTTTGGGTAACACGAAAATGCGGATTGCTGTCGAAGCGGCCATTCAAATGAGCTGGGACCGCTATTTGCGCGAGCAAGATTGCTTTATTGGCATGGAAGCCTTCGGCGCCAGCGCGCCAGCCAATCAATTATTTGAACATTTCGGCATCACCGCCGAAGCTATTGCTACAGCAGCCCGTAAAGGGCTTGCCTAAACGAAAGAAAAGGACACCACATGGCTATTAACGTTGCAATTAACGGTTTCGGGCGTATTGGACGCTTGGTTTTACGCGGTATCATTGAGAGCGGTCGTAAGGACATTAATGTCGTTGCCATCAATGATTTGGGCACCATTGAAGCCAACGCCCATATGCTGCAATATGACAGCATCCATGGCCCGCTTAAAGCCAATGTGAAAGCCACAAAAACCGGCATTAGCATTAATGGCAAAGTCATTAAAGTTATCTCAGAACGCGACCCAGCCGCCCTGCCTTGGGCTAAGATGAATGTCGATGTCGCCATGGAGTGCACCGGCCTGTTTACCAGCCATGAAACAGCTAGCAAACATATTGAAGCGGGTGCGAAACGAGTTCTAGTCAGCGCCCCGGCTTCAGGCGCAGATTTGACCGTCGTCTATGGCGTCAATCATAAAAAATTGCGCAAAAGCCATAAAGTTGTGTCCAATGCCTCATGTACCACCAATTGTTTGGCACCGGTGGCGCAAGTGCTCGACAAAACCTGCGGCATCGCCCGCGGTTACATGACAACCGTCCACGCGTTCACCGGCGACCAGCGGACAGTTGATACGCTACACTCTGATCCGCGCCGCGCCCGCGCTGCCTCACTGTCGATGATTCCAACATCAACCGGCGCCGCGAAAGCGGTCGGCCTAGTGCTACCAGAACTGGCTGGCAAACTGGATGGCACGGCAGTGCGCGTGCCTACACCAAATGTGTCGATGATCGATCTGGTGTTTGAAGCGAAAAAGAAAACCACAGTTGACGAAATCAACGCCGCCATCAGCAAAGCTGCCAATGGCCCGTTAAAGGGTGTTCTCGGTATTTGCGATGCGCCTTTGGTGTCGATTGACTTCAATCACAACCCAGCCTCATCTACTTTTGATCTAACGCAGACCCAAATCGTTGATGGCAAGCTGGTGCGTGTACTCAGCTGGTACGATAATGAATGGGGCTTTGCTAATCGGATGAGCGATACAGCCGTTGCCATGGGTAAACTCGGTTAAGATGAGCACTGCCCAATCCATTGAAAAGCTGATCAATGACCATGCCAACCAAGCCTTGAGCGGCGACATTGTTCTTATTCGCGCTGACCTCAATGTGCCGCTGAATGAGCATGGCGAGGTGCGCGACGCGACGCGCCTAACGCGACTTTTGCCGAGCCTAGAAGCTCTTTCGCAAGCCGGATTGCGGATTGGGGTGTTGTCACATTTCGGACGCCCGAAAGGCCAAAAAAACCCCGATATGAGCCTTGCGCCGGTGGCCAAAGCCTTGGCCAGCTTATTGGGGCGGGCGGTCAGTTTTGCTGATGATTGTATTGGTCAACCAGCCGCTGACGCCCTCAATGCGCTGCCGGCTGGCGGTGTTTGCGTTTTGGAGAACACGCGTTTTCATGCTGGCGAGGAAGCCAATGATGCAGTTTTTGCGGCGGCTTTAGCGGCCCCGGCGACGGCCTATGTCAATGATGCGTTTTCCGCCGCCCATCGGGCGCACGCCTCAACTGAGGCGATTACCAAATATTTGCCGAGCTATAGCGGCCTCGCCATGCAAGCTGAACTCAATGCGCTTGATGCGGCTTTGGCCAATCCGGCGCGGCCTTTAGTGGCAGTTGTTGGTGGCGCGAAAATTTCCACCAAACTAGATTTGCTGAGCAATCTGTCGGCCAATGTCGATACGTTGGTGATTGGCGGTGGCATGGCCAATACATTCATCGCCGCGCAAGGCCTTAATATTGGCACGTCGCTGTGTGAAGACACAATGCTTGATACGGCGCGGGAAATTATGGCCAGCGCCGAACAACATGGCTGCCATATTTTATTACCCAATGATGTCGTGCTGGCCGATGCCTTTGCCGCCGGACAAGCAGGGGAAACCTGCGACGTCGATAAAGTACCAGATGGCAAAATGATTTTGGACGCCGGCCCGAAAGCCGTCGCCGAAATTTGCGCCGCCTTTGATGACGCCGCGACAATTATTTGGAACGGCCCACTTGGCGCTTTTGAAATTGAGCCCTTTGATCAGGCGACGAATGCCGCAGCCCGTCACGCTGCTGCATTAACCGATAAGGGTAAACTTATTTCTGTAGCAGGCGGCGGCGATACAGTGGCGGCAATGAATCATGCCGGCGTAGGCGATCAGTTTACCTATGTCTCAACCGCAGGCGGCGCGTTTCTGGAGTGGCTCGAGGGAAAGCCACTGCCGGGTGTCGACGCATTAATGCAGCCTTAGACAGCCAATTTTAAATTAGGTGAAAAGAGGAAAACTATGCGTAAACAAGTACTTGAAGAAATTGCACAAGCCATGGTGGCTGATGGGCAAGGTATCTTGGCCGCCGATGAGAGCACCGGAACCATCAAAAAGCGTTTCGACTCCATCAATGCCACCTCGACGGAGGATAGCCGTCGCGACTATCGCGAAATGTTATTCCGCACCACGGAAGCCATGCAAAATAATATTTCAGGTGTCATTTTATACGATGAAACCATTCGCCAGAAGGCCGCTGACGGCACACCATTGACTGAGATTATGGTAGCCGCAGGTGCTCTGCCCGGCATTAAGGTAGATGCTGGCGCCAAAGATTTGGCTGGCCATCCGGGTGAAATGGTCACCGAAGGCCTCGATGGTTTGCGCGAACGCTTAAGTGAGTATCACCAGCTTGGGGCAAAGTTTGCCAAATGGCGCGCCGTGCTGAACATCACCGACAACGCGCCAAGTGCCGCTTGCCTGAATGCCAATACCCACGCGCTGGCGCGCTATGCAGCCTTGTGCCAAGAAGCTGAAATTGTGCCAATTGTCGAACCGGAAGTGATTATGGATGGCAGCCATTCGGTGGAGCGGTGTTACGAAGTGACCAGCGCCGCTTTGACAGCACTTTACGAGCAATTGGCCATGCAAAATGTGCATCTTGAGGGCACCATCTTGAAGCCAAATATGATTGTATCGGGCACACAAAATGCCGTGCAGGCCGATGTTCAGCAAGTGGCTGAAATGACGCTGGACTGTTTCCATAAATGCGTGCCGCAAGCGGTGCCAGGCATTGTGTTCCTATCAGGCGGGCAATCAGATGAGCTGGCGACAGCGCACTTGGATGCGATGAACAAAATCGGCAATCTGCCTTGGAAGCTTAGTTTTTCCTATGGCCGCGCCCTGCAAGCCGCACCATTGAAAGCATGGGGCGGAAAAGCAGAGAATGTCGCAGAAGCACAAGCCGCCTTTGCCCATCGCGCGAAAATGAATGGCCTTGCCGCGCTAGGCCAATGGGACGCTTCTCTGGAAGGCTAAGCAAGCTCCAAGGTTAGGTCAGCTATTCAGCTTGTTTTGGCTTGAGATTAACAATCTCGACATGTCCGACGTTCAGCAATGATTTGGCTTGGATAACGATTTGCGCCGCATTGAGACCGGCTAAATCATACATGCGCATCGGATTATTGTGGTCAATATAACAATCCGGCAGCATCAGCGAGCGACATTTCAAGCCGCCGTCAAGCATGCCTTGAGTGGCGAGAAAATTCATCACATGACTGCCGAAACCGCCAATGGCGCCCTCTTCCAGCGTTAGCAAAATTTCGTGTTCGCGCGCCATGCGTAAAATCAAATCTGTGTCCAATGGCTTCATAAAGCGCGCATCGACAACGCTGGTACGATAGCCTTCTGCTTCCAATTGCTCGGCCGCCAACAGCGCTTGTTCGGCGCGCGTGCCATAGCTCAACAGGCAAATCCGCCCGCCTTCGCGCAACACCCGCCCCTTGCCGATCTGCAAAATCTCTGGCTTGGCTGGCAAAGCAATCCCCGTGCCCTCGCCGCGCGGATACCGCAGTGCTGTTGGGTGTTCATCAAAGGCGACTTGCGTGGCGACCATATTGACCAATTCAGCCTCATCAGCCGCAGCCATTAACACCATATTCGGCAAAGTACCAAGATAGGCCGAGTCAAATGAACCTGCATGCGTTGGACCATCGGCTCCGACCAGACCGGCGCGGTCAATGGCGAAGCGAACCGGTAAGTTTTGAATGGCGACATCATGCACCACTTGGTCATAGGCGCGCTGCAAGAAGGTTGAATAAATCGCTGCGAAAGGCTTCATGCCCTCGGTCGCCAAACCGGCAGCAAAAGTCACCGCATGTTGCTCAGCAATGCCAACATCGAATGTCCGCGCAGGAAATTTATCAGCAAACTTATCAAGTCCAGTGCCGGATGGCATGGCAGCTGTAATGGCGACAACCGTTTCATCTTTTTCGGCTTCGGCGATTAATGCTTGGGCAAAAACACTAGTATAGCTGGGGGCGTTTGGCTTTGACTTGGTCTGTTCACCGGTCACGACGTCAAAAGCTGAAACGCCGTGATACTTATCATCTGAGGCTTCGGCGGGGGCGTAGCCATGACCTTTTTTGGTCACCACATGCACCAATACGGGGCCGTCTTTCATATTGCGGACATTTTCCAACACTGGCAGTAAATGGTCGAGGTTGTGGCCGTCGATGGGGCCGACATAATAAAAGCCCATTTCCTCAAAAATCGTTCCGCCGGTCATCAAGCCGCGCGCATATTCTTCCATTTGCCGCGCCTTGTCCTGCAAACTATCGGGCAAATGGCTGGCAATATCTTTCATCAAGCGGCGGAAAGAACGATAGGTCGTGCCGGATATAAGGCGCGCAAAATAGGCGCTCATGGCACCAACTGGCGGCGCAATTGACATATCATTATCATTGAGGATAACCACCAGACGGCTTTTCAGACTACCGGCATTATTCATCGCCTCATAGGCCATGCCAGCACTCATGGCGCCATCGCCAATCACCGCCACGACATGATTGTCTTGTCCCTTTAGGTCGCGCGCCACAGCCATGCCGAGACCAGCCGAAATTGACGTTGAACTATGCCCCGCGCCAAACGGGTCATAGGCACTTTCGGCGCGTTTGGTGAAACCAGATAGGCCATCGGGCTTGCGCAGAGTTCGAATACGGTCGCGCCGACCGGTGAGGATTTTATGCGGGTAGGCTTGGTGGCCGACGTCCCAAATGACGCGATCGTCAGGCGTGTTGAAAACGTAGTGCAAGCCAACCGTTAGCTCGACAACGCCAAGACCGGCGCCCAAATGACCACCGGTTTCCGACACGGCTGAAATGGTTTCAAGACGCAATTCGTCGGCCAATTGGCGCAAATCAACTAGGTCTAGTTCGCGCAAATCAGCTGGTTCATTAATGCTATCTAAGAGAGGTGTATGATCGCTCACTATAACTCCAAATATCTCTTCTTCCTTCTATCAGCTATCTCGATGGATAACAAATGCAGCCGCTTGTCGCAGGACGTCGGCGCGGTCGTCAAATATGTCTAAGTGAGCCACCGCTTGCTCAATCAACAGGCTGGCTTGATCATGAGCGCGCCCGACACCCAGAAGCGAAGCAAAAGTCGTTTTATTTTGTTGCGCATCCTTACCAATGGTTTTGCCCATATCATTGCTGCTGCCGCGCACATCGAGCACATCATCGGCGATTTGAAACGCAAGACCGACATCATGCGAATAGCCAAGCAGCGCCTGACGTTGTTCGGCCGAGGCATTGCCCAATATGGCACCCGCCTCAACCGCGAAACCGATTAAGGCACCCGTTTTCATTTTCTGTAAGCGCGTCAACCCGCCGGCATCAAGCTCCAGATTGGGTGATAACATGTCAATCATCTGCCCACCTACCATGCCATGCATGCCAGTGGCTTTGGCCAGTTGCGCAACCAATTCTAGACGCACGTCGGGCGAGGCATGGGTTGCTTCATCAGCCAAGATCTCATAAGCCAGAGCCTGCAAGGCATCGCCCGCCAGAATTGCCGTCGCCTCATCATAGGCGATATGCAGGCTTGGTTTATTGCGCCGCATATCGTCGTCGTCCATGCTCGGCAAATCATCATGGATTAGCGAATAGCAATGTATACATTCAATGGCCGCCGCCACCCGCGCTGCGCGATGCTCGTCGACATCAAAAATGGCCGCCGAGGCATGACACAAGAGCGATCGAAAGCCTTTGCCGCCCGAAAGGGCAGAATAGCGCATCGCCTCAAACAACCAGCTTTCAGGGCCATCGGGCACAGCCAAAAGCGTATCGAGTTTCTGGCTAACGAGAAAATTCACCCGGTCCAAGGCTTGCATGAAACCGGCGTCAGACATTATACTCGGCATCCAAGGCTTCAGTGCCCGCTCCAGCACTGGTAATTTTTTCAATACGCGCCTGCGCATTTTGCAGTTTCTCGTCGCAATAGGCGCGCAATTGGCTGCCGCGTTGATAAATATCAATCGACTCCTCAAGCGCCACATCGCCGGTTTCGAGCCGGTCGACGATGGTCTCCAATTCGCTGAGAGCCTGTTCAAAGCTCATTTCGCGGATATCTTTATCAATCTCAACTTTACTGGTCATGATCTCTCCTAGGCGGCTTTTTTAGAAAAATACGCGACACCACCATCGTCAATGTCCATTTTCAGCGCGCCGCGATGCACCAGACACATTAGATGTGAGAGGCTCTCACCGGTCGCCATGAAAAACACATCCGGGCCAATGGGGCGCTTAAACAAACACGAAAAAACTTCTTTATCGACAGCGCGATGCGGCTCAGCACAAACCTCGGTTAGCCGCGCCAATGATTTTTCGTGGCCATTGATCAAAGCATTGAGGCGCTCGTGCAAGCCGTAAAATGGTTCATTATGAGCCGGCAAAACCAGCAGGTCAGATGGCAGAACCGAAACCAAACGGGCGCAACTATCAATCCAATCTTGCAGCGGATTGCCAAATGGCTCGGTCGGAAACAAGGAAACATTTGAGGAAATCCGTGGGATCACCTGATCGCCGGATATGAGTAATTTCAGTTCTTCGCAGTATAGGCAAATATGTTCTGGCGCATGGCCAGAGCCAACTTCAACCCGCCAAATGCGCCCACCAATGGTTAATTCCTGCCCCTGTTGTAGGCGCCGATAGGCTTGCGGCAGTTCGTGGATATGCTCGCCAAAACCGCCAAAGCGGGCTTGATAACGGGCCAAACCCTCATCATTAAAACCGGCCGCTTTATAAAACCGAATAGCTTCTTCAGGCGCTTTGCGACCGGTATCGGCGGCCATGGCGCGGCACATTAAATAATCGGTACGCGACATATAAAATTGCGCGTCAAACCGTTTCACCAACCAACCGGCTAGGCCAACATGGTCTGGATGCATATGTGTGACGATAACTTTCTTAATCGGCTTACCGCCCATAAAACCAACGAATAGATTTTCCCATTGCTGGCGCGAACTATCAATATCAACGCATGTATCAACCACCGTCCAGCCATCGTCATCTTCCAGTAGCCACAAATTAATGTGATCGAGAGAATAAGGAAGAACCATGCGTATCCAATAAACCCCGGGCGCGACCTCAATAACATTATTGGTTTCTGGCAAGCTCTCAAATGGGTAGCTCAAGCCATGCGCTTGGCCGTTCTGTTTGACATCGGGCATATATTTTCCTTGCTCTGGCACTACAGTGTTAATTTCGCTATAAGTTGCGCCTAGGATATGGCCTATCAAACGGAATAGCAATTACTGAGGTAAAAATGACCAGTTCAAACAAAAATAATAGGTTTACGGCGCTTATCACCGGCGCGTCAGCAGGTATCGGGCGCGATTATGCCCGCTATTTGGCGGCCCGCGATTATGACCTCGTTTTAACTGCCCGTCGCACAGACCGCCTTGAAGCCTTGGCCAGCGAATTAACTGCCGCTTTTGGCGTCAAAGTCACCGTGCTGACAGCCGATTTGGTAGAAGCAGACGCGCCGGCTCAATTGGCCGCCACGTTGAAAAAGAAACGCATTCAAATTGACTATTTGGTGAATAATGCAGGCTATTCAGTGCCCGGTCTTTTTGACCAAGCGGCTTGGCGAGCGCAAAGCGATATGATTCAGGTGATGGCGACCGCGGTGACCGAATTCTGCCATATTTTTGCCCCGCAAATGGCTGCGCGCGGCTATGGCCGCATTGTAAACGTCGCCTCAGTTGCGGCCTTCCTGCCCGGCACTAAGGGCGGCACTTTATACAGCCCTATCAAAGCCTTTGTCATGCGCCTCAGCCAAAGCTTAGCGTTGGAATATAAAGAACATGGGGTGCATGTGATTGCGCTTTGCCCGGGCTTCACATGGAGCGAGTTTCACGATGTGGCCGGCAATCGCAACGCAATGAATAAACTACCGAATTTTGTTTGGCTGGAAGGTCCACGCGTGGTCGACGATGCCCATCGTGCGGTCGAGAATGGCAAGGGACCGGTTATTGTCAATGGCTGGATTTATCGCCTGCTGACCAGTTTCATTAAAATCATGCCTGAAAATCTAATGAGCAAATTTTCAGGCCGCGGCACCCGCAATCGCGTTGTTAAAGCGTCCGACCAAGCGCCGCAGGCCAAAACGGCTCAACCGGCCAGCAAGAAACCAGCTACGAAAAAACCTGTCGTGAAAAAACCTGTCGTGAAAAAACCTGCCGTGAAAAAACCTGCCGCGAAAAAGCCGGTGGCGAAAAAAGTGGTTCGTATAAAACCGACGGCCAAAAACAGTTAAATGTCTGTCCTGTTGCCGAGCGTCGACAATCTGTCTGCTTGCCGTGACCGGATTCTCGACGGCCACTTAATAGGCCTGCCGACCGAAACAGTCTACGGGCTGGCTGCCGACGCCACCAATGGCCGCGCCATTGCCGCCATTTTTGCCACCAAATCGAGGCCTGATTTCAATCCGCTGATTAGCCATGTGGTCGATTTGCCAATGGCCCGCCAGCTCGGTCAGTTTAATGATATGGCCGAAAAATTGGCGGCGGCATTTTGGCCTGGCCCGCTGACCCTTGTGGTACCGCGCACCGCTGCTTGCCCGGTTGACCGATTGGCCTGTGCCGGCCTCGACACGATTGCTTTGCGTTGTCCGGCACATCCAGTGGCACAACAATTATTGCATCTGGTCGGTCGTCCCTTAGCCGCACCAAGTGCCAATCCGTCAGGTCGGCTAAGCCCAAGCACGGCCGCTCATGTCGCAGATATGCTGCCTGATATTGATGTTTTAGACGGCGGTGCGGCGCAGATTGGCCTCGAGTCGACAATTATTGGCTGCTTTGATGCGGAGCCAGTTCTGTTACGCAGTGGCGGCATTGCGCGGGCCGATATTGAGGCCTGTCTTGGCTTTGCTTTGGTCGATGTGCCCGAGGGTGACGACAACGAAGCCAAACTGGCGCCAGGTCGTTTGGCACGGCATTATGCGCCGAAATCCGGTTTGCTGATCAATGTGACAGAGCCACAGGATGAATGCTTGCTGCTAGGGTTTGGCCCCGATGCGCCGCCTTCTGTGGTAGCCAATTTGAGTCCGAGCGGCAATCTCGTCGAGGCCGCCAGCCAATTGTTTGTTCAATTGCACAAATATGACGCCATTGCCTTGGCCGAGAATAAACGATTGGCGATTATGCCGATACCAAGGGTCGGATTAGGCGAAGCGATTAATGACCGGCTAACGCGAGCGGCGGCTTAATCAACCAAACCGATAATCAGAGTTGGCACATCCATACAATGCGATTTCACCGTGCACACGCGCGTACCGGCTTTGCGGCCATCGCGAATATCAGACACGTTGACGCCGGCCTGTTTGAGGCGCGCGTGGGTGGCATCAATATCATCGGTTTTTAGCGCCAAGCCCCAGAGCTTGTCTTCGTCTGAGCTGTGTTTTTGCGTGGCGATAACCTCAATGGTCATATGATTGCAGCGGAAAAACAACATATCGCCGCCCCACTCTGGCTTGGATTGTTCCAGCGCCAATCGCACGCCCATTTGTTGGCCGTAAAATTTCTTCGCCGCCGCCGCATCATTGGTTTGCACAACAATATGATCAACCGCCGTCATATGCCCTTCGCCCGTCGGCGCCGCTATGGCCAGCGCAGTCGGGTCATCGTGCTGAATGGCAAAACTGAAAATGCCGCGTGCCAGTTGGCGATCCCAATGTACATTGCGCCAAGAGCGCCTCGCACCGGTGTTCACATCAACACCATGGCCAGCTTGCGGGTCAGTGACCTCCAGCCCTTGCTGGCGCGCATGGCTGGCAAATGCGTCAATATCTTCAACGCCGAAAATCACCGCTGTGAGACTTTCCCCATGCGCCGCAATATGCCCGCGCACCATATCGCCAGCCCAGCCTTGGCCGTCGGCAGCAAGCAATTCTATATAGGTATTATCCAAACGAAACAGTGTGTTAGCACTTCCGTAATCAGGGTGTGTGCCTTGCCAACTGGGGGCGCGGCCAAGCATTAAGGCATAATCTGCGGTGGCCTGAGCAAGGTCATTGACGGCAAGAATAATGTGATCCACGACTGTGTTCATCTCTTACCCCTTTGCCGTCTACGGCCTCACTAAAATAAATCTAACTGGCTAGCTGGCACATTGACCCGCTCTTCGCGCCATAAATCTTCGTCATCCTCCGCCACCTTATTGACCCTTTTTGAAATCGGCAAGGCTTCAAAAATCTCAGATGGGGCTGGTGTCAACATGGGGGTCAGCGAAGCCGCACGCGATTCCGGGCAACGCAGCCACTCATCGGCTTGCGGCGGCGCTATAATGGTTGGCATACGATGATGGAAATGCGCCAATGTATCATTGGCCGGCACAGTAATAATCGCACAGCTCTCGATTTCGCTTCCATCGGCGCCGCTCCATATTTCCCATAGACCACCGATAAAAAACACTTGCCGGTCACGACGGCGAATGAGATATGGCTGACCGGTTTTACGATCCCATTCATAAAACACGTCAGCCGGAATAAGACAGCGTCGTCGCCTAAAGGCATTTTCGAAGCTTGGTTTTTGCATAACTGTTTCGCCGCGCGCGTTGATTTGCGGACGATTGGCGCTTTCTCGTAATTGCTCCGGTTTCACCCATGGTGGCACCAGCCCCCATTGCACCATGGCCATTTCAACCGAAGGGGTGGCGCGGAGAATATGCACCGCTTGGCTCGGCGCAATATTGTAACGCGGTGGAAAATTCGGCTGATTGGAAAAATCAACCAATTGCCGAATGGCCGCGGCTGGGCTGGTCAGCGCAAAACGGCCACACATTAAAATTGCACCGTTTCATGCGACACCCGATCGCCCGGTTGAATGCCTAATTTACGCGCACCATCGGCGGCGATTTCCAGCACCGCGGACACCAAACCTTGCGAGCTGGTCACGGCGTCAGAGTTTGTGTCATAGCGCGTGACAATGCGCTCAATGCGTCCGCCTGGCGCGATGAAAATCATATCCAAAGGCAATTTTGTATTGCGCATCCAGAAATGCGCTTGGCGTGGCGGACGCATCAGAAATACCATGCCATAATTGGCTGGCATATTTTCGACATACATCAGCCCACGGCGTTGCTGTTCGGGGGTGATGGCAAACGCCACCTGCAAATCAATGGTCTGGCCGGCGCTGGTTGTGATACGCAAATCATCAGCTGGCGCCTCAGCTTTTGCCGGCGCCACCGATGCATTTATCAGCGTCGCCGCAAGCAGGAAAATGAGCCAGAAAAATCGGTTGTGGAATCGCATGCCTCACCCTGCCATTGATTGCATAAACCGTCAAAGCCCTCGCTTAGGGCTTGGGCTTGCGCCGTCACTTCGCTATAGTAAGAAAAACTAGAGGAGAGTTTTATGACATTTCAACCATTTGATTTAACAGGAAAAGTAGCGCTGGTAACCGGCGGTAATGGCGGCATTGGTCTGGGCATGGCCCGCGGCATGGCACAAGCAGGCGCCGATATTGCGATTTGGGGCACCAATGATACGAAGAACGCCGCTGCCGTCGAAACCCTTTCGGGCGACACCAAGGGCAAAGTGAAAAGCTGGAATGTGAATGTGGCGGACGAAAATGCCGTCGATGCCGCTTTCGCTGAAACTGTGGCCCACTTTGGCCGCATCGACTCGGTGTTCGCCAATGCCGGCATCGGCAAATTGGCGGGTAGTTTCATTGAAATGGACACACAAGCCTATCGCGATGTGCTGGCAGTCAATTTGGATGGGGTTTTCTTCACCTTGCGCGCCGCCGCCAAACACATGGTTGAGCGCGCCAAAACCGGCGACACGGGCGGTTCATTGGTCGGCGTTGCCAGTCTCGCGGCCATTGAGGGTGCGGCCCGTAATGAACATTACGCCGCCACCAAAGGGGCGGTGATTTCTATGATGAAATCAATTGCTGTTGAACATGGTCGCTATGGCGTACGGGCCAATTCAATCCTGCCGGGTTGGATTGCGACAGATATGACAGCCGGCGCACAAGGTAGCGACGTTTTTGAGACCAAGGTGATTTCTCGTGTGCCAGCACGCCGCTGGGGCACGCCTGAAGATTTCGCCGGTGTCGCGGTATATTTGGCGTCAGACGCCTCCGCCTATCACTCAGGCGATAGCTTTATTGTTGATGGCGCCTATACAATTTTTTAGGCCTATGATTTAAATAAAAATGGCGTGAGCGGGCTCCGTTCACGCCATAATTTTATCTGGTCGGATTAGGCGTTGACGTCAATGACCACACGGCCACGCACTTGACCCGCCAGAATTTTCGGGCCGAGGTCCGGCACATCATTTAAGCCATAATGCACGCTCATCGCGTCTAACTTGTCCATATCAAGGTCTTGTGCAAGCCGCGCCCAGGCTTCCTCACGCAGCGCTTTCGGAGCCATCACACTATCAATACCGCGCAAGGTTACGCCGCGCAGAATAAACGGCATCACCGTGGCTGGTAGATCGGGGCCTTGCGCCAAACCGCATGCCGCGACCGTGCCGCCATAGCATGTCTGCGCAATGGCATTGGCCAAAGTATGACTGCCAACAGCATCAACCACACCAGCCCATGTCTCGCGGTCAAGCGGACGGCCTTTTTCAGATAAGGTGGCCCGATCAATGACCCGCGATGCACCCAATGACGTCAGATAATCCGTTTCTTCCATACGCCCGGTTGAGGCCACGACTTGATAGCCAAGCTTCGACAAAAGCGCGATGGCGACACTGCCGACACCACCAGCCGCGCCAGTGACCAAGATTTCACCGGCTTGTTTATCAACACCAGCTTCAATCGCCATAACGCACAACATGGCGGTATAACCGGCCGTGCCAATAGCCATAGCGCGTGATGGCGAAATTGCATCTGGCCGTTTGACCAACCAGTCACCTTTGACGCGGGCTTTCTGCGCATAGCCGCCAAAATGCGTTTCACCCACACCCCAGCCGTTCAGCACAACCGCGTCACCAGCTTTGAAATCTGCATGATTTGAGCTTTCCACCGTGCCGGTGAAATCAATACCGGGAACAAGAGGCCAAACGCGCACCACAGGTGAAGCGCCGGTCAGGGCCAATCCATCTTTGAAATTAACCGTCGAGTGCGACACGTTAATGGTCACATCGCCTTCCATTAAATCATTGTCGGTCAAATCCACAAACTCGTGTGATTGACCATCATCGGTTTTATTCAGCCGTAAAGCGCGAAATGTATTTGTCATTCTATTCTCCCAATTGTGCCAAAGGCTAAAAGTTTACTATTCAAAAACAATAGGTTGTCCAGTGGCTGGTGTTTGCAACTCACCTTCCCACATGACCCGTTGACCGCGTACCATCGTGCCAACTGGCCAACCTTTAATGGTCATACCGGTGAACGGCGACCAACCGCAACGACTCGCCAACCACGCTTCGTCAATTACTTTCTCGGCCTTCAGATCGACAAATGTCAGATCTGCATGTCCGCCTTCCATCACTTCGCCTTTATCTTTTAGGCGGAATAATTTTTTGGCGTTCAGACTGGTCAGGCTCACCAATTTTTCTAATGATAATTTACCTTCGCTCATATGATGTAACATCAGCGGCAACAGGGTTTGCACGCCCGGCATGCCAGATGGCGAATGCGGATAGGCATCGGCTTTTTCTTCTTTCGTATGCGGCGCGTGATCGGAGCCAATAACGTCAACAATACCTTGTTCGAGGGCTTTCCATAACGCCGCACGATGGCGCGCGTCGCGAATAGGTGGGTTCATTTGCGCATAAGTGCCAAGCTCATCATAAGCTTGCGGACCCGCTAAGGTCAGATGTTGCGGCGTCACTTCGACCGAAGCAATATCACGATTAGCGGCCAGAATATGCATTTCTTCCTCTGTGGTGATGTGCAAAACGTGGATGTTCTTGCCAGCGGCCCGCGCCATTTTAATCAGCCGTCGTGTGCTTGAAATCGCCACTTCCTCATCGCGCCAAATCGGATGGGTGGCAACATTGCCAGTTTCAGCTAGCGGGCGGCGCTCGCGCAGACGAAATTCGTCTTCACTGTGAAACGCGGCGCGGCGCGTGATATGTTTCAAAATATCAGCCACGCCATCATCATCAGCAACCAACAGGTTTCCGGTTGACGAGCCCATGAAAACTTTCACCCCGCAAACCCCTTCTTGGCGTTCGAGCTCAGGCAAAAGCGCAGCATTTTCGTGCGTGCCGCCAGCATAGAAGGCAAAATCGCAATGCATGCGATTTCGTCCACGCGCCACTTTATCGGCAATCGCTTCGACGCTGGTAGTGGGTGGTTTGGTGTTGGGCATTTCAAACACGGCCGTTACCCCGCCCATCACGGCAGCGAGTGATCCTGATTGCAAATCTTCTTTATGCTCATTGCCGGGTTCGCGAAAATGCACTTGCGTATCAATCACACCGGGCAAAAGCGTCAGCCCTTTGGCATCAATATGGGCCGCGCCTTGCCCTGCAGTGACATCACCAATTTTGGCGAAGCGGCCATCTTTAATGGCTATATTAGTGGCCGCGCTGCCTGTGTGGCTGGCCAAATCGGCACCGGTTATCACAAGATCATAAGGCTTTTCGGACATAAAACGCACCTGAATGTAAGTTGATGACAGGCTTAAGACTTAGCAGATAAACCGTCATCTGTCGCCACCTTTGCGAATTCTTCGGCAAGAAAAAGGGCTAAATCTGTCGCTTGTGTGCCGCCGTAGAGATTATACGGGCAATTTTCTGGCGCCTGACCCGACGCGTCGAAACGCACGACGATCGGCGTTCCCGCCTGCACCGCCATGCGCGCATATAGCCGGTCTGTGCCAACCATGACCTGCGCCCGCTGCAACAGGGCGATCTTTTTACTAAAGGCTAAATCGGTCAAAACGCTGCGTTGGCCGGGGGGAATGTTTTTCTCAATCGCTTCGACAGTTGCTGATACCAGCGGGTCGGCCTCATCACTATTGCGCAATACCACCATATGCGCATTGCGATAAGATTCATGCGCCGTTGCTAAGCGCCAAGCCAGCTCGGCATATAATTTCCCATTCCATTGGGTACGCCCTGCTTCGCCCGGTGCCACGACGATGAGTGGCGCATCATTGGCCAAGGTCTCAGGCAAGGGCAAATGACGCCGGTCATCGCCCCATAGCGTGGCGGGATTATTACTCTCGGGTCGGTGTAAATCTGGCAGGCGGTAGGCGTCAGGTTGAAAGGTAAAAATATGCCGGTGTTTGGCCCAGAGAAAATAGGGCAAACGAAAATCTCCGAGCGCAACAATGCGGTGATAGACACGCCCCAGAAGCAGACCGGACAATCGCGCCCTTTGACGCCATGTCGACACATCATCAAAAACCAAAAAGCTTATCTCTGCCGGCGCATTTTCATAAAATTGAACATAATGTGGATGGCAGACAATCGTGATGCGTGCCTCTGGCTCGCGTTTAATCAACGCATCCAAAACACCGGTCGCAGTGAACGCGTCCAGTCTGGATTCTGGTGCCAAAAACAAAATATTTTGCGAGGCCATATCACCCTATTTATCTCGGCCACCGCCGGTGGCCACAACAACACTTGCAAAATACACCGATTTGACCCAAATGAAGAAGATGAGTTTATATCAAACGACATTAAAAAATCGCGCCATTGTGCGTGTCAGTGGTTCGCAGCGCGAAGCGTTTCTGCAAAACCTGCTGACGCAAAACGTAAATGCTCGTGACACGCAAAACTGCCAAATGGCGGCGCTGCTTACGCCTCAAGGCAAGCTGGCTTATGATTTTTTAGTTTTCACCGAAGATGACAGTTTTCTGCTCGATTGCGATGCCGCCATCGCCGAGGATTTGGCGAAAAAACTCAATTTGTATAAATTGCGCGCCGACGTCGATATCAGCCTGAGCGATATGCGCAGCGTCGCCATATGGCAAGAAGATGGCTATCCTTGCCCGTCTGCGCTTGGGTTTGTTACCGATCCGCGCCATGAGGGGTTAGGTTTGCGAGGCGTATTTGACACGGCGCCAACCTTATCTCTGCCCGAGGGTAAGTTTGAGGATTGGCGGCATAACCGCATTCGACTGGGGGTCGCCGAGGGCGCTGATGAAATGCCGCCAGCCAGTATTTTTCCTCTGGAGTTTGGGCTGGCTGAAATGGCCGGTGTTGATTTCAAAAAAGGTTGTTTCATTGGCCAAGAAGTAACCTCGCGCACCCACCGCAAAGGTCAGCTGCGCAAGAAACTATGGCCGATTTCATTCGCTGATAAGGCGCCTGAACGTGGCACCGCCATCACTGATGGCCAACGACAATGCGGCGAAATTATGAGTTGTTCGAAAACCCACGCTTTGGCGCTGATACGCGAAGATGCGGCGTTAGAAAATTTGCTTTGCGATGGAAAATCATTTACCCGCCTGCCCGGCGTATATGGCGAAGGCGAAGCGCCGTAACATAGTGTCACCAGATGTGAACCACAGGCGCTTATGGTCACTGGTCATCGCTGGCAAAACTGTTAAACTTATCAATAGTTACGGCACGTATAGGGGGAGAGTAGCTCAATGTCACAAGTCATTTTATCAGGAACAGGTTTGTTCACGCCATCAGAATCGGTCAGCAATGAAGAGCTGGTGGCCAGTTTCAATGCCTATGTTGATAAATTTAATGCTGATAATGCCGCCGCCATTGAAGCCGGCGAAATTGAGGCTCTGACCCAATCGAACAGCGCGTTCATCGAAAAAGCTTCGGGCATAAAAAGCCGTTTTGTGATGAACAAGGCAGGCATTGTCGACCCAGATATTTTGTGCCCGCAATTGCCAGAGCGGAGCAATGACGAGCCATCTATTTTGGCTGAAATGTCATTGCATGCAGCCAATGAGGCGATTGCCCAAGCCGGCATTGAAGCCAATGATATTGATGCCGTGATTGTTGCCTGCTCGAATTTGCAGCGGGCCTATCCAGCCATTTCAATTGAAGTGCAAGGCCTGTTGGGTATTGATGGTTTCGCTTTTGATATGAATGTCGCGTGTTCGTCGGCCACATTTGCGCTGCAAAATGGCTATGACATCATCCGTTCTGGAAGTGCCAAGCGCGTATTGATTTTAAATCCTGAAATTTGCACCGGCCATTTGAACTTCCGCGACCGTGACAGCCACTTTATTTTTGGCGACGTATGCACAGCAATTATTCTGGAAAATGGCGAAGTCGCCAAGAGCGATCGTGGTTTTGAAATCATCGACACCCGCCTGATGACCCAGTTCTCTAATAATATTCGCAATAATTTCGGTTTCCTCAATCGCACCAATGCCGAAACCCGCGACGCCAAGGATAAATTATTCGTTCAGGAAGGCCGTAAGGTTTTCCGCGAAGTCGTGCCGATGGTTGCCGAACTCATCTCAGCCCATCTGGCGGACAATAATCTGCAAGCCGCTGGTCTGCGGCGGATGTGGTTGCACCAAGCCAATCGCGGCATGAATGATTTGATTGCCAAAAAAGTATTGGGCCACGACCCTAATGATGATTTGCAACCAACGGTTTTAGATGAATATGCGAACACCAGTTCTGCCGGCTCGATTATCGCCTTCCATAAGCATAAAGAAGATTTCAAAGCTGGTGAGATTGGCGTGATTTGTAGTTTCGGTGCGGGGTATTCTGCCGGTAGCATTATCGTCCGTCGCGCCAGCTAGAGCTAGAATGGCAGGACGCAAGGATTCAGCAGGAAACCAGACGCGCGCATGGCAAAGAATGCTGAGCGGGCGACGCCTCGACCTTCTCGATCCTTCACCACTGGATATTGAACTTGAAGATATTGCCCACGGGCTGGCCCGCGTCATGCGCTGGAACGGCCAAACCAAGGGCCCGCAAGGGTTTTCAGTGGCGCAACATTCGCTGTTGGTGGAACGTTTATGCGTTCATTGGCGCCCCGGCTGGCCGGCTGCTTATCGCATGGCCGCCCTGCTGCATGACGCGCCAGAATATGTCATTGGCGATTTAATCAGCCCGTTTAAAGCGGCCATTGGCGCTGACTATAAAGCCCTTGAGGCTGGGCTTTTAGCGGCCATTCACCGGCGCTTTGGTCTGCCGGTCCATCTGCCTAATAGTGTCAATGACCTCATCAAGCGCGCTGATACTGCCGCCGCCTATATTGAAGCCATTCAATTGGCTGGGTTTAGCGAAACCGAAGCAAAGAATATTTTCGGTCGCCCGCGCGACATCGCTGATGTTAACCTGAAAGGGTTAGAGCCGAATGAAGCCAGTCAGCGTTTTATTCGGCTTATGGAAAAGCACACGCGCGCACATATGAAACAATCATAAGGCCCTATCTGTTATGACAGACGCCCCGGAGATTTTCATCGATATCAGCACCGCCATTATGTGCGTGGCCGGTGATGATTTGCTGTGCCGCATGGTGGAGCCACAAGATGACGCCAACAACCATCGCCCGCGTCTACCGTTTGGCCCGTTCATGCCTGACCAGCACCGGACGATGGAAATTGGCCTGCGCCATTGGGTGCGCGAACAAGTTGGCGTTGACCTCGGTCATGTCGAGCAGCTGTACACATTCGCCGACCAAGGTCGCCAGCGAGATTTTGAGGCACCCGATACGCACACGGTTTCAGTTGGCTATTTAGCGCTGGCCAATCAAACGGCTCGCGGAAGTGGCGGCGGCGCCTCCCTATGGCGCAATATTTATTCTTTCTTCCCGTGGGAAGATTGGCGCGATGGTCGTCCAGCTTGTCTCGATGAATCGATTATTCCGGCGCTCGACACTTGGTTGACAGCGGCTCCCGAAGCACAAGAGCGCGTGCGCTTAGCTTTTGGTCGCGATCGCGATCAATGGGACGAAGAGTTTGTCTTGGAACGATATGAAATTTTGTATGAGGCAGGTCTGACCGAGGAGTCTTATCTAGAGGGACGCAACCCAGAGCCGCTTTATCAGGGCATTCCCGGCACCAGTCTGCAGCTTGACCACCGCCGTATTCTGGCGACCGCTTTGGGGCGCCTACGTGGCAAGTTCAAATATCGACCGGTTATTTTTGATCTCATGGCACCTCAATTCACCCTGACACAATTACAAAAGACCGCTGAGGCCATTCTTGGCGTGCGACTACACAAGCAAAACTTCCGTCGCATGGTCGAAAAATCCAACTTTCTCGACAGCACGGGCAAGATGGAAAAATCGCGCGGCCGACCCGCCGAGCTCTTCCGCTTCCGCCACGGCGACCGCGCCGACCGCCCATTGTCTGGATTACGCGTTTCCTCATCGCGGCCACGACGCGGCTAATCATCAACAGGCTGGCAAAAAACCCGATTTTGAACTTGATTTTACCGCTGGAAGGCTCATATTAGTTATATAATTATGCTCAAATTGAGTATAAATACGGAGGTTCTTGATGTTTACCGCAAGCCAAGGTCTGATTAAAAAAGCCGTCACCGCACCAGCCGGTCAGACAGCGTCGCTCATTTTGCAAGAAATGGACATCCAATATAATGACGCATTGGGCCGTGATATGGCGCCGCTTTATGAGCGCGTGAAATCAGTGATTCCGCCTGTTGAATGGCCCTTCTTTGCGCCCTATATCAAGGCGATCAATCAGCTCAAACGCGAGAAAAACGCTGTCATTCTGGCGCATAATTATCAAACGCCAGAGATTTTCCACGGCATTGCCGATTTTTCTGGCGACAGCCTGCAATTGGCCATTGAAGCGACCAAAGCCGAGGGAGACATTATCGTCCAATGCGGTGTGCATTTCATGGCAGAAACCTCAAAACTATTGAACCCAGAGAAAACCGTCTTAATCCCCGATATGGGAGCCGGTTGTTCGTTAGCTGAATCAATCACCGGAGCCGACGTGCGGGCATTGCGTGAAGCCTATCCGGGCGTGCCAATTGTCACCTATGTCAATACATCAGCCGAAGTCAAAGCCGAGAGCGATGTATGCTGCACATCTTCCAATGCTGTCAAAATCGTCAATGGTATGGGCACTGATCGAGTGTTGTGCATTCCTGACGAATTTTTAGCGCAAAATATTGCCCGTGAAACCGACGTCGAAGTAATTGCATGGAAGGGGCGTTGCGAAGTGCATGAGTTGTTCACCCCTGAAGAATTGCAGCAATATCGCGCCGATGACCCGGGCCTGAAAATTATTGCCCACCCTGAATGCAAACCAGATGTGCTCGATGAGGCCGATTTTTCTGGCTCAACATCAGCGATGATCAAATGGGTTACAGATAATCAACCCGATCGTTTGCTGATGGTGACCGAATGTTCAATGAGTGACAATGTGGCGGTTGATAACCCGCAGGTCAATTTCGTGCGTCCGTGCAATCTTTGCCCGCACATGAAACAAATCACCCTGCCTAAAGTGCTGGAAGCTCTGGTTTATGAGCGTCAAGCGGTTGAGGTTGATGCAACAATCGCCGCCAAGGCCCGCCAAGCGGTCGAGCGGATGATTGAACTGAGCAAGTAGGCTCTGTCGTGAGCCTTTCAACAGCCAATATTATTGACGTCGGCGATGTCTTAGTTATCGGTGCTGGTTTGGCCGGCCTGTTTACCGCCTTAAAATTATCTCCGCGTCCGGTGACCATTTTGTCTGGCCGAAAACGCACCAAAGGCTCAGCCAGCAAATGGGCGCAAGGTGGCATTGCCGCAGCCATGGGTGCTGATGATCATGCAGATTATCATGCGCAGGACACCATTACCGCCGGTGCTGGTCTGGTTGACCCAGAAATTGCTGCCATGGTGGCAAATGATGCGGCGGCGCGGGTTGCTGATCTAGCCGAATTTGGTGTCAGTTTTGACAAAGACGCACACGGCCAGTTGCGCCTTGGTCGCGAGGCCGCTCATAGCCACAATCGGATTATTGGCATTCGCGGCGACCGTGCCGGACGCGAAATCATGGCGACCCTTATCGCCCGCGCTGAAGCCACGCCGAGTTTGAACTTTATTGAAGGCTTCGCAGCCTATGAACTGGCCATTGAAGATGGCCGCGTGGTCGGCGTATTTGCCCGTCCCGCCAATAAAACCAGCCTTGCAGGGCCTCTGCTCATTCGCGCACGCGCCGTGATTTTGGCGATGGGTGGCGCTGGCCATCTCTATGAAGTTACCACCAACCCACACGCCGCCAATGGAGAGGCACTGGCCATGGCAGCGCGCGCTGGTGCGCATATAGCCGATGCTGAATTTGTACAATTCCACCCCACTGCTTTAACTGGCATGGGTGACCCAGCGCCCTTGGCTACCGAGGCTTTGCGCGGTGAAGGGGCGATTTTGGTCAATGCCAATGGCCAGCGCTTTATGCCGGATGTGCACCCCGATGCCGAGCTCGCCCCGCGCGATATTGTGGCGCGCGCCGTGTTTCACCAAATCACGGAAACCGGACAGGCCGGGCTCGATTTGCGCCCCTGCGGTCTGGCCGAGAATCTCGAAAACCGGTTTCCAACGGTTTTTGCCAGTTGCCAAAAAGCTGGCATTGACCCGACAAAACAGCCATTGCCTATTGCGCCAGCGATGCATTTCCATATGGGTGGCATTCGCACCAGCACTCATGGTCGCACCAGCCTGCCAGGGCTTTGGGCCTGTGGCGAAGTGGCTTCAACTGGCCTGCATGGCGCCAATCGTCTGGCCAGTAATTCGCTACTGGAAGCGATTGTTTTTGGCGCCAATATCGCCAATGACATTAATCAAATGGTGCCCACCATTGGCGGCGCACGACCTGCCCCTCCGGCAACCAATATTGGTCAAAGCGACGCGTTATTTGCCCCGGCGACAGCCCGCTTGCGACAAATTATGACACGGCATGTCGGCGTGTTGCGTAGCCGCCAAGGGCTGGTGAGCGCGCTACACGAATTGCGCCAATTGGAGCGCGCCGCGCAAGGCACAGCGCCGTTTGCCAATATGGTTTTAGCCGCTCAGTTCATCACCATGGCTGCGCTCCACCGCGAAGAGAGTCGTGGTGGACACTATCGTCTCGATTTCTCTCAGACATCAGCCACACCAAGCCACAGCCTGTTGACCTATGCGCAATTGCAAGCCGATTATCAGCAGCTTGAGCCAGAGGCTGACATTGGGCTGACAAGCGCCAAATCTAAATAAGGAAATTTCATGTCGCATGCTCCCTCATCACTTTCTGCTTTGCTGGTTTCGCAAATGGTCGAAGCCGCGCTGACCGAGGACTGGGGACGCAGTGGCGACGTCACCGCTCAGGCGGTTATTCCAGCTCACGCACAAGCCGACGCAATTATTCGCGCCCGCGAGCCAGGGGTTTTAGCCGGCCTTGATTTTGCTGCCTGCGCTTTTGCCGCCGCCCAATCAGGACTTACCATGCAACGCTTCAAAGAAGATGGCGCGCGCCTTGAAGCGGGCGATGATATCGCCAAAATCAGTGGCCCCGCCCAAGCCCTCTTGGCCAGCGAACGTGTTGCATTGAATTTTCTCGGGCATTTATCTGGCGTCGCTTCTCAAACCGCCAAATTGGTCGATTTGGTCGCCCACACATCAGCGAAAATTTGCGACACGCGCAAAACCACACCGGGCCTGCGAGCGGCTGAAAAATATGCCGTCAGAGCCGGTGGCGGGGTTAATCACCGCTTTGGTCTGGATGATGCGATTTTGATAAAGGACAACCATATTGCCGTGGCTGGCAGTGTCGCGGCGGCTTTGCACGCGGCGCAACAAGCGGCTGGTCACATGTTGTCGATTGAAATTGAAGTGGACACGCTGGACCAGCTTTCGGAAGCACTGTCAGCTGGCGGAAAAATTATCCTGTTAGATAATATGGCGCCAGATGTTTTGCGGCAGGCGGTTGAGATGAATCAAGGACGTGCGGTATTAGAAGCCTCAGGTCGCGTCAATAGCGATACGGTGGTTGCTATTAGCGAAACCGGCGTTGACTTTATTTCCGTCGGGGCGATTACCCATTCGGCGCCGGTGCTTGATTTCGGATTAGATATTGACGTCAAAGCCTAACGCTTAGAAGTTCACCACCCGCTTATCGGTGTAAAAAATATGCCGCCCAATTTTGGTCAAGCGAACCATTTTTTCGCTCCAATAAGGCGTCACATAATCGGCGTGATAATGCGTGGCCTGAGTGGTTTCTGAGCGTTCGCGGTTTTCGACTAATTTGGCGCCAGCAAGTTCTACAGCTTTTTTCCAAAGTTTACGATTGCGTGCCCGATCCGATAGGCCATCGCAAGCAAATGAGAATTGGCAGCTATGGCGATTGTATTCGCCCTGAAAAACGACACCACAAATTGTGCTTGGATAGCGCCGGTCGTGGGTGCGGTTGATGACCACATCGGCGACGGCTTCCCACCCCTCAATGGGCTCAGAGCGCGCTTCAAAATAAATCGCTTGGGCCAAACAATGCCGCGCTTCAGAAAACACTTCTGGCGCTAACTCAGCGCTGTCTGGCGTAAACAAGCTTTCAAAATGTGTTGGAATCTCAGCCACAGGCTCAATGACCATTGACTGGCCTTGCTGGCTCAAAGACCAACCCAAAAAGAATAAACCGGCAATTAGGCTAGAGCCAACCAATGACGTCTTGCTAACTAATCTCCCGAAGTCTAACCACTGCAACAACTGTAGCATGGGTCCCTCCTGCAGTTTTCAATGCTCCTTGCCCCTAAATAATGCGATTTGCCGCCTCAGCCAACTAATTTTTATACTTTACTTTGGCGAATAGCCGCTTGCGCAGCCGCCAAACGAGCTATCGGTACGCGGTAAGGTGAGCAAGACACATAGTCTAGCCCAACGCGTTGGCAAAATTCAATGGTTTGTGGGTCACCACCGTGTTCACCGCAAATCCCAAGTTTAATATCAGGGCGCGTATGGCGCGCTTTTGTTGCCGCCATATCAATCAAAATCCCAACGCCTGAGGTGTCTAATGATATAAATGGATCGTCGGCCAGAAAGCCTTTCTCAACATAGCTCGGCATGTATTTACCCGCATCATCGCGGCTCACCCCAAGGGTGGTTTGCGTCAAATCATTAGTACCAAAAGAGAAAAATTCTGCATGTGTTGCTAATTGGTCAGCCAAAAGCGCAGCCCGCGGCACCTCAATCATCGACCCAAGAGTGAAATTTGGGCGCGTGCCATGCGCCGCCTCTTCCTCATCGGCCAGTCCTCGCGCCATATCGCATAAATAGGCTAATTCTGCCGCATCAATAATCAGCGGGAACATAATCTCGATATGGGCCGGATTGTCTTGGGTTGCGCGCATGGCTGCGAAGATTGCCCGCAATTGCATTTGGTAAATCTCTGGTGCTGTTACCGCCAAACGCGCACCTCGATGGCCTAGCATGGGGTTGGTTTCCGCCAAATTGGAAATCCGTAGCCGCAGCTCTCCCTCAGTGACGCCCAAAGTTTCGCTCAGTTGTTGCAAGTCATCTTCCGGATGTGGCAAAAACTCGTGCAATGGTGGGTCGAGCAGGCGAATAGTGACCGGCAAGCCAGCCATAATCGTAAACAGTTCAACAAAGTCTTTTTCTTGTTCAGGCTGCAAACGATCCAGCGCCTTTTGTCGTTGTTTTGCATCGGCGGCCAAAATTAGGCACCGCATATCAAAAATACGCCGTGCGTCGAAGAACATATGTTCCGTGCGCACCAGACCAATACCTTGAGCGCCAAACCGCCGTGCCCGCTCGGCCTCGGCTGGCGTTTCGGCGTTGGCGCGCACATCGAGACCGCGATGCTTGTCGGCCCATTTCATCAAACTGCCAAAATCACCACTCAACTCAGGCTCAAGTGTCGGCGCTTGCCCGAGCAGCACACGTCCTGATGTGCCATCGACGGTAATCAAATCGCCCTCACGCAAAACCATTTTGCCAATTTTTGCCTGCTGCCCGTCATAGTCGATTTGAATGGCACTGGCGCCGGAGACGCAGGGCCGTCCGAGACCACGGGCAACAACCGCCGCATGGCTGGTCATACCACCGCGCGATGTTAAAACCGCTTTCGCCGCATACATGCCGTGAATATCTTCTGGGCTGGTCTCCATGCGTAACAGCACCACATCATGGCCCAGCGCGTTCTCCGCCTCGGCGCGATCTGCGGAAAACACCACGGCTCCACTGGCGGCACCCGGCGACGCCGGCAGACCACGGGTGATTTCTTCAACTTGAACATTTGGGTCAAGCGTCGGGTGCAGCAATTGCTCCAAGGCCATCGGGTCAATACGCATCACCGCTTGGTCCTTCGAAATCAGACCCTCTTGTTGCATGGCAACGGCAATTTTAAGGCCAGCTTTTACCGTTCGCTTGCCATTGCGGGTTTGCAAAATAAACAAGCGTCCCCGTTCAATGGTAAATTCAATATCTTGCATGTCGCAAAAATGTTTTTCCAAAACATCGAAGACCCGCAGCAATTCGGCGTAGCTCTCTGGCATTTCCTCCTCGAGCGACAACTCTTCCAGCCCAGAATCGAGGCGGGCTTTTTTCGATAAATAAAGCGGCGTGCGAATGCCAGCCACGACATCTTCACCTTGCGCATTGAGCAAATATTCGCCGTAAATTTCTTTTTCGCCATTTGATGGATTGCGCGTAAAGGCAACACCCGTGGCGCTGGTTTCGCCCAAATTGCCGAACACCATGGCTTGCACATTAACCGCCGTGCCCCAGTCATCGGGAATATTCTGCAATTGCCTGTAGGTTATCGCGCGGCGGTTGTTCCAGCTTTTGAAAACCGCCCGAATGGCGCCCCATAATTGTTCATAAGGGTCTTGCGGAAAGGCTTGTCCCGCTTCTTCTTGAATAATCGCGCGAAACCTTTTGCATATGTCGCGCCAATCATCCGCACCAAAGGCGGCGTCCTCAGTAAGGCCGGTTTCATATTTATAATCATCGATGATTTCTTCGAAAAAATCATGCGACACGCCCATCACCACATCGCCAAACATTTGCAAAAATCGACGATAGCTATCCCATGCAAAGCGCTCGTCGCCAGTCACTTTGGCCAAGGCTTCAACCGTCGCATCATTGAGGCCGAGATTCAAAACCGTATCCATCATCCCCGGCATAGAGGCACGCGAACCTGAACGCACTGAAACCAGCAAGGGGGTTTGGCCATCACCAAAACGCTTGCCCTGTTCGGTGCCCACTTTATCCATGGCGGCAATCACGGCAGCTTCAAAACCGTCGGGAAACTGCTCATCATGAGCATTGAAGTAAGTGCAGATTTCGGTTGTGAGGGTAAACCCAGCCGGAACAAGAAGGCCTAAATGGCACATTTCGGCCAAATTAGCGCCCTTGCCGCCCAACAAGGCCGACAGCCCAGCATTGCCATCGGCAAAACCAGTGCCAAAGGCATAAACAAGTTTGCTATCCGACATATTCGGCCCTATTCAATCAACTCAAATGCCGCCGCTTGGCGCATTTTATCTAGCAAAGCTTGTAACAAGTTTAACCGATTCTGACGAATGTCCGCATTGTCATCATTGACCATGACGGCGTCAAAAAATCCGTCAACCGGCGCCCGTAAAGTGGCCAGACCGTTGAGATAGTCATCATAGGCCGCCAAATCAGCAAAATCAGCCGCATCAAGGGCGTTGATGGCTTGATACAAATCTTGCTCGCTGCTCTCAACCAGTAATTTGCTTTGAATGCCGCCATTGAGCTTGTCGGCCTTGGCGCAAATTCCCTGCGCGCGACGATAAGCGGCCAATAAATTGCCGCCATCATCCGACGCCAAAAAGGCAGCGAGTTTCTCCGCCCGTGAAATCAGAACCACTAAATCGTCGCCACCATCAGCGAAAACAGCGCTAACGATATCATGGCTCAGGCCTCGGTCGCGCAAATAAACTTTCAGTCGATCACCGACAAAGCTCATCAAATCATCACTCAAGGCGTCGATATTGTCGCTGCCATGCAAAGCCAGCGCCTGAGCGAAAACATCCTTGAGCGATAAGCGCACTTGGCCTTCTTGTAAAATACGAATAACGCCGAGTGCCGCACGGCGCAGAGCATAAGGGTCTTTCGAACCGGTTGGCTTTTCATCAATTGACCAAAAGCCGGTCAATGTGTCGATTTTATCAGCCAAGGCGACAAGCTGCCCCTCAGCCGTCGCAGGCAACGCATCGCCTGGGCCCAGCGGCTTATAATGGTCACGAATAGCGGCGCCGACAGCAGCGTCCAAACCATCGTGATTGGCATAATAGCCGCCCATAATACCTTGCAGCTCAGGAAACTCGTACACCATGCCGGAAACCAGATCAGCCTTGCACAAATGTGCAGCTTTTTGCGCATGCGCCACATCAGCTGCAAATGGCACGGCTAAGGTTTGTGCCAAATGCACCAAACGGTCAGATTTTTGTCGCACTGTGCCCAAACGTGCTTGAAAAGTGACTTTCTCCAAATCCGGCAAACGGCTTTCCAATGATTGTTTGCGGTCCTGATCCCAGAAAAATCGACCATCAGACAAGCGCGCGCGCAATACACGCTCATTGCCAGCGATAATTTTCGCACCTTGATCGGCGGTCTGCATATTCGATACCGTAATGAAATAAGGTATTAATTTGCCGTCTTGGCCACGTAGAGCAAAATATTTTTGGTGCGTGCGCATGACCGAAATCAAGACTTCCTCTGGCACGTCCATAAATTCAGCGTCAATCTTGCCCAATAATGGCACTGGCCATTCCACCAAACCGGCAGTTTCGTTAATCAAGCCCGCGTCTTCGACCAAATCGCCGCCGACTTGCTGGGCCAGTTGCGTTGAGACCTCGGCAATCATCGCCTGTCGAATGGCCGGATCAGCCAGCACATAGGCTTTTTCCAGAGCTGCTAAATAATCCGATGACCGCTCAATGGTAATCGGCTGTGGCGCCATGAAGCGATGTCCGTAAGTGAGTTTGCCAGATACAATCCCATCAACCTCAAACGGTACAATGGCGCCGTCCAGACAACATAGAATAGCCCGCAAAGGCCGCACCCAGCGTAAGCTTCCAGTGCCCCAACGCATTGATTTCGGCCAAGCGAATGTCGCAATCATCTCTGGCAAAAATGTTGCCAGAGCCTGCTGAAGCGGCTGGCCCTTCTGGTTGACCTCGAGCACATAAAACGCCCCTTTGGGATGCTCTTCGACGCTCAAAGCGTCCGTGCTATCAAGTCCATTGGCGCGCAAAAATCCCTCAATGGCTTTTTCCGGCGCATCGAGGCGCGGGCCCTTTTTTTGCTCATGCCGGTCGGGCAGGTTTTCTGGCAGACCGTCCATGCTCAGTGCAATGCGTTGTGGCGCACTATGGCTTTGAACATTGCTTGGCTCGACATCGAAAGAGGCCAGAAAACCGATGATATGGTTTGTCAAATCAGTCATGGCGCGGGCTTGCATGCCAGCAGGAATTTCTTCCGAATAAAGCTCTAAAATGAAATCGCTCATTGCCCTACTTCCTTGGCTGATCCAGCCAGCCACGCTTCGGCGCAGGCCTTCGCCAAAGCGCGTACGCGGCCAATATAGGCTTGTCGCTCAGTCACTGAAATCACCCCACGCGCATCCAGCAAATTGAAATTGTGGCTGGCCTTCATACATTGATCATAGGCAGGCAAAGCCAAGCCTTTTTCAACCAGTTGTAGACACTCGCTTTCGGCATCCTCGAAATGGCGCAGCAGAATATCAGTGTTCGCCGCCTCAAAATTATAGTGCGAAAACTCAACTTCCGAGCGATGGAAAACATCGCCATAGCTGACGCCTTGGCCATTAAAGTCGAGGTCAAAGCCATTGTCTGTGCCCTGCACATACATGGCTAAACGCTCAAGACCATAGGTCAGTTCACCGGCCACCATTTCAACGTCAATGCCGCCGACTTGTTGGAAATAAGTAAATTGCGATACTTCCATGCCATCGCACCAGACTTCCCAACCCAGCCCCCAGGCGCCCAGCGTCGGGCTTTCCCAGTCGTCTTCGACAAAGCGAATATCATGCGCCATCGGATCAATGCCCAAAACTTTCAAACTATCGAGATAAAGCTGCTGAATATTGTCCGGCGATGGCTTCAAAATTACTTGGAACTGATAATAATGCTGAAAACGGTTCGGGTTTTCGCCATAGCGACCATCGGTCGGACGGCGCGACGGCTGCACATAAGCGGCATTCCACGGCTCTGGCCCCAGAGCCCGCAGCACAGTCGCCGGGTGAAAAGTCCCCGCCCCCATTTCCATATCATAAGGCTGCAGTACCACGCAGCCTTGATCTGCCCAATATCTCTGCAGATTCAGGATGAGGTCTTGAAATGAAGTCGCTTTATCGCTTTGTGTCATTACACCGTCCGTTTGCCAATACATCATCGCATTTAGCCATGCCGGAAATTACCCGTCAGCCGTATCAAAAGCAAGGGCGCAGCCATCACGCAATATGGCCTCAGCCAAATCGCTGGCCTGACCATCTGGATTTTGCAAATAAACGGCTGGCAAGATCTTCAATGGAGCGCGACTGTCGCGGCGACCACGTACAATGACCCGATTTGCCGGAGCATTTTGCCGCGGTGCAATTGGTAAAATACTCAGCGCCCCCAAACGTGGCTGCATGGCGGCCAGTAAATCGGCCAAGGCATCAGCGCGGTGAATGAAACTGACATGGCCGCGTGCCACCACGAGGGCGCATGCACAACTAACCCATTTATCAAGCGTATGGGTTTCAGCGATATGCGCCTGCTGGCGTCCAGCGTCAGACAAATCATTGACCGAACCGGCTTGGTAGTAAGGCGGATTGGCGATGATTTCGTCAAACTGATGGGTCTCAAGTTCGAGCGCGGCAAAGCGCCCGCCGATATCACCGGCAACAAAGCGCACGCGATCAGATAAATCATTTTGCGCGGCATTGTCATTGGCCAAAGACACCAAATCGGCGTTGATCTCAATGCCTGTAACTTGCGCCTCTGGGCACCGCCGCGCCACGCATAGGCTGGCAACGCCTGCGCCACTGCCAAGCTCGCCGACGCGACCATGGCCGCTGGCCGCCGCCGCCAGCATTACCGCATCATGGCCGCTACGAAAGCCTTTGGCGGGCTGGCGAATGCTCAGCTTTTGGCCCAAAAACCCGTCTTGGGTTAACGCCATAGTCGTCGCTGCTTCATCTTGCATCACTATGTCTCATCTGCTTAATCCTTGACCTCGCCGCACTTCTGACGATACTCAGCCGTGAGGAGCCGAGAAGGATTGTTATGGCAGAAATTTTGAATTTTAGCGAGACAGGTCGCGTAACACGTGACGCTTTATCAGATCTGCAGGCCTATTTCAGTGCCGATTTGGCACTGGTAGAAACCCAAATCAGCACACATATGGAGTCAGCGGCGCAGCTGATTCCAGAAATTGGCGCGCATATTATTGGCGCCGGCGGCAAACGTCTGCGACCTCTCCTGACCCTATCGGCGGCCAATTTGTCAGGCTATCGCGGGGCTGATCATGTGACCCTTGCTGCTGCGGTTGAATATATGCACACCGCCACATTGCTGCATGATGACGTTGTCGACGACAGCGATATGCGCCGTGGTCAGCCAACGGCGCGCAAAATTTGGGGCAATCAGGCCAGTGTTTTGGTTGGCGATTTTCTGCTCGGCCAAGCGTTTCGGATGATGGTCGCAGCGCGCTCGCTCGAGGCATTGGATATTTTGTCAGGCGCGGCAGCCATTATCGCCGAAGGCGAAGTTATGCAATTGGCGGCGCTGCAAAGCACGCATATGTCTGAAGACCATTATTTACGCATTATTGATGCCAAAACAGCGGCGTTGTTTTCTGCCGCCGCAGAAGTTGGCGGGGTGATTGCCGATGCGCCTGAGCGCGAAACCGAAGCGTTAAAATCATATGGCCGCAATCTAGGCATCGCCTTCCAATTGATTGACGATGCGCTTGATTATGGCGGCGTTGGCCAAGTGCTCGGTAAAAATATCGGTGAAGATTTCCGCGAAGGTAAGCTGACATTGCCGGTCATTTTGGCATTCCACCGCAGTAACGAAACCGACCGCGTTTTCTGGCAACAAGCGTTGCAGGCAGCGCAATCTGGAGAAGCTGATGAAGCACAGCATAATGCCAACTTAACGCAAGCCTTGGCCCATATGGACAAAACCTCAGCGCTCGCTGATACCATCGCACGGGCCGCGCATTATGGTGAGAAAGCCAAGGATTCACTTGGCTTATTCCCTCATTCCCAAACCCGCGACTTATTAAAACAATTGGTCGATTTCTGCATTTCCCGCGCTTACTAGCGCCGTCGCCACAAGCCAATCATCGGCTCTGAGGGCACGATAAGCCTGCGCTATCGCCGCCCCTTCACCTGCTGGACACAGGGCAAAACAACTGGCGCCCGAGCCGCTCATGGCGACATAATGGCCGCCTGCTGCCATCAGACTTTCAAGGCAGTCGGCAATGTCGGCAACCATCGACACCGCTGGCACCTGCAGGTCATTGCCATGCTGGCGCAGATAATCAGCCATAGAGTCAAAACAAGAAAACACCGGCGGCGGCGGTTTTGCCGCAATCGGCGGGCCAGCCTGTAAGGCTTCAAAAACCATCGGCGTCGATAGTGCTTGGCGCGGATTAACCAAAACAATATCGGCCGTTGGCAAATCACCAATCGGTGTCAACGCCCCGCCAATATCGGTCATCCACACAGGTTGGGCGGCCAAACAAACTGGCACATCAGCCCCCAAACTAAGCGCCAAACGCGACAAATCCTCAGCCGACACTGGCAACCCAAATAACGCTATTAACCCCCGCAAACACGCCGCCGCATCGCTTGAACCGCCACCCAGACCGGCGGCAATGGGGAGGTTTTTTTGCAAGTTGATGGCCACTGACAGTGGCTGCCCCATATCGGCCTGAAGGGCCTCATGCGCGCGCATCACGATATTGTCATCACCGTCCGGCATATTGCTGGAAAAGCTGGTGGTGCCGGCCTTTTCAAGCGTCAGCACGTCGCCATAGGCGGCGAAAGCAACGAGGCTTTCAAGCGCATGATAACCGGAAGGCAGACGCCCGCGCACGCCGAGGGAAAGATTGACTTTAGCTGGCGCACACAGCCTGACCTTGTCAGCCATTAGATTGCGGTGCCGCCACGCGGCATAAAGGCTTCTGGCTTGGCCTTTGGAACAGGCCCCAGACCAAGTAATAGTTTTTCTTCAATCGCCTTACGGTCCGCCTCTTCTGGCTCAAAAGCCAAGGCTTTGCGCCATTGATAGCGCGCCTCAAATTCACGCCCCAATCGCCATAGCACATCGCCCAAATGATCCGTTACCACCGGATCAGTAGGCTCTAATTGACCGGCGCGTTGCAATATTTCTAGGGCTTTTTCATATTTGCCGAGCTTGAAATAAGCCCAGCCTAGACTATCGACGAAGGAGCCATTTTGCGGCTTCTTGGCCACCGCTTGCTCGATAATTTTCAACCCTTCATCAAGGTATATGCCCTTATCGACCCAGCTATAGCCGAGATAATTCAGCACATGTGGTTCATCATTTGAGAGGCGGCGGGCTTTTTGCAAATCCATTTCCGCCTGACGCCAGTTACCCATTCTCTCGCGCGCAATGCCGCGGGCAAAATATAAATGCCAATCGTCTTTTGTCTCAACCGCCAAATTATTGATCGCCTGATCATAGGCTTTTTCGGATTCAGCAAAGCGACGATGCGCGCGATAGAGATCCCCCAAAGCGATAAGGCTGGCTTGGTGGTCTGGATACATCTCAACTTGGCCCGTTAACAGAGCAATAGCCGTCTCAGTGGCGCCTAATTCATCGAGAATCTGCGCCCGTTCGACCTGAGCTTCTCGGAACATAATATCGTCATGGGTAATGTTGCCATAATGATGCTCTGCGGCCCGCCAATGCTGCTGTGCGGCAGCCAATTGTCCGAGCTGGAAAGAAGTTTGGTCGTTACCCGGGTCTAAATAAAACGCCAATTGTGTATAGGCGGCTGCCAGTTCAAGGCGCTGCTCGGCCATCATAACTTCGCCAATAGCCAAGAAGGCGAGCGATAGATTAACCACTTCATCGGTCTCGATGATAGGTTTTTGACTATTTTTCACGCGCTCTAAAGCGGCCTCAATATGCGGGTCAAAAAAATGTGTGGCTTGATAGAATTGATAAATTTTAGTGGCTTCTTCGCTCTTATCTTGACGTTCTAAAAACGCCCCAAAGCTTTTGGTGAAAAACAGAAACCGCAAACCACCGGCCTGCGCAGCACGATTATAATGCGCCGCCGCCGCTTCAATCTGACCTGACATTTCCAGCGCATGGGCGGCTTGTGATAGGCTAACGGCAGCAAATGATGAGGCTTGCGCCAATTGCCCCAAGGCCTGTTCTTGCGATGTTGTGTCACCTTGGGCAATGGCAATCCATAAACGTATATTCGGCTCTAGCAATTGGCTCATCGGCCCGCGCGGCATTTCATTCAGCGCGCGTCCGGCCCGACTAAAGTCGCCGGCTTCAAAATCCGTAATGGCCTGTAGCAAGAGGGCTTGTCGGTTATTTGGCAAAACTTCCAACACCCGCGCCGCGCTGACCTGTGCCTGACCTATGGTGCCGGCCAGTAATTGCGCCTGCATGGTGGCTTGCAAAATCGTCATGTCTTGTGGGTTAGCCAGCAATACTTGCCGATAGTAATCACCGGCCGCCAACGGATCATTGTTCTTGGCCGCCTGTCGGGCCGCCAGATAAGACCCAGCGACCCCTTTCTCAACATAAAAATGCTGAACTTGCGACGTCAAAAGCACCACGGCGCCAGCAAACAGCATCACCACTAAGGCCAACCCTATTAGTGCATATTGTTTCCAGCTCATCGGCTCTCCATGCCCATCAAAGTCATGCCCCTCAAAGTGCTGTGAGGCTTACATATTTGGATAATTAGGCCCGCCTGCGCCTTCTGGCACAACCCAGTTGATATTCTGGCTAGGATCTTTGATATCGCATGTCTTGCAATGCACGCAATTTTGCGCATTGATTTGCAACCTAGGCTCATCGCCAGTTTCGAGACCAACAATTTCATAAACCCCAGCCGGGCAATAGCGCTGTGCCGGCTCATCATAATCACGCAAATTCACCGCCACAGGCACACTCGGATCTTTCAGCGTCAAATGCGCAGGTTGATCTTCTTCGTGATTGGTGGCCGACAAAAATACCGACGACAATTTGTCAAATGACACGATGCCATCTGGCTTTGGATAATCAATTTTTTTGCACTCAGAGGCTTTTTTCAAAGCTGCATAATCGGCTTTACCATGGCTCAGGGTGAATGGCAGGCCAATGCCCAAAGTGCGCATCCACATTTCGACGCCGCCCAAAATCGTGCCCAAGACAGTGCCGAATTTGCCCAGCAACGGCTTCACATTGCGCACCGATTTCAGCTCTTTAGCCAAACGGCTATTATCATAGGCCGTCTGATAGCCGCTCAACTCATCATAGCCGCGCCCCTCTGCCAATGCTTCAAACGCCGCTTCAGCCGCCATAATGCCACTTTCCATAGCGTTGTGGCTGCCTTTAATGCGTGGCACATTGACAAAACCGGCCGCACACCCAAGCAGTGCCCCACCGGCAAAGGCCAGTTTCGGCACAGATTGATAGCCACCCTCAGTAATCGCCCGCGCACCATAAGATATGCGCTTACCGCCTTCTAATGTCGGGCGAATAGCGTCGTGCATTTTGAAACGTTGAAATTCGTCATAAGGCGACAAATGCGGGTTCTCATAATTCAAATGCGTCACAAAGCCGATCGACACAAGATTGTCGCCAAAGTGATACAGCCACGACCCACCGCCGGTGCGGTTGTCGAGCGGCCAACCCAATGTATGTTGCACATAGCCCGGCTTATGCTGAGACGGATCTACCTGCCACAACTCTTTAATGCCGATACCGTATTTTTGAACATCGCTATCCTTATCAAGCTCAAAATGGGCAATCGCCGCTTTCGACAAAGAACCGCGCACCCCCTCTGCGAGGAAGGTATATTTGGCTAGCAATTCCATGCCAGGCATCCAGCCATCTTTTTTCTCGCCGGTTTTCGACACGCCCATATCACCCGTAGCAACGCCGCGCACAGCCCCATTGTCGTCGAATAATAATTCAGCAGCGGCAAAGCCAGGATAAATCTCAACGCCTAGCGCTTCAGCTTGCTCGCCCAACCAGCGTGCCACATTGCCGAGACTGGCAATATAATTACCGTGGTTTTTCATCATTGGCGGCAGCATGATATTTGGCAGTGGCAATGCGCCAGCCGGCCCGAGAACCAGAAAACGGTCGCTGGTCACTTCAGTTTCCAGAGGCGCGCCCATTTCTTTCCATTCAGGAAACAGGCGGTTAACACCAACCGGATCAATCACAGCACCCGACAAAATATGAGCGCCGACTTCCGAGCCTTTTTCGAGCACGCAGACTGACACCTCTTTGCCGGTTTCCGCCGCCATTTGTTTCAGACGAATCGCTGCCGACAGACCGGCAGGTCCGGCGCCAACAATTACTACATCATACTCCATGGCTTCGCGTTCTTCCGGCGCGAGCGCCCAACCCTGGCGGGCGTTTACCTGATTCACGGGCAAGTCAGTCATTGCTGTCTCCTAAACTACTGTTTGATTGCTATAAGCTAAAACAACGACGAAAAAACTGCAATGTTCACCCACTGCGACCCAATGTCGTGCTAAACTAAAGCTACACAAGATTCGTTGGTTTGAGCAGCCTTTAGAGTTTATCTATAAAGCTCTTTTAGGCGTGATGCCAAAGTTAAATCGTGTTTTCGTTGGAGCGGTAAATGCCATCATCTGCGTCATCTTCGCAAATCTCGACCAACCGGCTAACGCGCGGGCAAATGCGCGCCCTTTTGCAGCAACATATTGAAGCCGGTTGCACCGATATTTTAGCCGCTGAGCCAGTCAACCATTTTGAGGCGCCACCTCCTGAAGCGCCCGTTGCGCCAATGGTTGCCGCTCCCGCTGCCGATTATATGGAAGAAGCGCCGACACCCGAAATACTCCATGCGGCGCCAGCGGTTGTTAGCAAAACTGTTGTTGCACCAAAGCCAGTTGTTGGCGGACAAGCACAAGCGCCGCAAGAACATCAAAGCGCGGTTTTGCAAGCGCGCCAAATGGCCGCCGAAGCACAAGACTTGCCAGCCTTGCAGCAGATGCTCGAAAACTTCACCGGGTGCGCCCTCAAACGCACGGCTAAAAATACGGTTTTTTGTGATGGTATTGCCGGAGCCTCTGTGATGCTGGTCGGCGAAGCACCAGGCCAAGACGAAGATCGTCATGGCAAGCCCTTTGTCGGTGCCAGCGGTCAACTTTTGGACACAATGCTGTCGCATATAGGTCTTTCGCGCGAGAGTAATATTTATATTTCCAATATCATTGCTTGGCGCCCACCCGGCAACCGCAACCCTAGCGCAGAAGAGATTGAGATTTGTTTACCATTTATTCAGCGTCATATTGTTTTGGCTAAGCCGGATTATCTTTTGTTTATTGGCGGCACGTCGACGAAAGCGCTCTTAGGCGTCGAAACTGGCATTACCCGCCTGCGCGGACAATGGCAAAGCTATCTTGCCGATGGGCGTGAGATTCCGGCCTTGCCACTATTACACCCAGCCTATCTATTACGCCGCCCAGAGACCAAGGCCGATATGTGGGCTGATTTATGTGCTTTCAAGGCGCGCTTAGCGGAGGCCAGCTCGTGATTAGGCACCTCACTATTTTGCGCTATGGGCTATTTATCGCCCTTGCCGGTATTTTCTTCGTTGCCGTTACGCCAGCCCATGCGGTCACCTATGTGCCGGCACCGCGGCCCAATTACCTGCCACCCGACAGAGTGCCTGATGATGTGCTGTATGATGAGATTTTCACCCTACAAGAAGACGCCAAATGGACTCGAGCCGACCGTCTGATTAAACAACTCGACGATGACTTATTGATTGGCCATGTGCTTTATCAGCGTTATATGCACCCAACCGGATATCGCGCCAAATGGTCAGAGCTGCGCGACTGGTTGAAACAATACGCCGATCACCCGAATGCTTGGCGGGCTTATAAATTGGCGGAAAAGAGACGCCCACGCGGCGTATCCATGGCCAAGAAACCACCCGCGCGAGTCTATTTCGGAGGCACAGCACGCGCCGCCTCGCCGTTGTTCAAAAGCAATAGTAGTCGCCGCATCAAAGCTCATGTGACCTCCTTGGTACAAAAAGAGCGGCCAACCCAAGCCCTTCGTTATATTTCACAGTCGTCGCAAAAGCGGCGCCTCAGCGATTATGAAACCGACTTTCTCAAGTCACTGATTGCCCGCAGCTATTACATTGAGGGCAAGGTTGAGATTGCGCTCAAGCTGGCACGCGAGGCCGCCAAAAGCCGCAAATATGTGCAATTGGCCGATTGGCATGCCGGACTGGCGGCCTATCGACTGGGCGACACTGACCTTGCCGTTACCCATTTTGAGTTTTTGGCTAAGAATCCTTCAGCTAGCAATGCATTACGCGCGCAGGCCTCCTATTGGGCGGCGCGAGGCTTGCGCCAGCAAGGTAAAATTGTTGAAGCCGAGCAACATTTCGATGCTGCGGCGTCCAGTGGCGCACATTTTTACGGCCTTCTTGCGGTGCAGCATGTGACCAATGGCCTGCCAATCGACTGGCACAGAGCCGATGACGCAACTGGCAATTTATTTGCCCACCATCCAGCCCTGCGCAGGGCGCAATTGCTACGCGACGCGGATCAACCGGAATTAGCCGAATTGGAACTACTATATTTGCAAGAACGGCTGAATGATAAGGAAGCGCGGACCTTGCTGTCTTATGCGCGTGAAAATGATTATCCGGCGGCGCAATTAGCCTTGGCCAATCGTCTTGGCACGCAGTTGGGCGTGGGTTTACCTGTGTCGCTCTATGAAAGTAGTTATCCGGTCTTGCCAACATCGGAAGAGTTAAGCCTTGATCGGGCTTTACTGCTGGCTCTTATTCGCCAAGAAAGCCGCTTCAAAGCGCGTGCCAAATCGCATGCTGGCGCCCGCGGTCTGATGCAAATCATGCCGCAAACCGCCGCCTTTATTTCCGGCGACCGCAGCTTTTCCAGACGCCATGGGCGCGACCAATTATTGGATGCTGAGACCAATCTGGTGCTTGGGCAAAAATATCTCGGACTGTTGATGAGCGAGAAATATTTCAACAAAAACCTGATATTGGCTCTGGCCGCCTATAATGGCGGGCCGGGCAATGTGCGCCGTTGGCAGCGTGAACTTGACGATGTCAACGACCCGCTGCTGTTCATCGAGAGCCTACCAGCGCCCGAGACGCGCGGCTATATTCACAAAGTCATGACCAATCTATGGATTTACCGCAATCGCCTACAACAAGAAGCGACAAGCCAGCGCATTTTGGCGGCTGAAAGCTGGCCGATGTATAACGCCATGGACAAAAATAGCGCAGACGCAGAGCAAAGCCCCGCTCCAAGTGTCAGCTCAAAGTCCGGCAGTGTCGGCAATTAAAGCTTAAAATTATTGTAGATTTGTAGGCAAGTCGGCGATGTTGCGGTCAACCAATTGTTTGGCTTTATCGGCTGACAAGCCAGACGCCACGAGCTGAGCTGCCGCATCTACCGCCAAATCGGTAATCGCCGCGCGCACTTCTTTCATCAATTGCTCTTCCGAACGAGCAATTTTCAATTCTGCCTGAGCGGCCCGACGCTGCATTTGCGCTTGCATCGCCACTTTGGTTTCCTCAGCCGTGCGCTCAGCGCTGGCTTTGGCTTGGTTGATGATTTCGTCAGCCTGTTTTTCGGCCTGTTTGCGCTGCTTTTCGTAGTCAGCCAAAACTTTTGCCGCTTGCTCGCGCAAGGCTTTGGCTTGGTTTAACTCTTCCGCGATGGCTGCCGCTTTGTCATCCAGCCCCTTCATCACGCGGCGTGGAAGGCCGATGTAAATAAAGGCGCCAATAACGGTGGCAAATGACAGTGCTACGAAAAAACTTTCATCAAACATAAAGATCACCGTCCGCTGGCAGCATCAAGAGCTGCTTCTACAGATTTATCATCGGCCTGATCGACACCGATGGACAACATCACTTCGCCAACAATATCTTTGGCCGCGTCGCGCAAACCAGCTAAAGCTGCTTCCCGCGTTGCCGCCAACCGGCTGTCTGCTGCGGCGGCCTCTTCGGCCAATTTCGCATCCAACTCGGCTTTTTGACGTGCTGTTTCAGCCTGCACCTCAGCCCGCATGGTTTGCGCGACAACGAGCGCTTTGGTGCGGGCCTGAGCGAGGGCTTCTTCATAGGCTTCTAGGGCGGCCTCGGCTTTCGCACGCAGCGCTTCTGCTTCGGCAAGATCGCCATCCAATTGTTCGCTTCGCTTGGCCATGGTCGCCCCAATGCGCGGCAACACCAGCACTGAAAGCACCACATAAAGCGTGACAAAACTTACGGCCAGCCAAAATAGCTGGGAACCGAAAGTGGATGGATCGAGCTGCGGCATCGCGGCCTCCTTAGAATCCTATGAGCGTCTTAACGGTTAAACTGGGTTTGTTGATTAGACAACAAACAGCAGGATAAGCGCGATAATCAGACCAAACAGGCCAGTCGCTTCTGCAAGAGCAAAGCCCAACAGCAGGTTCGGGAATTGACCCTGAGCGGCTGATGGATTGCGCAATGCGCCGGAAAGGAAATTACCGAAAATTGTACCAATGCTGATACCTGCACCTGCTAGAGCGATACACGCGATACCGGCGCCAATATATTTTGCTGCTTCTGCTTCCATGATTTTAGTCTCCAAATGTGCCCGTGGGCGTTAAAGTGAATTAAGTCGTATGGTTAATGGTCCATGTGGATGGCTTCGTTGAGATAAATACAGGTCAAGATTGTGAAAACATAGGCCTGCAGCCCAGCAATCAATAATTCTAACCCTGTAAAAGCGACCATGAGCGCAAATGGCGCAATAGCCAGCGGTATCAATCCGGCCGAGCCAAGACCGACAACGAAACCGCCAAAAATTTTCAGCATTGTATGCCCTGCCATCATATTGCCGAACAAACGAACAGACAGGCTAACGGGGCGTGTAAGATAGGAAATCAATTCAATGACCACCAGAAGTGGCAATAAAACAACCGGAATGCCTGATGGCACGAACAGCTTCAAAAAGCCAATACCGTGACGGGCAAAACCAACCAAAGTCACCAAAATAAAGACGGTGGCCGCCAGAGCGAAAGTCACAATCAAATGGCTGGTAACGGTAAAGCTGTAAGGCAGCATGCCTAGCATGTTGCAGAACAAAATAAACATGAACAGCGAGAAAATGAACGGGAAGAAACGCATGCCTTCCGTGCCGATATTTTCTTTAATCATATTGGCAACGAAACTATAGGCCAGTTCGCCCATTAACTGCATGCGCCCCGGCACCAAAGATGTGCCGCGCGAAGCCGCTGTCATAAATACGGTGATGAGGCTGACGGCAATCACCATCCAAAGGGAAGAGTTGGTGAAAGAAGTATCAATGCCTGCAATCGTTGGAAGATCAAAAAGCGCATGCACCTCAAACTGGTGCATCGGATCGATGCCGGCGCCACCTTCAGCATTAGTCGTCTTGCCTGCCACGCTCTACTCCTCATCCTCTGACCCGTTTTGGGCCGATAAATCTTTCTCGTCCAGCTTCCGGCGCATGTCGCTAACCGTGCGGACTGAATTCAGTAGTCCGGCTGCCATACCCAGAATCAGCAACACCAACATCATAATCGGCTTGGTGCCCATCGCCTGATCAAGCCACCAGCCCAGATATCCACCAACCCCAATGCCAACCAGCATTTCTATGGTTAAGCGCCACGCTAGTCCTAGCATAGACGCATTGGCGCGATTTTCCTGCACCGGCTGCCGCCGTTTCCGGATCTCAGAAATATCGCTTTCAAGAGCTGACAGACGATCACGCTTATCTTGGCAATCATTTGCTGGCTGATGATTTTTCGGTTTCATTCATGTCCCCGAAAAGCGCAGAATTCTGCGATCCAGATGAGGCGCACACTACTTTCAGAACATCCGATTGTCAAGCCGTAGGACATATTCTAACCCACTGATTTAGCTTCATTTTCTCCAGAGGATGCGATTTTGTCGCGGCCAGTTTCGGCAAATTGTTCCGCCGTCGTCAAATCAACCGATAAAAGTTGGCTTACGCCGCGTTCTTGCATGGTCACGCCGAATAATCTGTCCATTCGCGCCATGGTCAATGCATGGTGGGTGATGACCAGAAAACGGGTGCCGGTTTGTTCGGAAATTTCTTTCACCAAATTGCAGAAACGCTCCACATTGGCATCATCAAGCGGGGCGTCGACCTCATCTAAGACGCAAATCGGCGATGGATTGGTCAAAAATACCGCAAAAATCAGAGCCATGGCGGTCAAGGCCTGCTCACCACCCGATAATAGCGACATGACTTGTGGCTTTTTGCCGGGCGGATGAGCAATAATTTCCAAACCAGCCTGTAAGGGGTCGTCGCTTTCGGTCAATTTCAGACTGGCCGAACCGCCGCCGAATAATTGCGAGAACAGGCGTCCAAAATGGCCGTTTACTGTATCAAAAGCCGCCAATAAGCGTTGCCGCCCCTCGCGATTCAACTGGCCAATACCGTGGCGCAATTTATTGATCGCGGCTGACAAGTCATCGCGCTCGCCGGTCAAGGTTTCAATTTGCGCGGCAATCTCTGTTGCTTCTTCTTCAGCCCGTAAATTTACCCCACCGAGGTTTTCGCGCTCGCGGCGTAATTTTTCAAGCTTGCTTTCCATGCTCTCGACATCGGGAAAAGGTTTTTCAACGTCATGGCCTGAAACCGCCAGAGCTTGCTGCGGCTCAATGCGCAACGCTTCTCTAATTCGTTGGCCGGTCTCATCAAGACGGGTTTTATTGGCATCGAGCGTTGCTTCCAAACGCGCTTGCGATTCGCGCGTTTGCGAGACAATGGCCTGAGTTTCACGAGCCAATTTATCAGCCTCGGCATTGTTTTTCTCGGCCTCATTGAGCTGATCAGCCGCAATTTGTCGCTTGCTTTCGGCCTCGGCAATCAAATCAACCAGCGCATTGCGCTTTTCAGCCAATTGCTTTGGCTCGGCTTCAAATTTGCGCAATTCACCAACATTGGCTTCCAACCGGTCTTTCAACGCCGCCACTTGCGCGGTCGAGGCCTCACGGCGCTGTTCCCAAAGGGTTTTGTCGGCTGTTAACCGTAGCAAAAGCGCATCGCGTGCTTCGCGCTGGCTTTGCAAACCGCGCAAACTGGCTTGCGCTTCAGCATGGCGCGCGCGCCCCTCATCCAACAGTTCACGGGCGGCGGCAACGGCCTGCTCGAGACCGGCGGCATCACCCATGGCTTGCAAATCAGATTGCGCAACCGCTTCCAGTTTTGCCACTTCATCCATATCAGACAGCAAACGTGCCTGGGCGGTTTCCAATGCGTTCAGTTTGGCATTTTGCGTTGCCACACCAGCTTCGGCCTGCGCCAATTGTTTTTGCGCCGAAGTTAATTCTTGCTGTAAATTTTGTGCCGTAAGGCGGCAGCTATCTTGCGCTTGGGCAGCGGTTTCAAAAGCCAACCGTGCCGCCTCAACGGTTTCATAGGCGGCATCCGCCTTGCCTTCGGCGGTCTCAATGTCGCCAACCAATTGCTCCAATCGATTGCGTTGCGCCAAGCTTTTGGCCGCTGCGGTGGGCGCATCGGCTGTCGCGCAATAGCCATCCCAGCGCCACACATCGCCTTGTTTGGAAACCAGTCGCTGGCCGGGCAATAAAGCGCTTTGCAGGCGCGCGCCATCGGCTTGATCAACCAGCCCAACCTGCGACAGGCTGCGTTGTAGTAAATTCGTGCCCGACACAAATTGTGCCAGTGAATTGACGCCCTGTGGCAATTCTTGTTCCGCTGCTTTCGTGCCAATAGCCTGCCAAAAACTTGGCGCGCCAGTTTCCGACGAGGCTTGCAGATCATCACCCAGCGCCGCACCCAAAGCCGCTTCATATCCATTGTCGACGCTGACTTTATCGAGCAAGGCCGGATAATCGGCATCATCGGCATTGGCGAATAAGGCAGCCAATGCATCGCGCTCGCCCACCAAACGTTCCAGCACAGCACGCGCTTCACGTGACGGCTCACTGGCTGCTTGCTGGGCATCGCGGGCGGCGCGGTAATTTTCTTCTGCGGCGGCCAAGGCTTCACTGGCGTCTTGATATTGTTGCGCTAAATCTTCAACTTCTCTTTGTCGCGCGACCAGATCAAAGTCAGCCATCATCTCGTCTTTAATGTAGGCGCGCGCTTTTTCAACCTTGGTTTGCTCATCTTGTAAGCGACGCTGACGCGCCTCATTGCTGGCGATATTGGATTCAAAAGCCTGTTGACGCGCTCGGAACTCAGCCGCTTTAGCATTAGCATCATCAAATGTTTTCTGCGCCTCATCCAAAGCTTGGCGCGCCAAATCAACTTGTTCACTGGCTGATTTTTCGGCCGCACTTTCATCGTCAGAAATACTGGCGCGTATGGTTTTTTCTTCCTCATCAAGGGCAGTTAATTGCTGTTCGGCTTCGGCCAAAGCTGCCTGCTCGCGGGCACTATCTTGTTGAACTGTGGCGATTTGCGCGTTCAGTCGGGCAATCATTTCTTCGGCCCGACGCATTTCAGTGTTTAGCCCCTCTTGCTCGACTGTCAAACGGCGTAACGCCGTAGCCGCTTCAACCTCTTTATTGCGCAAATCTGGCAAAGCCAGTTGAGCCTCAATTTGCGCAGTATTGGCGGCACTCGCGAGGCTGGTCGCTTCGCTGACTTGCTTGCGAATATCGATTAGCTCGCTTTCGCTTTTCTCGACCAAATCCTGTGCTTGTTGCCAACGCAAATGCAGTGCCAATGCTTCAACTTCGCGAATTTGCCCAGAAATGCCTTTATAGCGACTGGCTTGGCGCGCTTGTCTTTTGAGCTGACGCAATTGCGTCTCTAGCGAGGTCAGCGTGTCGTCAAGTTTTTCTAAATTACTATCGGCTGCCCGCAGCCGAAGTTCAGCTTCATGGCGGCGCGAATGTAGACCAGAAATACCCGCAGCCTCCTCTAGAATGAGCCGCCGCGCTTCTGGCTTAGCGCTAATCAGTTCGCCAATTTGGCCTTGCTTCACCAGCGAATTCGACCGCGCACCTGACGAAGCATCAGCGAATAAAAGCTGCACGTCACGGGCCCGCACATCGCGCCCATTAATGCGATAGGCGGAGCCAGCATCGCGCTCAATTCGGCGCGTTACTTCAAGCGTGTCGCCATCATTATATTCAGCCGGTGCGTCGCGTTCTTGATTACCTAACACCAGCATTACCTCAGCATGATTGCGCGAGGCGCGTGCATTGGTGCCAGAGAAAATAACGTCTTCCATGCCCGATCCACGCATGGATTTATAGGATGTTTCACCCATCACCCAACGCAAGGCTTCCAGCAAATTTGATTTGCCGCACCCATTAGGGCCAACAACGCCTGTCATGCCCGGCAGAATATCGAGATCGACCGGATCGACGAAAGACTTAAAACCGGAAAGACGCAAGCGATCAAATTTCATGGCTTTGGCCCCTCTTAATTAGCTGCGTCGGCTGGCAGATTAGGAATAATCAACGCGTCAAATTCTTCGACCGGTAGATTGCCCTCAAGCATGGTGCCATTGATGAAGAAGGTTGGGGTTGAGCGCACACCGAGCTCGTCTGAAGCCGCTTTTTGCATTTCTCGAACGCCGTTCAAGATGTTCTCGTCTTTCAAGCACACAACAAAATCGCCTTCCGACAGGCCAGCTTGGCGCGCCAAGGACTGCAAATTCTCAATAGGCTTCTCGCTACTCAGCCACTGGCCTTGACGCTGGAATAAAATATCTAAGAACGCCACGCGCTGTTTCGGAGCCACGCATTGCGCCAACATTGCGCCGGCGGTGGCGTATGAGTCGAATGGGAATGGCCGGAACTTAAAACGCACTAAACCTTTTTCGACATATTTTTCTTTCAATAGAGGCAATGTCTTGGTGTGAAAAGCACCGCAGTGGCCGCAGGTTAGAGACGAATATTCGACAATTGTTACTGGCGCATTTGGGTCGCCCAGTTCAATTTCGCCAAGCGGGTTGGGGCGATCAAGAGCACCCAAATCACCGGCGACTTCGGCTGGTGATGAATCTTGTACAGTGGCGCCGGAGGCAAGGTTTTCAGCCTGTTGGTCTTGCGATGGTGCCAACATATACGCACCAAGCAAAATAAGTACTGCGACGAGAACGCCGATGATGATTTTATTTTGTTGTGACATTTAATTCTCCTGCAATACTCGCCAATACGCCGCGCAGGGCAACCGAATCGACTTGATGATTCCAGTATAAACCAGCCGACGCCATTCGCGGGAGCTAAACAACGGCTTTTGCCCGCGCTTGTGGAAAACTTTTACCCGCCAGCCTTTTCGCGGCGGGCAATACGCGCGCCCAATCGAGCCAAAGCCTGTTTCAATCGACCACTCGGAAGAGCAACCAAGGCTTTTTCTGCCTCGGCCAGCTCATCAGCGTCCGGCGCCCGATTTTTCTTTTGAGGCGGCGCCAAAGGCAATGGCCCTTGAATGATTGATATTTTGGCAATGGAGCCAGCCCCGTAATGCTGATTAAGGCGTTCGAGAATCAACGGCGACATGTGCTGCACTTCCAAAGCCATGGCGCCTTCGACGCGAACCAGCAAAACCGCGCCATCAGCGCCACGCCGACTAATTCGCTCTGGGCAAGACAAAGCGGCAATATGCTCTCCAACAATATTTGGCCAATGCGCCAAAATATCAATTTCGCGAAAACCGCGCTTGCGCATGGTCGGAGCAATAATCTTGCCCAACACCGCACCAACCGACCGACCTTGAAAACCGCGTGCTGGTTGAGTCGCTGGAATATCGCGTTTGAATTCAGGTGGTTTCGTGGCCATTTTTGGCGACTTGCTCCTCAGTTAATTTTGGTTAGCATAGCACAATGACCATGTCGCCCGCATCCGAATTACTGTCTTGGTATGACCAACACGCCCGCACCCTGCCATGGCGTGCGGTGGCCGGTCAGACGCCCGACCCCTATCATGTCTGGCTGTCTGAAATCATGTTACAACAAACCACTGTGACAACGGTCAAACCCTATTTTGAAAAATTTCTGCGGTTATTTCCAACCGTTCAAAAACTAGCCGCAGCCCCCGAGCCGTCGGTGATGGCGGCATGGGCTGGGCTAGGCTATTATTCGCGGGCCCGCAATTTACATGCCTGCGCGCGCCACATCAGCACTCGCTTAGACGGCAAGTTTCCCGAAACCGAGGCCGACTTGCAGCTTTTGCCGGGTATCGGCCCGTATACAGCGGCAGCCATAGCAGCGATTGCGTTTAATCAACCTGCGGCGCCAGTCGACGGCAATATTGAGCGGGTGTTATCGCGCATCAGCGCTGACACAACGCCGCTACCCGCGCTCAAGAAACCCATCAAGGCGTTTAATCAAACGCTGGTGCCGGCACAGCGACCCGGCGATTTCGCGCAAGCGATGATGGATTTGGGAGCAAGTATTTGCACCCCTAAACGTCCCAATTGCCCGGCCTGCCCATGGCAAGATAGGTGTCAGGCCCATCAACAAGGCATAGCCGAGAGCCTGCCACGACGGGCACCGAAAAAGCCTAAGCCAGAACGCGCTGGCACCGTGTTTTGGTTGGAAAATAATGCGCATGAGGTGTTGATGGCGCGACGGCCCAATAAAGGCCTATTGGGCGGCATGTTGATGTTTCCCTCGCGCGGATGGGATCCTCAAAATGACACGCAATTGCCAGATTTTTTACCAGCCAATTGGAGCAAACTCAGCGACGAAGTGGTGCATGTGTTTACCCATTTTCGCCTAACGCTGAAGGTCGAAGCACAAACTGCCCCGCTCGGCTTTCGTGAACCTGATGGCTATCAATGGGTCAACCCGCGCGACTTTGCAGATGAGGCTTTGCCGAGCGTCATGCGGAAGATTGCTAACTTGGTTTTAGCTTAAACTTCGTCGCGAATTTTTTGCCGCAAATTATCAATTGGCACCAGCTGATCGCCGTCGGCGACGTGCCAAAAAGTCCAGCCATTGCAGGCTTGTGCGCCTTGCGCGGCGGCACCCATTTTATGAATTGAGCCCGTTGGGGCATTTTTTTGTTGCCCTAATTTAACGCTGCCGTCAGCCCGCACGCGCGCTTGATAACGCCGCGCTGGACCAAATAATTGTGTCCCTGGCTTGACCAAACCGCGCTCAACCAATGTGCCGAAGGGCACACGCGGCAATTGTTTAGCTGATTGAGTAACCGTCAAACTGTCAACATCTAAGGGTTTAACCCGCCCGATGCGCTGCATCGCCGCTTCGGCATAATCAGCTTCGGCCTCGATACCAATAAAATGGCGTCCCAATTGTTTGGCCACGGCGCCGGTCGTGCCCGTGCCGAAAAACGGATCCAAGACAATATCACCCGGATTGGTGGACGATAAAAGCACACGGTGCAGCAGGCTTTCAGGTTTCTGCGTCGGATGCAATTTTTGCCCCGTGGTATTTTTGATGCGCTCGCCACCATTGCAAATGGGCAGTGTCCAATCAGACCGCATTTGCACATCCTCGTTCAATGCCTTCATCGCCTGATAGTTAAATGTATAGCCGGTTTGCCCCTCATCGCGGGCCGCCCAAATAAGCGTTTCGTGAGCATTGGCAAAACGGGTTCCGCGAAAGTTCGGCATCGGATTGGATTTACGCCAAATAATATCGTTCAGCACCCAGTAGCCGAGATCTTGTAAGGCTGTGCCAACGCGGAAAATATTGTGATAGCTGCCAATCACCCAAAGCGTGCCCGTTGGCTTCAACAAACGTTTGGCCTCTCTCAGCCAGTCGCGGGTGAACGCATCATAGGCAGCGAAACTGTCGAATTTATCCCAATCATCATCAACCGCATCGACTTTGCTTTGGTCGGGGCGATGTAAATCGCCCTTCAACTGCAAATTATATGGTGGATCAGCGAACACCAAATCAACGCAGCCATCAGGTAAGGCGCGCATTTGCGCCAGGCAATCTCCCTGCAAAATTGTATCACGAGGCAGTTGCACTGCGGCGGCTGGTTTGTGAATGGCTTTTTCTGTCATGCCGCCACCATGAGTCATCCCGGAGTCGGCGTCAATAGCACAAAGATTCCAATGGCTTATATATTTTCATCTTATCCACAAAGGAGCCCACAGGGGCTATATAGGGGGTGTTTCGCCTATTCTTGCCCCAATATCTTGCGGATTGGTGCATAGGATTTTCGGTGATGCGGGCTCACCCCATGTTGCGCCAGACCCTCGCTATGGGCTTTGGCCCCATAACCTTTATTGCTGGCCCAACCATATTGCGGAAATGCTCCATGCAATTGCCGCATCAAGCGGTCGCGCGCGACTTTCGCCAAAATCGAAGCCGCAGCGATAGACGGGGACACGCCATCGCCACCAATAATCGCTTGCGATGGATAATCCCATGCCGGCAAACGATTGCCATCAACCAAAATATAAGCCGGGGTCACCGACATGGCTTCGACGGCGCGCCGCATGGCTAAAAATGTCGCCTGCAAAATATTCATCTCATCAATCTCTTCGACGCTGGCAAAACCAATGCCATGCGGCAGGCGCAGTAAATCGTCGAACAGACGCTCGCGGGTTTTCTCCGTCAGTTTTTTACTGTCATCCACGCCCAGATCAAAACCGGCTGGCAACACAATCGCTGCCGCCGTGACCGGCCCTGCCCATGGGCCGCGTCCGGCTTCATCGACGCCGCACACCGGCACATCAGGCCAGCCTTGGTCAAATTCAAGCTGCCAATTCAGCGCCATACGGCTACTCGGCCGCTTGACCCGTCACTTGCGCATCTGGCTCAGGCTGGCGCCAGCGCAACACCGGATTGCGCGCCGCCAGCGTTTCATCGAGACGCCGTCGCGGGGCCAGTTCAGGGGCTTGTTTGAAGCGTGCAAGATCACCGGATTTCGCACCGGCCACCAAATCGCACATGGTGCCAATGAACAAATCGAGCGTTGCTTTGCTTTCGGTTTCAGTTGGTTCAATCAACATGGCGCCATGAACCACCAGCGGGAAATACATGGTCATTGGGTGATAGCCCTCGTCAATCATCGCTTTTGCAAAATCAAGCGTATCAATGCCCGTGCCTTTCAAAAAGCCATCGTCGAAAAGTGCTTCGTGCATGCACGGGCCATTGAATGGCGCGCTCATCAAATCTTTCAAACTGGCCAGCACGTAATTGGCATTGAGAACCGCATCCTCGGCGACCTGCCGTAGACCGTCGGAACCATGGCTCATCATGTAAGACAGGGCGCGGACAAACATGCCCATCTGTCCGTGAAACGCCACCATGCGACCAAAACTTGGCTGATCGGTTTGGCTGGCATCCTCAATGAGTTTGAAGCCATCGCCGTCATCCACCACAAAAGGAAGCGGCGCAAAGGCGGCGAGACGATCTGACAAAACGGTCGGGCCAGAACCTGGGCCACCGCCGCCATGTGGGGTCGAGAAAGTTTTGTGCAAATTAATATGCATTGCATCAACCCCCAAATCGCCGGGCCGCACACGGCCAACAATGGCGTTGAAATTGGCGCCATCACAGTAGAAATAGCCCCCCACTTCATGCAGCGCATCAGCTATCTCGATAATATCGCGCTCGAACAAGCCGCATGTGTTTGGGTTGGTGAGCATAATAGCGGCGACGTCTTGGCCACCGTTTTCGTTCAACTTGGCTTTGAAGGCTTGCAAATCAACCCGCCCGTCAGCATCGGCAGGAATGCCATCAACCTTAAAGCCCAAAAGAGCGGCTGTTGCCGGATTGGTGCCATGCGCCGATTCAGGTACCAGCACGCGTTTACGCGTTTCCAATTCACCTTTGGCTTCAATCGCCGCGCGGATCGCCATCATGCCGCAAAGCTCGCCATGAGCTCCCGCTTTTGGCGACAACGCCACCGCTGGCATACCGGTCAGCGTTTTTAGCCAATGGGCCAGCGTATCCATTAATTGCAAAGCTCCCTGCACGCTTGATTGTGGTTGCAAGGGGTGGATGTCACCAAAGCCCGGTAGGCGCGCCATTTTCTCGTTCAAGCGCGGATTGTGCTTCATTGTGCATGAGCCGAGCGGATAAAGTCCCGCATCAATTGAGTGGTTTTTCTGGCTCAGGCGCACATAATGGCGCATTGCTTCTGGCTCGCTCAAGCCAGGCAAATCGACCGCTTGCTCAGCCGCGCAATCACCCAGCATCGAGCCAGTGTCGGGAATCGCTTCCATATCGACACCACATTTCGAGACCACACCAATTTCGAAAATCAGTGCTTCTTCAAGAACCAGCCCTTGATTGCCGGAATATGTTTGCTTCGTCGTGCTCATGATAACACCTCCTGCAAAGCCTGTTGATAGGCGACTATATCTTCGTCTGTGGTCACTTCCGTTGCCGCCACAATCAGCACGTCATCGACATGGCCATGCGGAAGCAAGCGCGATGCCGGCACACCCCCTAAAACGCCTTTATCGGCCAAGGCTTCAACAACCTCATTGGCAGGCCGCGGCAGTCTTATGGCGAATTCATTAAAGAAAGCACGATTGATCAAGCTCACCCCGTCGACCGACGTCAGAGCCTCAACCAGTTGCACCGCACGAGCGTGATTGAGTTTGCTCAAATGCCGCAAACCTTGCCCGCCAAGCAGCGTCATATGGGCGGTGAAGGCCAGAGAGCACAGGCCCGAATTGGTGCAAATATTTGAGGTCGCCTTATCACGGCGAATATGCTGTTCGCGCGTCGATAGTGTCAGCACAAAACCGCGCTTGCCATCAGCATCGACGGTTTCGCCGCATAGCCGACCGGGCATTTGCCGTATGTGTTTTTCGCGCGCGGCAAACAGGCCGACATAAGGGCCGCCAAAATTCAAACCATTACCAAGGCTTTGCCCCTCGCCCACCACGATATCGGCGCCCATATCGCCCGGGCGTTTCAATAAGCCCAGCGATAGCACTTCCGGCACAACGGCAATCAGCAAACAACCTTTTTCCTGCACTTTTGCGGCCAAGGCCGAGAAATCTGAAACATTGCCGAAGAAATCAGGGTTTTGAATAACCACGCATGAGGTGTCGTCATCAATCATTGCCAAGACATCATCATTGCCCAAATCATCAAACTGCAACGGCGTTTGCGCAACATGGAAACCACCCATTTCTGATAGGTTTTCAATCACCGCGGTGTAATGCGGATGCAAACGACCAGATAATACCGCCCGCGTTTTGCGGGTTACCCGATGCGCCATAAGCACGGCTTCGGCGGCGGCGGTCGAGCCATCATACATGGACGCATTGGCCACCGGCATGCCGGTCAATTCTGACACTTGGGTTTGGAACTCAAATAAATATTGGAGCGTGCCTTGGGTAATCTCAGGCTGATAGGGCGTGTAGCTGGTGAGAAACTCAGAACGTTGAATAATATGGTCAACCGTGGCCGGCACATGGTGTTTATAAGCACCGGCGCCGCAGAAGAACGGCACCTGCGAGGCGCTGGTGTTTTTATTTGCCATCGCCGCCAATTGCCGCTCGACCTGCATTTCGCTTTGATGGCGGGGCAGGTCTACATTCTCAGCACGGTGGGCCGCATGCGGCACGTCGACGAATAAATCATCAACCGACGCCGCACCAATCGTCGCCAGCATGTCTTGGCGATCGGTTTGAGTAAGCGGTAAATAGCGCATTAGCCAAGCTCCTTCACAAAGGCCTGATAGGCCGCCTCATCCATCAGCTCGTCCAATTGACCAGCGTCGGATAATGTCATTTTGAAAAACCAGCCGTCTTCGTCTGGTGACTGATTGACAAGTTCAGGATTGGCTTCCAAGGCGCCATTGCCCTCGACCACTTCCCCACTCAAGGGCGCGTAAACTTCACTCGCCGCTTTTACACTTTCAACCACCGCCGCGTCGTCTCCCTGCGACACTTGGCGGCCGGCTTCAGGCACTTCGACAAACACGACGTCACCCAATTGCTCTTGCGCATAGGCGGTGATGCCAACGGTTGCAATATCGCCATCAAGGCTGATCCACTCATGGTCTTTGGTAAATTTTTTGCTCATTTTCTATCCCTTAGCATAGCGTTGCGGCACAAATGGTAGTGCGGTGACAATGGCGGGCATCGGCTTACCCCGCACGATTAACTGAACTTCGGTTCCAATTTGACTGGCTTCGGCAGCGACATATCCCATGGCAATTGGCGCCCCAAGACTGGGGGCAAAGCCGCCGCTGGTGATCGTACCAATGGTCTGACCGGCGCTGTTTTGCACCTCTGTGCCCTCGCGAGCCGGTGCGCGGCCTTGCGGTTGAATGCCAACACGTCGGCGGCGCACGCCATCGCTAATTTGTTGATTAACAATCGCCGCGCCAGGAAAATTCGCTTCCTCGCGGCGGCGCTTGGGCACCGACCATAGAAGATCGGCTTCTGCCGGCGTCGTGCTGGTGTCAATATCATGACCATAGAGGCAGAGACCGGCTTCAAGACGCAAACTATCGCGGGCACCAAGGCCAATCGCTTCAACTTCAGTTTCCGCCAAAAGCGCCGAGGCAAAAGCTTCAGCCTGTTGATTGGCAATTGAAATTTCAAAACCATCCTCGCCTGTATAGCCGCAGCGCGAGACTAGGACATCGGCGCCCTGCCAGCTTAGCCAAGCGGCTTGCATGAAGCGCAAATCGGCAGCCCCGTCGATAAACCGTGCCAGAACCGTGACCGCTTCCGGCCCCTGCAGAGCTATTAGCGCGCGATCTTGAACCTCAAGCGTCGCGTGGCCACTGAGGCACGATGCGATATGGGCGAAATCATCTTGTTTGCAGGCAGCATTAACCACCAGCCACAATTCATGACCAAACCGCGTGGCCATTAAATCATCGCGAATGCCGCCTTGGTCATTGGTTAATTGGCTATAGCGAATATGCCCATGTTTCAGCGTTTGAATGCCACCGGGCACTAATTGTTCGAATAAAACCGCCGCGTCATCTTCGGGGTTGAGCGGCACAAGGCGGGCTTGGCCCATATGCGAGACATCAAACAGACCGGCTTTTTCGCGCGTATGTAAATGCTCACCCAAAACCCCCAAGCCATATTGCACCGGCATATCATAGCCAGCGAAAGGCACCATTTTGGCACCTTGTTCAATATGCAAGCCATGCAACGGCGTGCGCTGCAAAACCGGCTCGGAGGGTGAGTTTTCGTTTGTCAAAGCGCGACTCCAAAAACATAGACTGGTTCATTCCAATCCACGCTCTCCTCTGTCGCTTGAACCTGAGAGATTTCGGCATTTACTATGCCTTACCCCGTCGGTGAGATCCAATGGATCTGCTTTCCAGAGTTACATCGCCACACGGTCCTTTTGCCTGAGAGTTTCCGAGAGCGGTTGCTCCTTCGGCACTGTCGTAAAGACAGCTTCTCCCGTGCGGGTCATCTGTTCTCATAAAATACGTCAGAGTCGTCCGGAGTCAAACTCTGTAAAAAAAATCATCTTAAAAAACTGTGTATGAAACACCGGCGGCCGGGGAATGGCTATTTGAGTCCCATGGCTTTCAGCCAGCCTTCGCGATTTTGCAATAATTGCGCCTCGTTGAGGACAAACCCAACAACCAAACGATTGGCTTTTGGGCCGTCGTCGATTTTGCCATACTCAACATCTGATAGTTTTTCCGAAAAACTGCCCGCATCTGCCTCAATCACTGTTTGACTGCGAGCGATCACTTGCCCCTCAGCCGACAGCACGGCGATAAATATAGGCAGGCGCACATCATTAGCCTGTGCCGCGCCCGAAACTCTGACCTCGGCCAAAAACACCCCTGCATCTGTGTCTTTTGCACAGGCGATTCCAACATCTGTCAGACGCGCCACTTCGGCATTATCCACTGGCAGCACTTCAGCTGTCGACAGGAGATAAATCGGTGGACATTGACTTCTCGTAAGGCTCTCCGAAGCGCCGCAAGCGGCAAGAAAAGGAAGCAAGATGAGAATTAACATGTGACGAGGATACAAAATTTTCATAGGTATTTTGTTACCCCTGTGCGCGCTTTGACGCAAGCCTAAACCTCCGATATGTGTTTGCGCAGAACCCATGCATAGGTCATTATTTATCTGTCTCAACGTAACAGTCAGGAACCCCGTGCCAACCTCGCCGACAAACAAGCCATCCATGCAACTGACCCTCGCCCAACCGCGCGGATTTTGCGCCGGAGTAGATCGGGCCGTGCAGATTGTCGAGCGCGCATTGCAAAAATATGGCGCGCCCGTCTATGTGCGTCACGAAATTGTCCATAACCGCCGTGTGGTTGACCGTTTAGCGGGCATGGGGGCGGTGTTTGTCGATGAAGTCTCGCAAGTGCCAGATGACCGACCCGTTGTTTTTTCAGCTCACGGCGTGCCGAAATCAGTGCCGCAACAAGCCGACGCGCGCGGCCTTAATTGGCTCGACGCAACCTGCCCGCTGGTGTCCAAAGTGCATATTGAGACCGAGCGCCATTATGAACAAAAGCGGCATATTTTGCTTATCGGGCATGCTGGTCATCCAGAGGTCATTGGAACAATGGGACAAGTGCCTGAAGGAGCTATTAGCCTAATCGAGACCGAAGCTGACGCGCGCCAAGTGACGCCACCGATGGGCCCGCTGGCCTATGCCACACAAACCACCTTATCCGTCGCCGATACGGCTGACATTATCGGCATTTTGACACAAAGGTTTCCCGATATTGCAGCGCCACACAAAGAAGATATTTGCTATGCCACAACCAATCGCCAGCAGGCGGTGCAAGATTTAGCACAAACTGTTGATATGGTTTTGGTCATTGGTGCGCCTAATTCATCCAACTCACAACGTTTGGTGGAAGTGGCGCGCATCAGCGGTTGCCAAGATGCCCGATTGATTGGCGAAGCCGACGATATTTTATGGAATGATGTCAGCCAATATCAACATGTCGGGCTTACGGCTGGCGCCTCGGCACCGGAGGACATCATTCAGGAAGTTATTGCAGCGTTTGAACAGCGTTTTGATCTGAGTGTGAAAATTTTGGATGGGGTGGAAGAAAATGTTCACTTTAAGCTGCCACGTGGGTTAAGACAGGACTAATGGCGGTTTATACAAAAATTGATGATGCGGAATTAAGCGGCTTTTTGGCCGACTACCCCATAGCGATGTTAAAAGAAGCGCGCGGCATTCAGGCCGGCGTGCAGAATACTAACTATCTGGTTACCACACAGGATGCGAAATATATTCTCACCCTATATGAAGACACAGAAACTGGGGTTGAAGCCAAGGATCTGCCATTTTTTCTTGGCCTGATGCAGCATTTAGCGGCCGCCGACATTCAATGCCCAACACCAATTTTACGTCATGACGGCGCCTTATATGGCAATTTGGCTGGGCGCCCTGCTGCCTTAGTCAGTTTCCGCGAAGGCCGCAGCGTCTCGACACCGCAGCCCAAACACTGCCGCGCTGTGGGTGCCGCTTTGGCGCAGATGCATCTGGCCGGCGCGGGCTTTGAATTGAGCCGTGTCAATGGCCACGCCTTCGCGCAATGGCCGGGATTATTTGCCCAATGCGCGCCGCGTGCCGATGAGGCAGTGCCAGAATTGAGCCAAACCATCGAAGTTGAATTGCAGCGCATTATTAGCCAGTGGCCGCATGATTTGCCGCGCGGCATTATTCACGCTGACTTATTTCCCGATAATGTGTTTTTTCTGAACGACCAAGTGTCGGGCTTGATTGATTTTTATTTCGCCTGCGAAGACGCTTATGCCTATGATTTGGCGATTATGCTTAACGCTTGGTGTTTCGAAGCAGATATTAATTTCAACATCACCAAAGCCCGCGCCCTGATGGCAGGCTATCAAAGTGTCCGCAAATTATCACCTGCCGAGATACAGGCGCTGCCAATTCTGGCCAGCGGTGCAGCTATGCGGTTTTTGTTGACCCGTTTATATGACTGGCTACATCAAAAGCCCGATGCGCTGGTCACCCCGAAAAACCCGACGGATTATCTACGCCGTTTGCGGTTTCATAAAAATGTAAACAGTTCGGCTGATTACGGTTTGGAGAGTTGAGATGTTCGTAATTTACACTGATGGCGCGTGTTCTGGAAACCCCGGCCCAGGCGGTTGGGGTGCGCGCATTGAAGGCCCAGACGAAGTAACCGAAATCAAGGGTGGTGAGGGCCAGACCACCAATAATCGCATGGAATTATCAGCCGCTATTGAGGCTTTGGCAAGCTTGCCAGACAATAGTGATGTAACTTTGGTCACCGACAGCACTTATGTCAAAGACGGCATGACCAGCTGGCTGGCCAATTGGAAAAAACGCGGCTGGAAAACTGCCGCGAAGAAACCTGTCAAGAATGTCGATTTATGGCAAGCCCTTGATACCCAATGCCAACGCCATCAAATGACGTGGCAATGGGTCAAAGGTCATGCTGGGCACCCGGGCAATGAGCGGGCCGATGAATTGGCTCGTCTTGGCATGGCACCCTATTTGCTTTAGCCGAGTTGCGACAGCAGATTGTCAACGCCTGAGTCAACGGCTTGGCCAGGGTTGCTTTCGACATTTAATGTTTCAACCACACCATCGCGCACGATCATCGAATAACGCAGCGAGCGCAGGCCCATGCCGAAACCAGAGCCATCCATGGACAAGCCAAGTTTTTCGGTTAATTCGCCATTGCCATCACCAACCATCATTACTTTGCCGTTGGCGCCTTGTTGTTTGCCCCAAGCGCCCATAACGAAAGCGTCATTGACGGAAAGGCAAACGATGGTATCGATTCCTTTGCCGCGTAATTCTTCTGATTTCTCAACGAAGCCGGGCAAATGCTGGTTCGAACATGTTGGTGTGAAAGCACCCGGTAGGGCAAATAGGGCAACAGCTTTGCCACCAAAAAGCTCTTCGGTTGTGATTGGCGTTGGGCCGGCATCGGTCAAATGCATAAGTTGCGCGCTTGGAATTTTTTCACCTGGTTGAATGCTCATTTTGTTTCTCTCTGGTTAATATGACAATCAGTTTGAGGCCTTCATAACCTCAATATTTTGTTCAATTGCGCGATGTTGATCGCGCACGACGATGGCTAGCTTACGGCCAATCAGCCCGCGGTCAAGTGAAGACCAAGCTGAAAGCTTAAAAATATGTTCGCCCGGCGTATTTGTGAGCAGGCTTGGAGGGCCGATGACATCATCGGCTGTCGGCTCGATGAAGATTTGCGGTTGCTGAAGTGCCTTGCCTTTAATACGCAAGTATAAATTGGCCCCATCATAGTCAGCAGCAGCAATAAAAAGGTGGTCCGATGGCGGCTGCGGGCGTTGCGCCAAAAGATTGGCGATAAGTTTCTGGCTAGGCTTTTGCCGCAGGCCAGCGGCGTCGATATTCAGCGATAAATCAACAGACAAGGGAATGCATATATCGCGGCACACGCCAATCATCGCCCGCAATTTCAGCAACTGCGGCTTACCTAACGACGACGCGGCAGATGGCGCAATGGTAAACGGCAAGACAAAGCCGGTGGCGCCATCATAACCGTTAAACCCACCGGCCCCATCTTCAAAAAACCTTGGCGCTGGATAAATTGCTTGTTTCAATGTGACATCAGATGGCGCGATCAGCTCAAATTGGGGCGCAATACCGCTGGCTCCGGGATGGCGCCAATAAGTGTGCCAACCATCGGCCAATTGAAAATCAACCGCGAGAAAATGCTGCTGGTCAATTTGCGCCGCCACCAAGCGAATGCGCCCTGCATCAAGCTGCACCCAAGGGCCCGACTTGGCTTCCGCTCGCAGCGTCAATAGGCCGGACACAACAATGACAATAGTGAGCATCGCGATGGACAATATGGTGGATTGTTTCATACAGACAACTTAGCCCACTTTTCATCACAACTCGACACTTGCGAGATGTGCCAGTCTTGATAGATTTAATCTATGCGAAGAAACCAGAATATTTCGGGTCTGCGCGGGCAATTCCTATTGGCTATGCCGAGTATCGGGGACACACGCTTCGCCCGATCTGTGATTTACATCATTGCCCATGATGTCGAAGGCACTATGGGCTTTATTGTCAATCAGCCGGCCCAAGGCATGACCTTGGGAGATGTTGCGCGCAATCTACCCAATCAAATCGCCAAAACTGGTCTGATGAACCTGCCAGTATATTTTGGCGGGCCGGTTGGCGGCGATGGCGGCTATGTGCTGCATTCCGATGATTATGCCCCAACCGCCTCCGAGTTGACCGACGGCTTACCCATTCATTTAACGCAGTCGGTAGATATCTTGAATGAAACCTCACGTGGGCGCGGACCTCGTCATTTGCGGCTTTTCCTCGGCTATACAGGTTGGGGGCCTGGCCAATTGGAAGATGAATTACAAGATAATGCGTGGCTGGTAGCGCCCGGCGATGTCGATTTATTGTTCAGCGCAGATTACAGCAATCTCTATTCCGGGCTCTTGGCGTCTTTGGGGATTGATTTGGCAATATTGAGCAATGATGGCGGCGAAGCATGAAGCCATCAGCCAAATCTATTCCATATGTGTGTCGCGCCGATCGGGCAAAAAGACCACCCCGAGTAAAATACAGGCAATCGTAAGTGTCAGGCCGACATGAGGCATTTCACCTCCGATCACGCCAGCGAAATTTGGCAAGGCATAAGCCAAACTCCATAGGAATGCGGTCGCTATCAAACAAATATCGGTAAGAATAATCACCTGCGTCCAATAATTGCGATTAATCACGCGGCGGAATAAAAGATTTAAATGGCCGACACCCGTCATCAGCAGGCCTAAGGCAAAGGCTATGGGAATCAGCAAATCATTGCCGACGAGCCAAGTCACTTCAGTGCCTAGACCTTTCACCAAATCATCGCTCCACAGACTACCTTGCAGAGTAATTAACCCCATGGCCATGACCACCGCATAACCGGCGCGGCGCGACCGGCGCAAGACAGCAACAATAACTGCAATCAGCAACAATCCTGACAGCATGGATAAAAGGCTCAGCTGGACGGTATAAAGACGACTTTGATAGGAAGCGTAATAATTCTCCGACCATAGATAAACTGGCTGCCAGCCAACGGCATCGGCTAACAAGAAGGTTTGCACTTGATTGGCCGGCACATTGAGGCGCACTAAATTCGGCTGTTCTGGGGTGGCAACAAACTCATTGTCATTCGATGAGAACAAGCGCAGCGGTATCACAGAGGGGCTGCTGAGACCGAGAGCCGTTGTCAGTTTGGGTGGTTCCAGACGGTGTAGCAGCAAATCGACCGACTGGTTGGTCGCGTTTTGAATGGAAAATTCATAGTCATTTTGATTAATGTTTTTTATGAAAGGCGTCAAATCCAGCGTACGAAAACTATCCTCTAGACGCAGCACATCAGAAGCCTGAACGGGCACCAACAGGTTGAAAAATAGCGCCAGAGAAACCAAAAACATTCGGCTAAAATGGGCCATCAACATTGCCTTTAGGCCTGTGCCTTGGCGCGTATTAGCGCCTGAACATTGGCTAATTTATTTGCCACGGGAATAAAATTTTCTTCCAGCGTCAGCATCTCCACCACGCGCTGTGGCGTGTCGGGCTGTTCATCATAGGCCTGCACCACGGCTTTGGGAAACTTCGCCGGATGCGCCGTCGCCAAAGAGACAATCGGCACACCATCAGCCAGAACCGCTTGCCGCGCCGCGCCAACGCCAATTGCACTATGAGGATCGATTTGCATGTGATGTTCGGCCTTCACTTGGCGCATCACGTCAAGGGTTTGCTGCTGGTCGATACGTATTGCGCCAAATAGTGCCCGCATCAACGTCAGTTCATCGCTGGCCATTTCAAAACGCCCGGATTGCGTCAACGCGTCCATATAACCGCGCACCCGCGAGGCATCGCGCCCCGTGAGTTCAAACAATAGGCGCTCAAAATTGCTGGAGACCTGAATATCCATACTTGGGCTGCTCGTGGCGACCACATCGCCGGTTTGATAAACTCCGCTGTCCATGGTCCGCGCCAAAATATCATTCACATTAGTCGCGACCATGAGATGCGCCACAGGCAGTCCCATTTGAGCCGCCACATAGCCAGCGAAAACATCGCCAAAATTACCGGTTGGCACCGAAAAGGCTACGGGCTGGTCGGGAGCACCCAATTTGGCCGCTGCCGTGAAATAATAAACAGTTTGGGCCATTACCCGCGCCCAATTGATAGAGTTGACCCCGGCCAGTGACATGTCTTGGCGGAAGCTTTCATCGTTAAACATAGCTTTAACGAGAGCCTGACAATCATCAAATGTGCCATCAACCGCCAAAGTATGAACATTGGCGTCTTTTAATGTGGTCATTTGCTTGCGCTGGACATCCGACACACGGCCATCCGGATAAAGAATGAAAATATCGACCGCTTCACGCCCCTTAAAGGCCTCAATCGCCGCGCCGCCCGTGTCACCCGATGTCGCACCAATAATGGTCGCGCGCTGGCCACGACGGGTCAGTGCATCATCCATCAAACGAGCCAAAAGCTGCATAGCGACGTCTTTGAAAGCCAGTGTCGGGCCGTGGAATAATTCCAGCAAGTAATGTCCTTCTTCAAGGGCAACGAGCGGTGCGATTTCTGGGTTGTTAAAACAAGCATAGGCTTCGTCGACAATATCGCTCAATCTCTCAGCGCTGACATCATCGGCCATGAATGGATGCAATACCGCTTTGGCAACGGTTGCGTAATCTGCGCCAACAAAACTGCGCAATGTCGCGTCGCTTAAACGCGGCCATGACTCGGGCACATAAAGGCCGCCGTCACTGGCCAGACCAGCCAATAAAGCGTCCTCAAATGACAAACGCGGTGCCTGCCCTCTGGTGCTGATATATTTCACGCCTAATTTCCTTGCCGTTTATGCTGTTTCAAAGCACGGATGTGCCACAGACCAGAGATAAACACAAGAACCAGCGCCAAGCCATACCAAGTCACCGCATATTGCAAATGCCGGTTGCTGAGCACCAGACGGGTTTGTCCGGCCAATGGCCATGTCGGCATAGCTTGACGGCTGGCCACCATTTCACCAATCACAGGCGGCAACGCGAGCTGCCAATGCTGGCCAATGGCTTCTGGATCGCGCACATAAAATAAGTTCTGAGACGGCGCGTCATCCGCATCAAACAGGCCGCGTTTATCTGGCCAACGCAGAATAATATCGATCTCTTGTGTGGCTTGAGACGGCGCTGGTAGCGCCTCTTTTGCACTGGCTGGCACAAAGCCGCGGTCGATTAAAATCGCCCCACCATCGACCAAATAAAATGGCGACAAAACGTGAAACCCGCGCCGCTGTTGTGGGGTTATGCCGCTTGGCGGGTTATGAATTTGGGTATACCAAAAACCCTGCTGTGGCCCAAAAGAGCCGCGCAAACGCGCTGGGTGGTAATGGTGCTTCGCTTCTGTAAGGGCGTCCACATCTGTTTGGTTTTGCAGGCTCATGGGAGGCGTGTTTTGCCGCGCTTCGATTTTGGCAATTTGCTGCAATTTCCATTGCAGACGTTGCATCTGCCAAGTGCCAAGCCCCAGCAAACCGATAAGCATGACCAGAGTTAGAATCGCAGGCATAAGAAAACGCGGAGCCGCCATTATGCACAACCCCGCGTTCTCAAAAACTCAGCAGACCTATTAATGGGCGCCAGCCGGCCCGCTGCCAATGATATAAATCACGACAAACAAGAACAACCAGACGACGTCAACGAAATGCCAATACCAAGCCGCCGCTTCAAAACCAAAGTGCTGCTGTTGGGTAAATTGACCAGCCATGGCGCGCATCAAACACACCAATAGGAAGATGGTGCCAACCAGCACATGGAAGCCATGAAAGCCTGTCGCCATATAAAAGGTAGAGCCATAAATATGGCCAGAAAAACCAAAGGCGGCGTGCTGATATTCATAGACCTGGAAGACTGTGAAAAGCGCACCCAACGCAACGGTTAAGATCAGACCCCATTTCAACCCCTGACGGTCGCCGTGTTGCAGCGCATGATGCGCCCACGTCACGGTGGTGCCCGAGGTCAACAGAACCAATGTGTTAATCAATGGCAAATGCCATGGATCAAATGTCTCAATGCCTTGTGGCGGCCATGTGCCACCTGTCAAGGCAGCTCGCGATTCTTGAATCGCCTCACCTGGAAACAGGCTGACATCAAAATAGGCCCAGAACCAAGCGACGAAGAACATCACTTCCGAGGCAATAAATAAAATCATGCCGTAGCGATGGTGCAATTGCACAACCGGCGTATGGTCACCTTGGTTGGCTTCGCGCAAAACATCGCGCCACCAAACAACCATGGAATAAAGCACACCTGCTAGGCCGACCAACATGATCCACGGGGTCGAGTCATGCATATATTGCACGGCGCCAACAGCAAGAATGAAAACACTAATCGACGAAACAACCGGCCAAGGACTTGGATCCACCAAATGGTAATCGTGATTTTTAGCGTGACTGTCGGCCATGATATTTACCCCTTCGGAGACGTTAATTTGACGCTTGTTTGTTGTTGCGCCTTAAAGAATGTATACGACAAAGTGATGGTTTTGACATCATCCATTTCTTTGTCAGTTAAAATTTCCGGATCAACAAAAAAGCTGACCGGCATATCAATGCTCTGCCCTGGCTCGAGCACTTGTTCGGTGAAACAGAAGCAATCAATCTTTGAAAAATAAATCCCGGCTTTTTCCGGCGCCACATTATATGTAGCCGTGCCGGTGATGGTTTCATTGGTCAAATTACTGGCCCGATAAAACGCCAAATTGGACTCGCCAACCTTGACCGTCATTGGCGCTTCTGGGGCATCAAAAGCCCATGGCATATTGCGATTTAGGCTCGCGTCAAATCGAATAGTGACCAAGCGCTCAGAGGTTGCCCCGGGAGCAGCACTGGCGACTTGTGTGGTGCCACCAAAGCCGGTGACGCGACAAAATAAATCATATAGTGGCACCGCCGCATAGGCGGCACCAATCATCATGACCGCCATCAAGGCCGCGCCACTTGCAACCTTTTGGTTGCGACGCTCTTGTGTTTGTTGATCAATGGGCGAATTCTGACTCATGCGGGTTTCCTATTGACCAGACCCAGCAATATTGGCGCTCAAACGCACCACAGTAACCAGAAAAAACATGGTGACCATAATCGCCAGCGCGATGCCCATAATGGCGGCGCGACGACGACGTTGTTTCAACAATGTGGGCGTCCACCCATTCGCGTCTTTTTGTTCAGTATCACTCATTAGGCCACCAACCGATCTGCCAGAAGCAAGGTGAAGATTAAAAATAGATAGAAAATCGAATAGGCGAATAACATCGTCGCCAACCGATTGCGTTGTGTCTCATTGGCAAAGCGTAAAAGCACCGCCAGAGAGATGAAAATAAGGTTTAATATTGCCGCCCCAGCCGCATACAGCATGCCAGAAAAACCCATAATATAAGGCAGCATGACAACGCCAATGAGAACGACGGAATAGGCAACAATTTGGTTCAAGGTTGCCGCCGTGCCAGCCGTAACCGGCAACATCGGCACATTGGCGGTCTTGTAATCCTCGTTTTTCACCAAGGCCAAAGCCCAAAAATGCGGCGGTGTCCAAATGAAGATAATGGCGAAGAAAATCAGTGGCTCCAAGCTCACGCTATTGCTGGCAGCGGCCCAGCCAATCACCGGAGGCAAAGCCCCAGCGGCGCCACCAATGACGATATTTTGCGCCGTTCGGCGTTTCAAATACATGGTGTAAACCACCGCATAAAAGAAAATCGTGAAGGCCAAAAGCGCGGCGCTCAAATAATTGATGAGCACCGCCATGCTCAGCACTGACAAACCGGACATCCACAAGCCAAACGACAAGGCGGCATCCCCATCGACCCGTCCTGACGGCACTGGTCGGTCAAGTGTGCGGCTCATCACGGCGTCAATATCCGCGTCATACCACATGTTCAAAGCCGCCGAGGCACCCGCCCCGACAGCGATCAGTACAATCGCTGAAATCACCATAACCGGGTGCATTGTCCCTGGTGCCATCACCATGCCAATCAGGCCAGTGAACACCACCAAAGACATGACACGTGGTTTCATCAGAGCAATATAATCAGCTGCCGAACCAGCATCCAAAGATGCTGGTTCTTGAGCCTGATTCAAAGTCTCGTTTTTAACTTGAGACATACTGCCCCTCCAACTGCCTATTTAATTTTCGGCAAGTCGCTGAATTGGTGGAATGGTGGAGGTGAACTCAATGTCCACTCCAATGTTGTGGCACCTTCGCCCCACTGGTTATCACCAGCTGGTTCACGGCGCAGCACCGCATGGACGACACCGACCAAGAAAATCAGCACACCAAAGGCAGATACGTAGCTGCCGATTGATGACCAATAGTTCCAATCTGAATAGGCATCTGGATAATCAGCATAGCGACGCGGCATACCGGCGAGGCCGAGGAAATGCTGCGGGAAGAAGATCATGTTCACACCGATGAAGGTGACCCAGAAATGCAGTTTGCCAATAAATTCGGAATATGTGTAACCGAACATTTTGCCAAACCAGTAATACCAGCCTGCGAAAATCGCGAATACGGCACCCAGTGACAGCACGTAATGGAAATGCGCCACCACGAAATATGTATCGTGATAAGAGCGATCCACACCCGCATTGGCCAGCATCACGCCCGTGACACCACCAAGGGTGAACAGGAAAATGAAACCCAAGGCCCAAAGCATTGGCGTTTTGAACTCAATCGAACCGCCCCACATTGTGGCAATCCATGAGAAAATCTTCACCCCAGTTGGCACCGCAATAACCATTGTTGCCGCCACAAAATAAGCTTGTGTGTCAACGCTCAAGCCCACTGTATACATGTGGTGGGCCCAGACGACGAAACCAACGCCGCCGATGGCGACCATGGCATAGGCCATGCCGAGATAACCAAAGATTGGTTTTTTCGAGAAGGTTGAAACAACGTGGCTGATAATGCCGAAACCTGGAAGAATAAGAATGTAAACTTCAGGGTGACCGAAGAACCAGAACAAGTGCTGGTACAAGATCGGATCACCGCCACCGGCTGGATCAAAGAAGGTCGTACCGAAATTACGGTCAGTCAACAACATGGTGATGGCGCCTGCCAAAACGGGCAGCGACAGCAGCAGCAAGAAAACGGTGACCAAAACCGACCATACGAACAGGGGCATTTTGTGCAGGGTCATACCCGGCGCGCGCATGTTGAAAATGGTGGTGATGAAGTTAATCGCACCCAAAATTGATGAAATACCCGCAACGTGGAGCGACAAAATGGCGTAATCCATAGCTGGGCCAGGCTGACCAGATGTCGATAGAGGCGGATAAATTGTCCAACCGCCGCCAACACCATTATTGCCCGGAGGCCCTTCGGCAAAAATCGACATGACCAGCAAAATGAACGAAGCTGGCAACAGCCAGAAAGAGATATTATTCATTCGCGGGAAAGCCATATCCGGCGCGCCAATCATCAGTGGCACAAACCAGTTACCAAAACCACCAATCATCGCTGGCATCACCATGAAGAAAATCATGATCAGGCCATGACCGGTGACCAGCACATTATACAGATGGTAATCACCACCCAAAATGCCATCGCCTGGCGCTTGCAATTCCATGCGCATTACAACTGACATAGCGCCACCGATAATGCCTGCGAAAATCGCAAACAAAAGATACATGGTGCCAATGTCTTTGTGGTTCGTTGAATAGACGTAGCGACGCCATCCAGTTGGATGATCTTCGTGTCCGTCGTGAGCTGTTACATCATTTGCCATTGTCTTCGCGCTCCCTACTGACGTGGAGTTGTCAGGTTTTGTAAGCCAGCAAACTGGCCATTACTTGAATCAATTTCTGCATATTCCTCTTGCGCTTTTTCCACCCAAGATGCGAATGCTTCTTTTTCGACGACCTCAATACGGATCGGCATGAATGCGTGGCGAATGCCGCACAATTCCGAACACTGACCATAAAAAGTGCCGGTTTTATTGGCTTTGAACCATGTCTCATTCAATCGACCGGGGATCGCGTCGATTTTCAGACCAAAGGCTGGCATCGCAAAACTGTGCAGCACATCAGCACCGGTTACCACCACACGAATGGTTGTGTCTACCGGCACCACCATGGCGGTATCTGTCGCCAATAGGCGCGGCTGGTCGCCCCGCTCGTCGTCATCGAGCATTAACGAATCAAAAGCGAAATCGCCATGGTCTGGATATTCATAGCCCCAGTACCATTGATAGCCGACAGCCTTCACCGTCATTTCAACTTCTGGAATAACCCGTTGGAAATACAACAAGCGGAAAGAAGGAACCGCAATAACAACCAAAATCACAATCGGCAGAACCGTCCACAAAACCTCGATAAGCGTGTTGTGGCTTGTCTTTGACGGCGTTGGGTTGGCTTTAGCGTTGAACCGCAGCATGACATAAAGCAACAAAGCGAGCACAAATACTGTGATGATGGTCATCAGAATCAATAGGAAATTATTGAAGTCCGTGATCGTCGTCATATTATCTGTGGCGGCTTCTTGAAAAGTCATTTGCCAAGGCTCTGGTTTGTTGGCAGATGCCAAGACCGTCGATCCAATTAAGGCCATAAAGGCCGCAACCATGCGGTGCAATTGCGTTTTTAAAAGATTCATTTGTTATTCCCCACGAAATCTTTCGGAGATTCTTTTTCTCCGTCACCATTTTATATAGGTAAAACAGCAAAAAAGCACGGTCTGCGCAACACATGCGACCTTATGACCACAGGAAATCAATCATGCCAATTGGGTTTTCTGCACTGCCCCCTTGCCTCAGCGGCGTGGCGCAGACATATTAGAAGCCTGCGCGATAACGTGCATTCACAGGAGCCTATTTTGACGCATAATCCACGCGAGCTATTTTTTGCCAAATCAGACCTCGACCTTGAGCAAACCCACCGCTTTACCGAGCAAGCCTTGGCCGGGGCAGATGATGGCGAATTGTTTCTCGAATATACGCTGTCAGAAGGGTTCTCATTTGATGACAATCGCCTGAAATCAGCCAGTTTTGATACGGCGCAAGGCTTTGGTCTGCGGGCCGTCAGCGGCGAGACCGTTGGCTATGCGCATGCGACGGATTTGAGCATGGCAGCCTTAAAGCGCGCCTCAGAAAGCCTGTCGCCAGTTCTTTCTGGTCATGCGGGACAATGGGCCGAGGCACCAATCGCCCCTGGAGCGGCTTTATATATGGCGGAAAACCCGCTTGATGGCGCTGCTTTCACCGATAAGGTCAAATTATTGGAAGAAATTAACGCCTATGCGCGGTCGAAGGACAATCGTGTCCGCCAAGTCTCGGTCTCCTTGGCCGGTGAATGGCAAGCGGTGAGTATTATTCGCCCCGATACCGGGCCTTTGTTCGATGTAAGGCCGCTGGTGCGGCTTGATGTGTCGGTGGTTGTTGGCGAGGGCGATCGCCAAGAAACTGGACATAGTGGGCGCGGTGGACGAGCCAATTATGCGCAATGGCTAGCGCCTGAAAATTGGCAAGGGCAAGTGCATGACGCCCTGCGCCAAGCGCTGACCAATTTGGAATCAATTCCTGCCCCAGCCGGCGAAATGGCGGTCGTGCTTGGCCCGGGTTGGCCGGGTATTTTGCTGCATGAAGCGGTTGGCCATGGTTTGGAAGGCGATTTCAATCGCAAAAAAACATCTGCCTTTTCCGATCGCATTGGCGAGCGCGTGGCCTCTCCGGGGGTGACGGTTATTGATGATGGCACTTTGCCTGACCGTCGCGGTTCACTGACCATTGACGACGAAGGCACGCCAACGCAAAAGACCGTGCTTATCGAAGACGGTATTTTGAAAGGCTATATGCAAGACCGGATGAATGCTCGGTTGATGGGCATGGCTGCCACGGGTAATGGTCGGCGCGAGAGCTTTGCCTGCCAGCCCATGCCGCGTATGACCAACACCTATATGCTTGGCGGCGATAAGGAGCCGGAAGAAATTCTGGCCAGTGTCAAAGACGGTATTTACGCCACATCCTTTGGTGGCGGGCAGGTCGACATCACCTCCGGCAAATTCGTCTTCTCCTGCACAGAAGCCTATGAGATTAAAAATGGTAAACTTGGCGCCCCCCTCAAAGGCGCGACATTGATTGGCACTGGCCCAGAGTCCATGCAGCGGATTTCAATGATTGGCAATGACATGCAGCTCGACGAGGGCATTGGCACTTGCGGTAAAGCCGGTCAAGGCGTGCCGGTGGGTGTTGGTCAACCAAGCTTGCGGCTTGATGGCATCACTGTCGGCGGCACCGGCTAAGCGCCCGTTAGAATTTCATTTCTTGGAAAATCGGACGCACGTCTCCGCCCCACGGGCCATGATACTTATCCAGCAGAGCCATAGCCGGCGAGCGCCCATCAGCAACAACTGCCTGTAAATAAGCTAAAAATTGCGTTTCATCCCCGCCCGACCCATCTGAGCGCCCGCGTGCCCGCAGGCCTTGTTCTGACAACACCATTACCTCGCGGGCAACATCTAGTAATGTGCCACCGCGAAACGGCGTCGCCAGACCGGTGACCGGTGCGCCAAGCCGCAGGGCCATGCGTTCATCGGCTGTCCAATCGGCAACCATAGCCGCCGCTTGTTTCTGTGTGTCTGCATCATAAAGCAAGCCAACCCAGAAAGCTGAGAGCGCACACAAAGATTGCGTTGGCCCACTATCGGCGCCGCGCATTTCAATAAAGCGCTTCACCCGAGCTTCTGGGAATAAAGTGGTGAGGTGGTTTTCCCAATCAACTTTTGTTGGCTTCTCACCCGGCAAAGCTGGCAATTTACCATCCATAAAATCGCGGAAGCTCATTCCCAAAGCGTTGATATAGGCGCCATTACGCACGACGAAATACATCGGTACATCAAGCGCATAATCGACATACTGTTCGAAGCCGAAACCTTCTTCGAACACCCATGGCAACATGCCCGTGCGCTGATTATCGGTCTCCAGCCACACTTTAGAGCGTTCCGAAACATTGCCTGAGGGCTTGCCATCCTTGAACGGCGAATTGGCAAATAAAGCCGTCGCCAGTGGTTGCAGGGCTAATGAAATTCTCAGTTTTTCAACCATATCGGCCTCAGAGCCGAAGTCCAAATTAACCTGCACTGTGGCCGATAAATACATCATTTCCAGCCCGCGCGCGCCACGCGTTGGCATATAATCATTCATCAGCAAATAGCGCCCCTTGGGCATTTGCGGGGCTTCTTTCAGTCCCCAAAGGGGGGAGAAGCCAGCGCCCAAATAGGACTGTCCCAATTCTTTGGCAACGCTGCCGACTTGATGTAAATGGGTGCTGATTTCGCCACAGGTCTGGTGAATATTTTCTAACGGCGCGCCGGATAATTCCAATTGCCCGCCCGGCTCTAGTGTCACCGAGCCACCACCATCGGCATCAGGCCGAGTCAAAGCAACAACATTATCGCCCTCATAGTGCCCTTCCCAACCAAACGCCATGAGTCCCTCAAGCATGGCTCGAATACCATCCGGCCCGTCATAGCTGAGCGGCGTGAGATCTTTGGCGTGAAAACCAAATTTTTCATGCTCAGTGCCAATGCGCCATTGTTCAATAGGCTTACTACCAGCTTCCATCCAAGTCTTTAGATGCGTCGGCGAGTCGAAATGTTCAGGGGAGTCTGGCGTGTCGGACATGGTGTTTCTCCTACACGCAGAATCAGGCGTGTTCTGAGCTATTTGTAGACATATTCGTGCGCCTCTTCAACAATTCTCACGCTGCTGTGAAAAGTTAGGTCAGCCCTGACGCCAATCGCCAATTTGGCTCTGCACCAAGGCCAAGGCGGCCACAAGAGCTGTATCGGCGCGCAAAATACGTGGGCCCAAACTTATCGCCAAAGTATCTTTGCGCGCCAGTAACACAGCCCGCTCTTCTTCATCAAAGCCGCCCTCAGGGCCGATTAAAATCGCGATTTTCTGACCCTTTAAGTGCTGAAGATCGCTTAGGCCTTGCTCAAGGTCAGCGTGTTCGTCGCAAAAAATAATGCACCGGTCAGCCGGCCAGTCAGCCAACACATGGTCAAGACGGCTCGGCGCCTCAACCTTTGGCACGTGCAATAAATTGCATTGCTCAGCCGCCTCAATGGCATTGGCTTGCAAACGCTCAATATTCAGTTTGCTATTTTGCGTTCGTTTGGTGACCACGGGCAGCAAATGGCTGGCGCCCATTTCAGTGGCTTTTTGCGCCAAATAATCCAACCGATCGCGTTTAATCGGTGCCAGCAAAAGCATAATATCGTTTGCCTCATCTTGTTGGCGGGTTTGGGTTTGCAAAACCAATGCGGCACGTTTTTTGCCCAATTCGGTGATTTCCGCCAGCCATTCGCCATCGCGGCCATTGAAAACAAGAACCGCGTCGCCAATAGCCATGCGCACCACTGAACGCAAATAATGCGCTTGGTTATCGCCTAAGCTGATAACCGCTTGCTCGGTTAGCTCGGCTTCGCAATAGAGCCGCTGGACGGATTGATTTGGTCGTGGCATGACTACCTCTGAACACTTACTTGGTTGTGCCACAAGTTTAGAGGAATGCAAATGCCTGAACCACATGGCGAGGGAAAAAATCAAAACCCGCAAGCCATTTCGGATGCCCAAATCGACGCCGGCGTGATGCGCATTTTGCCGGCATCTTGGTTACCTTATGCCCGACTGGCAAGACTCGACAGGCCGATTGGCACTTGGCTTTTATTCCTGCCATGCTTCTGGGGCCTATCGATGGCCAGTGCCGATTTGCACAGCTATCCGCCGGCTTCATACATTGTTTTGTTCGCGCTGGGAGCGCTGATTATGCGCGGCGCCGGCTGCACATTGAACGATATTGCCGATCATGAGATTGACGCCAAAGTCGCGCGCACGGCCAATCGGCCATTGCCATCCGGACAAGTGAGCCTGAAACAGGCCTGGGCGTTTATGGTTTTTCAAAGCCTGCTCGGCCTGCTGATTTTGCTACAATTCAACCTTTACACCATTTGGCTCGGCGTGGCGTCTCTGGTTTTGGTGGCCAGCTATCCATATATGAAACGGGTAACATGGTGGCCGCAATTTTTTCTTGGCCTGACCTTTAATTGGGGCGCGTTAATGGGCTATAGCGCCCTAGCAGGCGGCCTGTTGCCCGCCGCGGTGGCGCTTTATGGAGCCGGTATTTTTTGGACACTGGGCTATGACACAATATATGCCCACCAAGACCGAGAGGACGACGCTTTGGTTGGCGTCAAAAGCTCGGCTCTGCGGCTTGGCAAATATTCCAAATTAGCTATCAGCGGTTTCTATTTAGCCATGTTGGCTCTGCTATCGCTGGCCGGGTTTTTTGGCCAGTTGAGCTACTTATTTTACATTGGCATGGTCGTCACCGCTTGGCATTTGGCGATGCAGCTCCACCAGCTCAACATTGACCGACCGGATATTTGCTTGCGCCTGTTTCGCAGCAATCGCGACACCGGCATTATTGTCAGCGCCAGCATTTTATTGGGTACTTTTTAATTTTTGCAAAAGGGGTGCACGGCGGCTTAAAAGCACCTATATTCGTGACATGACAAAGCAACGAACCAACCCTTCCGCACAACGTGTGCCGGCGCGTTCTCTCGTGAGCCCTGACGTTCTTAAGCATATCCAATCGCGTTCCGACTGGATTGCCTTCGGCCTGATTTTTCATGCTTGGGGGTTGATCTTTGCTGCCATGGCACTTTTTGCCGCGTTTCCAAATCCGCTGACTTTTATTCTCGCGGTAATGATAATTGGCGCCCGGCAATTGGGCTTGGCGATTCTCATGCATGATGCGGCGCATAATGCATTATTCAAAACCAATAAGTTCAATTTAATTATGTCGGATATTTTCTGCGCCTGGCCGCAAATGGCGCGCACCGATGCTTATCGGCGGTATCATTTGCAGCATCACGCGCGCACCCAACAAGCCGACGACCCCGACCTTATTCTTTCCGCTCCCTTTCCCATCACCGGCAAAAGCCTGCGTCGCAAGATGGTTCGTGATTTGACTGGACAAACCGGCTACCAGCAGCGCAAAGCGCAAATCATTTCAGCCTTTGGCCCATCTGACGCGCCATTAATGGGTCGCCTGAAGCATTTTTGGCAAAAACTAGGCCCTTCTGTGGTCGCTAATGTGGTGATTTTAACCCTGCTCGCAAGCCTGTTTCACTGGAGCTTTTACCTGATGTTTTGGGTCTTGCCATTGATCACCTATCACATGGCCATTACCCGTTTGCGTAACATTGCTGAACATGCGGTTGTGCGTGATAATTACGACCCCTATCGCAATGCCCGCACCACACTAGCTTCTCCGTTGGCGCGGCTTTTTCTAGCCCCCTATTGGGTCAATTATCACGTCGAACACCACTTACTTATGCATGTGCCTTGCTATCGATTGCGGGCCATGCACAAGGCTTTGCTGGCGGCCGGCTATGGCGATAAAATGGAAATTGCGCCAAATTATCTCACTGTTTTACGTAAAGCCTGTTCCAAATCTGACGACCAAGACCGGCCGGGCAAAATTGTCCATGATGGCCGCCGTCGCGTGAGCGGCAATTTTACTGAAGGCTTCGCCGAGCCGCCGACCGCTTAACCGACTTGTAACCAAATTTGTGACGGGAATGATTTATGTCAGACGCCAATCTTGAGCTTGCTCAAAAAATAATTGATATGACGCTCAAATGCGGCGCGGATGCAGCCGACGCGCTGGTCAGCGATAGTGCCTCACTATCCATATCTGCCCGCAATGGCCATTTAGAAGATAGTGAACGTGCGGAAAGCCGAGATCTTGGTCTGCGGGCGATGATTGGCCAGCAACAAGCCTTTGTGTCGGGGACAGCGATTGACGATGATGCCTTACAACAATTAGCCCAACGAGCTGTCGATATGGCCAGCGCCACACCGGCCGATCGTTTTTGTGGCTTTGCACCGCAAGAGCTTTTGGCCGACAGCTGGCCCGACCTCGATCTGGCTGACAGTTATGAGCCGAGCGCCGACGAATTACGCGATATGGCTCTGGCCTGCGAAGCCGAAGCGCGCAGCCATGCGGGCATTACCAATTCTGAAGGCGCCGGCGCAAGCTGGGGACGTGGCACAACAGCGCTGGCCACTAGCCACGGGTTTGCCGGCAGTTATACGAGCACGAGCTTTTCTATGAGTTGCTCAGCCATTGGCGGCACTGGCGATGCCATGGAGGGCGATTATGCCAGCCACTCAACCCGCTTTATGGCTGATTTGGACTCGCCGCAAGACATTGGCAAGCGCACTGCTGAACGCACTTTAGCGCGGCTTAATCCACGCAAAATGAAAAGCACCAAAACCCATGTGGTGTTTGATCAGCGTATTTCCGCCTCGCTATTAGGGCATTTGGCGGGTGCCATTTCAGGCACTTCAATTGCCCGCGGCACATCGTTTTTGCGCGATGATATGGGCAAGCAGATTATGGCCGAAACCATTCAAGTAATCGACGACCCACATATTCAACGCGGCTTGCGTTCGACCTCTTTTGACGGCGAGGGTGTGGCACCAGAAAAATTAACCCCGATAGAAAACGGCGTTTTGACCGGCTGGTTTCTCGACAGCGGCACGGCTCGGCAATTGAATTTACAATCTAATGGACGCGCTGGACGGGGCACCGGCGGCCCGCCGTCGCCATCACCGACTAATTTATACATGGCTGCTGGCGCGCGCAGTGTGGCCGATATGTTGAAAGATATTGGCACTGGCTTTTATGCGACCGAGCTAATCGGCATGGGGGTCAATGGCGTGACCGGCGATTATAGTCGCGGCGCCTCTGGCTTTTGGATTGAGAATGGCGAAATATCGTTTCCCGTCAGCGAGATGACCATTGCCGGTAATTTGCGCGATATGTTCATGCAGATGACACCGGCCGATGATTTGACATTCCGGCGCGGCGTTAATGCGCCGACGGTTTTGGTCGAAAATATGACATTAGCGGGTCTCTAAGCTCATATAAAACCCGCAGTTAGGCCACATTTGTGTTAAAAGCGAATGACAAATTGGAAGTGAGTATTGTGAGCCAGGACACCCAACCAACATCAGCATTGGCGACGCACAACCAGCGTCATGATGTGAAAGCGCGCTATTACCAGCGCAAGTCACGTTCTTATGGGCTGATTGAACGGATGTTGCGAAGCTATTTGCGGCCTTATCTTTGGCTGCTTGGCATTTCCATTTTCGCCAATATTATTGTCGCAGCCACAACCGGCGCCCTGCCATGGTTTATTCAGCAAGCCATCGACAAAGTCTTCACCGAACGCGATGAAAACATGTTGGTTTTGATTCCTGCCGGCGTCATCATTGTGTCGATTATTAAGGGTTTGGCGACTTATGGATCAAATATTATTATGAGCTATGTTGGCCAGCGCAGCACGGCCAATTTGCAACGCGACTTGTTCGCCCGTTTGGTGCGTGGCGATTTAGCTTATGTCGGTAGCCAGCATACTGGCGAATATATTTCGATTTTTATGAATGATGCGACCCGCCTGCGCGACACTGTCAGCACGATAATTGTCGCTCTGGCGCGTCATTTGCTGACGATTTTTGCCCTTATTGGTTTCATGTTCACCATTAATTGGCACTTGGCGATGATTTATACAGTAATCGTTGTGCCCATGGGTGTTGTGTCCATGCGCCGCCTCGGTCGGGTCACCCGCAAAGCTTCGCGCCAGGGCTTGGAAGAAACTGGCGGCCTGTCAACGCTGATTGCCGAAACCTTGGGCGGCCTGCGCATTGTTAAGGCCTATGGCCAAGAAGATGATCAAATTGAGCGGGCAAGTTCGGTCGTCGATCGTGTGTTGCAATTCACCATGACTGCTCTACGCGCCCGTGCAGCTGCCAGTCCAGCAATTGAAGCTTTAGCTGGCGTGGCCGTTGGAGCGGTTATTTTCTTTGGCGGCTATCAATCCATGCAGGGCAATTTATCGGCCGGTGAGTTCATGGGCTTTATCACCGCTTTATTGGCCGTCTATCAACCGCTGCGCTCGGTTGCCAATATGCAAACCGTTTTGCAAGAAGGCGTCTCGGCCGGTGAGCGGGTTTTTTCTATCCTCGACCAGGAAGACCATATTCTCGACAAGCCCGATGCCCAGACCTTAACCGTGACCCAAGGCGCCTTGAAATTCGACGCCGTCACTTTCAAATATGCCAGCCGCGTCACACCCGCTTTGTATGACGTCTCAATCGAGGTGCCAGCAGGCCAAACTGTTGCTTTGGTCGGCGCCTCTGGCTCAGGCAAATCCACCTTACTCAATCTTGTGTTACGGTTTTTCGATACAGATGAAGGCAAAATTGAAATTGACGGACAAGACGTGCGCGACGTTTCTTTGCTGTCTTTGCGCGCCGCCAGTGCTTTGGTCACGCAAGACCCGTTTTTATTCGACGATACCATCGCCAATAATATTGCCTATGGGCAAGAGACTTTTGACATGGCGAAAATTGAGGCCGCCGCGCGTCAAGCAGCAGCGCATGACTTTATTATGGAAATGCCCGACGGCTATGAAACCAGCGTTGGCGAAGGTGGTGCTCGCTTATCTGGTGGCCAGAAACAGCGCGTCGCCATTGCCCGCGCCATGCTGAAAAACGCTCCCATTCTGCTGCTCGATGAGGCCACCTCGGCACTCGATACAGCCTCGGAACAACAGGTTCAACAGGCACTGTCAGAGTTGATGAAAGGGCGCACCTCTTTGGTTATCGCCCACCGATTGTCGACCATTATGCACGCCGATAATATTTACGTCATGCGTGACGGTCAGGTATGTGAGTCAGGAACCCATAAACAATTACTGGCTCAAGACGGCGTTTATGCCGAGCTTCATAAAAAACAATTTGCCGATGGGGACGCCTAATGTGGGCCTTGCGGCTATACCGATTTATAGCTTTTATCGCCGGCCCTTTTCTTCTGCTCAGCTTGGCGGCAAGGGCACGACGCCGACGCGAAAATTCGGCCCGCTTAGCTGAACGACGTGGGGTGACACAAGCCACCCGCCCGAAAGGTCGCTTAATTTGGTTCCACGCCGCCAGCGTCGGCGAAACCAATTCCATTCTGCCGCTAATTGCCGATATATTCGCTGCCGATACCGACATAAACATCCTACTAACCACAGGCACAACAACTTCGGCCGAACGCGTCGCGATGGCGCAAAACAGCCAAACGCCCAAGCTCATCCATCAATTCGCACCGCTCGATCGGCGGGCATGGGCGGCGAAGTTTTTGGATCATTGGCGCCCCGATATGGCTGGCTGGGTCGAGAGCGAAATTTGGCCGAATATGGTGCTGGCCTGTGCCGAGCGAGACATTCCTTTGGTGATGATTAATGGCCGATTGTCAGATCGTTCTTTTGCCCGTTGGCAAAAAATCGCTCCGGTTGCGCGCAAGCTATTGTCATGTTTTTCTTTCGTCATGGCGCAAGATCAAACCACCGCCAAACGTTTGCGTGCTTTAGGGGCCGAAGCGGTTGAGGTTTTTGGCAATCTGAAACTCGACACCCCGCCATTGGGAGCCGATGAAACCGCCCTCTCGACCCTCATGCAAAGCTTCGTAGGACGCCCCGTTTGGCTGGCGGCCAGCACGCATGATGGCGAGGAGTCCGTCATGCTTGACGTGCACAAGCGCGTACAAACAGATTTTCCCGACCTTATGACCATCATTGTGCCGCGGCATGCCAATCGCGGTGACGCTATTGCGGCGCAATTAATCCGCCGCCTGCCCGATGCCTCACATCTTGCGCAACGCAGTCATGGTCAACAGCCGCGTGCGCAAACGCAAATTTACTTGGCCGACACAATGGGCGAATTGGGACTGTTTTATCACGCGACAAATATCGTTTTTATTGGCGGCACATTAGTGCCGCATGGCGGGCAGAACCCAATTGAGGCCGCCGCCTTGGACTGTGCGATTTTGCATGGGCCTCATACGCATAATTTCACTGAAATTTTTACTGACCTGCACAATATGCAAGGGGCGTTGAAGATTAAAGATAGCGCCGCTTTATCGAGCCAGCTCTATGAATTATTGCAAGAACCGAGCCAGCAAAAAATCTTGAGCGAACAAGCTTTGGCTTTTGTTGAAACCCAAATTGGTGCGCGGCGCCAAGTGCTAAAGGCCTTGCAACCCTATTGCGGGGGCGTGCATGGCTGAGCCAAAATATTGGAACAATGCCACTCACCCACTGAGCTTGGGCTTGCGTCCGGTGTCTTGGGCTTATCACCTATTAGAGGCTAGCAACCGCTTTTTCGTCAAACCGCAGCACCCGGGCAAGCCGGTCATTTGCGTCGGCAATTTGACCGCCGGTGGTGCCGGCAAAACACCAGTGGTACGATTTCTTGCTGGGCATTTTTCTGCCTCTGGACGCCAGCCAGCAATCTTGTCGCGCGGCTATGGCGGCACATTATCCGACAAATCATCGGCCGTGCGCGTCGACAGCCATTGCCATAGTGCGAAAGAAGTCGGAGATGAACCATTGATGCTGGCCGCCGATTGGCCAGTCTATATCTGCCCCGACCGCTTTGCCAGCCTGCGCGCAGCGGTCGCTGATGGCGCCCATATTGCTTTGAAAGACGATGGTTTTCAAAATCCATCTATGGCGCATCATTTTAACCTCGTGGTCATTGATGGCGCCAGCGGCATTGGCAATGGACAATTACTGCCAGCCGGGCCACTGCGCCAAGCGCTACCAATTGCCCTTGCAAAAGCCGATGCCCTATTGGTGATGGGTGCAGCCACACATGACAGTTTTGCTGATCTGCTGCCCGCTTGCCAAGCGCATGATGTGGCGGTGTTTTATGGCCGCACATTGGCCACACTGCCAGCCTTGTCGTCGCAAGAAAAACCTTTTGCCTATTGCGGCATTGCTAAACCAGAAAAATTTCTGGTTAGTTTGGCGGCTTGTGATGTGGCGCTGGCTGGACACCGTGCTTTTGCTGATCATCATCATTACACCGAGGCCGATGCGGTTGACTTACTGCGACAGGCTCAGATTTTCATCACCACAGAGAAAGATATGGCACGCCTGAAATACGCAACCGAAGGTTCTGCACTCAAGACCTTGGCCGAGCAAAGCCATGTATTGAAAATCAACGTCGAGATTGATGAGGCCGATAAATTAACCGCGCTCATCGACAAAACGATTGACGCGCGACAAGCCAACCAGAGCTATAAATCTTACTAAGGCTTTTTGCCTGAGCTGGCAGTGCTCGCTTTGGCCTTCATCGGCGGCACCAAAAGCGCCGGATCAACGCGTTGCTGCTGCCAATACATACGCCAATCAAGATGCGGGCCGGTTGAGCGTCCGGTGGAACCGACGCGGCCAATCACATCGCCCTGTTGCACAACGTCGCCAACCGCCACATGAATGCTATCCAAATGCATAAACACGGAGGTCACGGATAATCCGTGATCAATGAAAATCAACCCACCCTCAAAATACATATCGGTCTCAGCGAGGCTGACGCGCCCGCTGGCCGGCGCCCGCACAGGGGTTTTACGAGGCGCGGCAATATCGATACCAAAATGTGGTCGCCGTGGTTCGCCATTGTAAAACCGCTGGCTGCCATAGACACCGGAAATTCGACCTTCTACCGGCCAAACAAACGGCTCGGCAAACCAAGTTTGGCGCACCGATTCAGCCCGGGCGGCACGTTTTATTTTGCCTTGGCGACGAATTTTTTCGAGTGCCTCTGCCGGGGGCGTAACCATTTTTTGCGGCAGGCCTTCAATCCGTTGAATCTTGTAGTCGCGCGGGCGCAAATTAACCTCAAGCTCTGCGGTTTGGGTCTTTGCCGCTGCATCAACAAATTTCAATTGCTGCTGCAAAGGCGCGTCGCGACCAAATCCGATAACCGCCTGATTATCCAAAACATCAATCGGCGCGCCATTAAGAAAAACCTTCGTATGCGGTCGCAGCTGCATGACAATCAGACCGCCTTGGGTAAATTGCCCGCGATGGTGCTCAACAAATGATTTGGGTAAGTCGACAGTCGAGGCGGCCATAGCGGCCGATGCGAACATTGCCGCCATTGGGAAGAAGGCAAAAAATAATCGTGAAAAGCCAGTTTTCATTTTTGCCGCGACGCCAATTCGGCCTGCGCAGACGCTTCGGCATCAACATAAGCCTCCTGCCGGTCAACGCTCCAATAGCGCAAGTCCTCAAGATGAATGGTTTTGCCGGTGACCGCACAAATCACGTGATTGCCCGGCAAGATGACATCGAAATCGCCATCGAGATATTTTATTTTTGCTTCGCCGCCCATGTTCAATTCCTTCTTCATGCTGTTACAGCAATGTACCTTGTTCGCCATCATCAGTGGTGGATTTTTTGCGCTTTAGCTTGTTGGGAGTCACTGGCCTTGCGCCCTCGACACGCGTTTTCAGGGTTTCTTGTCGCGCCAATTGCACGGTCAGCAGATCACCCGCCTGAACCGCATCGGCGCGGCGTACGGGTGCCCCCGCGGCATCCAGAACCAGCGCAAAACCGCGCTGTAAAATCGATTCATGGCTCAATAAATTAAGCTCGCGCGCCGCCGCCGTTAGGCGCACCGCTTGGCGTTCAAGCAACGCCTTGATTTGCCCCTGCCCGCGCCGCTCCAGATCATAGACATGCTGGCGGCTTTGTTGCGCACGCTGGCGTAAAGCCAGCGGGGTTAGGCGCGCACCAATGCGTTCCTTGGCAAAACGATGGTGCTGCACATTCGCCTGCAAGCCAAATGCAAGGCGTTGGCCCAAACCATCTAAATGTTGGCGCGGCAAAGCAAGGATATCTTCGAGCTTGGGCAGACCGCGCGCCAAACCGTTCAAGTTACTAGCGGCCTGTTCAAAAAGTCGGTTCTGCGCCCGCATTTTTCTGGTTTTCAAATCATTCATATTGGCCATTAAATCAGCCCGCACGGGCACCGCCAGTTCAGCCGCAGCCGTAGGCGTTGGGGCGCGCTGATCGGCAGCATAATCAATTAAGGTTGTATCGGTTTCATGGCCGATGGCCGAAATCAACGGAATGTCAGATTGCGCCACAGTGCGAACAACGATTTCTTCATTGAATGGCCATAAATCTTCCAAACTGCCGCCACCGCGCGCGACAATAATGACATCGGGTCGTGGCACCGGCCCATCACTCGGCAGGGCATTAAAGCCAGCAATGGCGCGCGCTACTTCTTCGGCGCAGGTTTCGCCTTGTACGCGCACCGGCCAGACCAAAACATGGCGCGGAAACCGATCAGCGAGACGATGCAAAATATCGCGAATAACCGCGCCGCTGGGGCTGGTTACGACGCCGATGACCTCGGGTAAAAATGGCAGAGGTTTCTTGGCTTCAGCGTCAAACAGACCCTCGGCGGCCATTTGTTTTTTGCGCGCCTCCAGCAAGGCCATCAAAGCGCCCTCGCCGGCTGGTTCAATGCTGTCGACAATTAATTGATAGCGCGATTGACCGGGAAAAGTTGTTAGCTTACCCGTGGCTATGACCTCCAGCCCCTGCTCGGGTTGCACGGACATTTTCTGAGCTGTGCCTTTCCACGCAACCGCCGCCAGAACCGCTTTGTCATCTTTTAAATCAAAATATAAATGCCCAGAACCGGGCCGCGACACACGCCCCAACTCACCGCGCACACGAACGCGATCGAAATTTTCTTCGATTTGCCGTTTAATAGCGCCCGAAAGCTCACTGACACTCACTTCAACTAAATTTGTTTGCATCTCGCTCATATTTGTCGACGCGCTGCCCCCTAGCATAGAAAATGTGCTAGAAAACATGATACAAGATTCTACCAGCGATTCCGCACTAAACTGACAAACATAATGGCATTTTGATGACAGAAAACAAACTCAACATTCTGGTTCTCGGCAGCGGCGGGCGCGAACACGCGCTGTGCTGGAAAATCGCACAAAGCCCAATGCTCGCAAATTTATTTTGTGCGCCCGGCAATGGCGGCACTGGCGATGTAGCGCAGAATATTGATTTGAATATGGACGACCATCAGGCGGTCGTTGACTTTTGTCAGCAACAACATATTGCGCTTGTCGTCATTGGGCCGGAAGCGCCCTTGGTGGCGGGTCTCGCAGATACGCTGACCGCTGCCGGTATTGCTGCTTTTGGCCCCAGTAAAGAGGCCGCGCAATTGGAGGGCTCAAAAGGCTATACGAAAGATTTATGTGCCCAAGCCAATATTCCTACGGCCGCCTATGGTCGGTTTGACAATGCGCAAGCGGCGCATGATTATCTTGCCTCGCAAAGCGCGCCGATTGTCGTCAAAGCCGACGGGTTAGCGGCTGGCAAAGGGGTAATTATTGCCGAGACTTTGCAGCAGGCACATGAGGCGATTGATGATATTTTTGGCGGCGCCTTTGGTCAGGCTGGCGCCGAATTGGTCATTGAAGAGTTTTTGACCGGCGAAGAAGCCAGTTTTTTCGTGCTCTGTGACGGCGAAAACGCCCTGCCTATGGCCACAGCGCAAGACCATAAACGCGTCGGCGATGGCGACACCGGCCCCAATACCGGCGGCATGGGTGCTTATTCACCGGCCTCAATTATGACGCCAGCCCTGGTTGAGCAGACCATGCAAGACATTATTCTGCCGACAATGAAAGCCATGGCCGCTCGCGGCGCCGCTTATCGCGGGGTTTTGTTTGCCGGCCTGATGCTGACCCCGCAGGGGCCGAAATTAATCGAGTATAATTGCCGCTTTGGTGACCCTGAATGTCAGGTTCTCATGCAGCGCCTCGACAGCGATTTAGTGCCGGCTCTGCAGGCCGCGGCCAATGGATCTTTGGCCAATGTATCATTAAATTGGCGTGATGAAGTGGCCATGACGGTTGTCATGGCGGCCAATAATTATCCCGCAGCCTATGAAAAGGGTTCGGTGATTTCGCAATTGGAAACTGTCAATACAGACGACACAATGGTCTTTCACGCGGGCACTGCGCGCGATGAAGAAGGCACGATTACGGCGATTGGCGGGCGGGTGTTGAATGTGACGGCAAAAGGTAAAACAGTGGCGCAAGCGCGCGACAATGCCTATATTGGCGTCAATAAGATTGACTGGCCTGAGGGATTCTGCCGTCAAGATATTGGCTGGCGCGAAATTCAACGCGAACAGGGTTAAGAGGGAGACGACCATGCAAGATGAAGGCATTGAAAAGTTTGGCGGCACAAAAGACGTCGCCGACTCGCATAAATTTGACGAAAAAAAGCTTGAGGCATATGTCGAAGCGCATGTCGAAGGTTTCGAGGGGCCGCTAGAGGTTCGTCAGTTCAAGGGCGGTCAGTCAAACCCAACTTATCAGCTCGTCACGCCTAAGAAAAAATATGTGATGCGTCGTAAACCACCGGGCAAACTGTTGCCATCGGCTCATGCAGTGGACCGCGAATATAAAGTCATCACCGCTTTGGGCAAAATAGGTTTTCCCGTGCCGCGCACATATTGCATGTGCGAGGACGAAAGCGTCGTTGGCACAATTTTTTATGTCATGGATATGGTTGAGGGCCGCATTTTGTGGGACCCATGCCTGCCAGATATTGCCAAAGAGGGGCGCCGCCCAATTTTTGAGGCAAAAATCGCCACTTTGGCGCAATTGCATAATGCTGATTATGAAGCCATTGGCCTTGGTGACTTTGGTAAGCCGGGCAATTATTTCGAGCGGCAAATCTCGCGTTGGACCAAGCAATATCAGCTATCTGAGACGCAAGACATCGACACGATGAACAAATTGATTGAATGGTTGCCAAAAAATATTCCGCATGATGACGCCAATTCAATTGTGCATGGTGATTATCGCCTCGACAATATGGTTTTGCATCCGACCGAGCCGAAAGTGGCCGCCGTTTTGGATTGGGAACTGTCGACTTTGGGCCACCCGCTGGGTGATTTCACTTATCACCTGATGCAATGGTATATGCCGGCCGATGGTGCCTCGACACAAACCCTCAATGGCGCCAATTTCGAAGCACTGAACATTCCGACGGCTGAAGAATACACCCGCTTATATTGCCAACATACGCAGCGCGATGGCATTGAGAATATGGACTATTATATCAGCTATAATATGTTCCGCTTGGCTGGCATCTTGCAGGGCATTGTAGGCCGCGTGCGCGATGGCACCGCATCGAATGCCCATGCCGCCGCTATGGCCGATCGGGTCAAGCCTTTGGCCGATGTCGGTTGGCATTATGCGCAAAAAGCAGGCGCTGTTTAAACCCGTTAACCGGTTAATAGTGCGACTGCCAAGCCAAAACATGAGCCATTTGGCCAGCTTGTTTGCTTTCGCTCGGGCGTGTCATGCCATGATTGCTAAAGCCAGACTTTGCCAGCACCCGCAGCGACGCTATATTATGTTGCAAAACAATGGCGCCAATGACGCTTCGATTGAATTTTTTAGCCACGGCAGGGCGCATGACATTTAGCATTTCGCTGGCATAGCCATGTCCCCAATGCGGGTGGGCAATCCAATAGCCAAGGCTGAGCAATGGCTTATCTTCCTCACCTACATGCAACCGTTGGCAGATAAAATCACTTGCTTGTATCGGCAGGGGACGCACCCCAAAACCGCCAATAAGCATTTGTGGTCGCTTGGTCAAACAGATAGCCAAAGCAAAGTTTTGGCTATCCGGCGTGCCAAATGCGGCGATAAATTGCTGGGCGTGCTGCGGTTGATAGTCATCGGGCACATTGGCTAATTGGCAACTCACCAGCGGCTCCTGCAACCCAAGCGTCAGCGCATCACTATCTGTCTGTTTAAAAGGGCGCATCATCAGGCGCTGAGAAGAATAATGGTCAGATTGCATGTCATTTTATTTTTTTGTTTGCGACAGTTTTAGGCTAGCGGTCTCGCGCCAAAAAAACAAGCTCTGTGTCGCCATATTGGCGTCGATCGATCTGGCGCAAACCTTTTGGTGCTTCAAATTGCGATCGCTTATCTTCTTCAACGATAATCAGCGCCTGCGCCGCCAGCCAGTCTCCGCTCAGCAATTCCTGTAACGCCGCCTCAGCCATTTTTTTGCCATAGGGCGGATCAGCAAAGACAATATCAAAAGCCGGGCCAGCGCTGGCTGGTCGCGGCCCAAGACGGGTGGCGTCGCGGCGATAGATTTTTGACAATCCCAATGCGCCACAGGCTTCGCTATTGGCCCGAATAATGCCGCGCGGGGCAACTTCGGTTTCAACGAATAAGCAAAAGCCAGCGCCGCGCGATAAAGCCTCCAGACCCAACGCACCGGTTCCGGCGAAAAGGTCGAGTACGCGGGCATTTTCAAAGTCGCAGTCAGGGTGCGACGTCAGAATAGAAAACAACGCTTCACGCGTACGATCGGAAGTTGGCCGTGTACCGCGCCCTTTAGGGACAGCAAGCGGCGTGCCGCCGAACCTACCGCTGACGACGCGCATGGCTCGGCGTGCCTTTGAATGTTTTGCCACCGCTTGGCCGATCGGGTGATGATGGGCGTCGCGTGGTTTGCGGCTGTCTTTTCGGCTCTGTTTTTGCTTCGGAACGGCCGCTTGGTGGCGCTTCCTCGTCAATTAATTCGTGCCACTGTTTGCCCAATTGTTGGCGCAAAATACGGCGTGGCACTTCTTCAATCTTACCCTCTTCCAATTGCCCTAATTGGAATGGCCCGAACGACAGGCGAATGAGCCGGTTCACTTTCAGATTCAAATGTTCGAGCACTTTTTTAATCTCGCGGTTCTTGCCTTCGCGCAATGACATAGTAATCCAGACATTGCCGCCAACCCGACGCTCCAAACTGGCATCAATGGATTTATAGTTCACCCCATCAACACTAATGCCGTCTTTGAGCGCCTCTAACTGGCTGATCAAACGCTTATCGTCGACTTTACCCTTTTGCCCGTCAAAGGCGCGCACCCGATAGCGGCGCAACCAGCCCGTGCTTGGCAATTCAAGATAGCGTTTTAAGCCGCCATCATTGGTGAACAGCAAAAGCCCTTCAGTGTTAATATCAAGACGGCCAACGCTGTTAAGACGCGGCAATCCGGCCGGTAATTTTTGAAACACAGTGGGGCGACCATCTGGGTCGCGCTCAGTGGTTACCAGACCCGCCGCTTTATAATAGCGCCATAGGCGCGGCGGATCGGCCTCGCCAATAGGCTTGCCATCGACACTAATGTGATCTTTGTCGGTGACGTTAAAAGCGGGCGTGTTGAGCTTGCGGCCATTAACGCTGACGCGACCATCGGTAATCATTTTTTCCGCATCGCGGCGCGAGGCGACACCGACACGCGCCAAAACTTTTGCAATTCGTTCGCCGGCATAGTCAGATGTGCCCTCCTGCCTTTGGCCAGGCTTGGATGTCGACTTAGATGCAGGCCGACTGGTCTGGCTTGGCGCTTTCGGGCCTCTGCGTGAGGATGAATGAGATGGTGGTGTTTTTGTCATGCTCTCCTGTAGCACGTGCATATGCCACCATGCTAGTGTTGAACGATGAGTGACAAACATTCAAAGCAAAAAGATTATATGCAAATGGCACTTGCCGAGGCCGAAAAAGCGGCGACGGCGGGCGAAGTGCCGGTCGGGGCAGTTTTAGTGGCCGCTGATGGCACGGTGCTGGCGGCAATGGGCAATGCCATGCGGCAAGCCCATGATGCCACCGCCCATGCTGAAATGCGGGTCATTCGGGCGGCTTGTGCCGCACTAAGCAATGAACGCCTGACCGACTGCGACCTTTACGTGACGCTTGAGCCGTGCCCAATGTGTGCCGGTGCAATTGCCGAAGCCCGCATTCGACGGGTCTATTATGGTGCCGCTGATATTAAGGGCGGTGCCGTCGATCATGGGGTGGCGCTATTTGCCCAACCGAGCTGCCACCATCGCCCGGAAGTATATGGCGGCTTGCGCGAAAGCGAGTGCGCAGCCTTGCTCACCGATTTCTTCCGAGTGCGGCGAAATGGCGAGATAAATTCATAATTCATACTAGCCAAGGCTGATTAGTTGGTGCTTAATAGCCTTCGAATTTATGGAAGAATGTAAGTTGGGAGAAACACATGATTTTCGAACATAATGATAAGACCAAAGAGCTTCTGGCTCGCCTTGAGAGCTTTATGGATAAATATATTTATCCAAACGAGGCAACCTATGCCAAGCAAATGGAAGATTTCGGCGCCAATCGGTGGCAAGTTCCAGCTATTTTGGAAGAGTTGAAAATTAAAGCCCGCGAAGAGGGTTTATGGAATCTTTTCTTGCCTGAAAGCGAGCGCGGTGGCGGCCTTTCAAATGTCGAATATGCAACCCTGTGCGAAGTGATGGGGCGCGTTGGTTTTGCCTCTGAAGTTTTCAACTGCTCAGCACCCGACACCGGCAATATGGAAGTTCTGGAACGCTATGGTAATGAGCGTCACAAAAAAGAATATATGGAGCCGTTGCTTGCTGGCGAAATCCGTTCTGCCTTTTTGATGACCGAGCCGGCTGTTGCTTCTTCCGACGCAACCAACATTGAGACCAGCATCGTGCGCGATGGTGATGACTATGTCATCAATGGCCGTAAATGGTGGTCTTCAGGCGTTGGCGATCCACGTTGTAAGATTGCCATTGTTATGGGCAAAACAAACCCAGACGCACCTTTGCACCAACAACAATCTCAAATTCTCGTGCCGCTCGACGCACCGGGCATTGAAATTGTTCGCATGCTGCCAGTATTTGGTTATGACGATGCGCCGCACGGTCACGCCGAAGTGGTGCTGAAAGATGTTCGCGTGCCAGCAGAGAACTTGCTTCTCGGCGAGGGCCGTGGCTTCGAAATCGCTCAAGGCCGGCTTGGCCCTGGCCGCATTCACCACTGCATGCGCACTATTGGTGTCGCTGAGCGTGCTTTGGAAAAAATGTGCGAACGCCTTCTTACCCGTACAGCTTTTGGTAAGCGCATTGCCGACCATAGCGTATGGGAGCAACGCGTTGCTGAAGCCCGCACCAACATTGAAATGAGCCGTCTGCTGACACTGAAAGCCGCTTATATGATGGACACAGTGGGCAATAAATTTGCCAAAAGCGAGATTGCGCAAATCAAAGTGGCTGGCCCACGTATTGCTCTGCAAATCATTGACGATGCCATCCAAGCCCATGGCGGCGGCGGTGTGACGTCAGACTTCGGTCTAGCTAAAATGTATGCAGGTATTCGTACCCTGCGTTTGGCTGACGGCCCAGATGAAGTGCACAACCGCACCATCGCGCGTCTTGAGTTCAAAAAATATGCTGACTTAACGCAGGCTGGCGCGGGTGAGATGAAAACCCTCGACGTGCCGCGTAGCTAAGTTAGGCGCAATTAAATAGAAAGGGCATCGGCCAGCGCCGGTGCCCTTTTTTATGTCCGATTGAGTTTGAGCCTTTATCTTGCCCTAGCGGCGCCCAAACAGGCGTTCGATATCGTTCAACTTAAGCTCAACATAAGTCGGCCGGCCATGATTGCACTGACCGGCATGCGGCGTGGCTTCCATATCGCGCAAGAGCGCATTCATTTCTTCAACGCTCAATCGGCGACCAGCGCGCACCGAAGTGTGGCAGGCCAAAGTGCCGCAGATTTCTTCCAGTTTTTCTTTCAAGGCCAGACCTTGACCCAAATGCTGCATTTCTTCGGCCATATCGCGCAGCATAGCGGCGCTATCGCCGTCTTTCATCATAGCGGGGACTTCGCGCACCATAATCGCAATGCGGCCATTGGCGCCGGGGCCAAAGCGTTCAACAACAAAGCCCAAATCTGCCAGCTCATTGGCCCGCGCCAAAATCGTCTCGCCGTCATCGGTTTGTAATTCGACAATATCCGGCACCAATAAAATTTGTCGCCGGATGCCCTGTTCGGCAATTTGTTTTTTCATCCGCTCATAAACCAAACGCTCATGGGCAGCGTGCTGATCGACGATCACAAAACCATCATGGGTCTGCGACAAAATATAGGTCTCGTGCAATTGCGCGCGCGCCAACCCAAGCGGCAAGCTGGCATCAGGCGTGGCGCCCATGTTGCCACCAAAACTATTGGGCGCGCTGAGCCACTCGGCCGCCGCTTCAGCCAAGGCAAGGGTGCGGGCTTGTTGATCGGCTGTTTGCGGCGTTTGTGGATCGATTGGCGCTTGATATTGGGCCGCCGCTTGATACAGCGTTGGGCTCACATAAGCGCCATTTCCCGGACGAAAGGCAGCCAGCGTCTGGTCGGCAACTGTTGTGGCAGCGCGATGGCCGGCATTGCCAAGGGCGGCGCGCAAAGCCCCGACAATCATTGAGCGCACGAGGCCGGCATCACGAAACCGGACTTCGGTTTTGGCCGGGTGCACGTTGACATCAAGCTGCGCGGGATCAATGTCGAGAAATAAAGCCAAGGCCGGATGACGATTGCCAGCCAAAAAATCTTGATAGGCTCCACGCACCGCCCCATTGAGCAAGCGGTCGCGTACTGGACGGCCATTGACCACGAGATATTGCTTTTGCGCTGTGGCGTGATTATAGGTCGGCAATCCGGCAAAACCGTAAAGCCGCGCGCCCTCGCGCTCGACCATCACGGGCACTGCATTGTCGCCAAACTCACTGCCCATAATGGCCGTCAGGCGGTCGAGTTGGGCCGTGTCGCCGGTCTCCTTAGGGTAGGTAAAATTTCGGCGTCCATCACTGGTCAGGCTAAAAGCGATTTCCGGGTGCGCCATGGCCAAGCGTTTGACGATGTCATTCACCGCCGTTGTTTCGGCGCGATCTGATTTCAAAAACTTGAGCCGCGCTGGCGTCGCATAGAATAAGTCGCGTACTTCAACCCTTGTGCCCTGTCCGCCAGCGGCTGGTGACAAGCCCAGATTTTTCCCGCCTTCGACACGAATCTTTTGGGCGCTTTGTGCCCCCTCAGGGCGGCTGGTGATGCTCAAACGTGCAACCGCACCAATGCTCGGTAAGGCTTCTCCACGAAACCCCAGACTGGTGATGCGAAACAACCGATCGCCCTCATCGCCGTCCGGCAATTTTGAGGTGGCATGGCGTTCAATCGCTAGTGTGAGCTCTTCTGCGCTAATGCCGCAACCATTATCTTCTATTAGAATCAGTGCCTTACCACCCTCACCCAAACTTATATCAATTTGTGTGGCGCCCGCATCAATGGCGTTCTCGACCAATTCTTTCACCGCACTGGCTGGCCGCTCAACCACTTCGCCGGCAGCAATGCGATTGATGGTTTCTTCAGATAAGCGATGTATTCTGGTCATTTGGCTGTCTTAGCTTTGCCTGCATCATTCATAGCTTGCATATAATCTCTGGCCCGCACTTTGCCGGCCTCGACTTCCGGCTGGTCGAAAGCGTCAATCGCCATGCCGTCAGCTGCTAAAATGGTTTCCAACATATAGTGCATCAATAAGCCACCAAGCTCCAGTTCATTTATCGCCGATAGCTCGAACAAACGCACCGGACGTCCGGCGGCAGCCAATGTGTCATAGCTCGCCATCGCTTCAGCCGACACCAAATCCCCCATGGTGCGACCGGTCAGATTGGCGGTCGCTGGTAAGCTGGCAAATTCATCTGGCACGCCAGTGCCCTGGTCACGCGTGGGCTGTGTGATCAGCGTGTAGAATTTATCATCAGGGCCGCCGAGATAAAGCTGCATTTGACTATGCTGGTCTACCGGCCCCAGCGCATTGCTTGGCAGCGAACCGAGGCCATTTTTGCCCAAACTTTCGGCCCATAACTGCCGATACCAGAAAGACAATCTCTGTAATCGGTCGGCATAGGGCATCATCACCGCTATCATTCTACCAGCTTGCATATGCGCCAAATGCATAGCTGCGCCAAGCAGGGGCTGATTGTCGGCCGGCGCATTGGTATAAAAGCCATCAAGCACCGCTTGCGCGCCAGCTCGAATGGCAGCGATATCGCAACCGGCCCAAATAGCTGGCAGCAGCCCGACATTGGTCAAGACGCTAAACCGCCCACCAATCGCTTGCTCATGCGGCAAGCAACGCAGGCCATGTCGTTGCGCCAAAGTCGATAGCGCATTGTCACCCTCGCCAACGATTGCCGCAATATGATCGCGCAGCGGCAGCTCGGCGGCGTTGAGGGCCAGCATGACGCCGCCTAATTGCATTAATGTTTCCGACGTATTGCCTGATTTCGAGACCACGAGGAACCGTGTCGCCGAGAGGTCTTGTGCTAAAATAGCGGTGAAACTGTCAGCGTCTAAATTATCGACAAAGATTATTTGCGGCCGCAATGGCGCATCAGCTGGGGTCAAATATCCGTTAATTTGCGCCAAGACTTGCGCCCCAAGGCTGGATCCGCCAGTGCCCAAGATAATCAGCCGCGATGCACCTTCAGCTAGGCTGGCCGCCAAATCTTGCATTGATGCCAAATCATCGGTTTTTTGCGGCAGGAGAAAATGGGGCAACGGATTTTGACGATAGGCCTCAATGCGTGGCGTCAGCTTTTGCACAAACTGAGAAAACCCATTTTGGCTGGCAGGACACAAAGCATGATCAACTATTTGGCGCATATATTTATCTCCGCATATGTGACAGCCGACGAATCTATCGCCAAGCCCTGAGTTTAGCCAACGGCTGGTATATTGAACAGTAGTTATGCTTGCACTTCAAAACCCAATTGCTAAATTAGCGCCGATTGGGAGAGTAAAATGTCTGAACAAATAGACCACAGCGAAACATGGGCCAATCGTGCCTTGCTTGCTGGTGCTTTGGTTGGCCTTTTAATCGCCGCCCTCGCCGCCGTACCGCGTTCTGACGCTGACCTAAACAGTGATGGAGCGGTTGCCCGTATCAATCATCAGCACATTGACCGCACGGCCTTCGCCAGCGCCTATCAAGCGTTATTGGCCGACAAAAACAAAGCCCCCACAGCCGCCGATAAAAAAATGGCGCTCGATCGGCTGATTGAAGAAGAATTATTGGTTCAACGCGGGCTTGAAATTGGTCTGTTGGAAGGCGACGCCGCCGTGCGCAAAGCGGTGGCCAGTGCGGTAATTCAATTTGTTCTGGCACAAAATAACAATCAGCCCATCAGCGAGGATGATTTACGCACCTATTACCAAGAAAACAAAATCCGCTTTAGCCCCGCCGCGCGCTTGCATATCAACCGCATTTTCATTCGCCGATCAGCTAATGGTGGAAGTGAGGCCGAGAGCGATGATGCGCGACGTCTCGAAGCCGTGCGCCAAGCGTTACGCTCTGGTACGCCTTTTGCCCAAGTCGCAGACCAATTGGGCGACCGTTTATTGCCGCAATTGCCGCAAGTTCTTTTGCCGCGCGCTAAAATGATAGATTATCTCGGCCCCGATTTAACCGAAGCCGTCGCAGTTTTACCGCAAGGCAGCATCACTGATGCTTTGGTTACCGATCAGGGCTGGCAATTTTTGCAAGTCATTGCCAATCAACCAAGCCAGACGCCTGCTTTCGAGACCATGCGCCCGCAACTAATGGAGGCGCTGTCGCGCAGCCGCGATGACCAAGCCTTGCGCGATTATATTAACTGGTTACGTGCGCGCGCCGATATTGACCTTGCGGCAGACGCACCGCAATGATCCGACAGGCGCTGATTTGGCTGGTTTTAATGATGACGCCATCGCTGGCGCATAATAAAAGTTTGAGTTTTTCTGACTGGCTGTGGCAGGACAATAGCATTTCGGTGAGTTTCACCGTGCCCTTGCGCGATGCCACATTATTACCCGACGTCGCTACCGCCACCTCCATTGATGAGGCACTGGCAACACATTTGACGCAATTCATAGAGCTACAGCAATTGGGCAAAAATTGCCTTTTGAGCCGCCCCTATCAACGCGCGCCAGCACATGGCGACTATATTAAAATGGTCGCCAGCTATGAATGTTTTGACGGCGCTGCGACTCTCAGATTGCGCAATCATGCGTTTTTTAATCTGGCGCGCAGTCACGTGCATTTTGCGCGCATGCGGCTGGCCACGCAAAGCCTTGAAACCAGCCAAGAGTTTTTATTCACTGCCACCCAACGCCAGCACCACATTACCCGCAATGATCAGGGTCAATTGGTCAGCCAAAGCGATTTAGGCGACACGCTGGGCAATTATTTCAAACTCGGCCTGCAACATATTTTGACCGGCGTTGATCATTTGGCCTTTGTTTTATGCTTAGTGTTGCTGGCACAAAACCGGCGACAATTGTTCATTCTTATCACCGGCTTCACGGTCGGTCATAGTTTAACCCTCGGTCTAGCGGTGCTTGGCTTCATCGCCCCAAATTCGGTTTTTGTTGAAGCAATGATTGGCGGCTCGATTGCCTTGGTCGCCAGTGAATATATTTTGGCGCGGCAGAACGCCATGGCCAAAGTCGCCATGATTAGTGTGCTTGTCTTATTTGTCCTATCAGGCGTCTCCGTCATACGCGGCGGCGAAATTACGCTAACCGGATGGGCCGGTTTGATGCTGTTTTGCCTGTGTTATGGTTTACGCATTCGCTCCTCGGCTGACGCCAGCCAAGTGGCCCCGATTATGACCTTTGGCTTTGGCCTGTTTCATGGTTTTGGTTTTGCCGGCCTACTGACTGACATTGGCCTACCACAAGAACAAGTGATTGGCGGGCTCATTGGCTTTAATCTTGGCGTGGAAGCGGGACAAATATTATTCATTATACCTGTCTTGCTGGCGATGCGCTATCTAGGGCCGCGGTTGCAGCAAGGCAAATTAACATGGGCTGATGCCACAGCCAGCGGACTGGCTTGTTTCGGAATATTTCTTTTTGTGCAGCGCACCCTTTTTTAATTAGTCAAAAATGATTACCCTCTTGCCAATCATTTAGGGAGACAAAAATGAACAACAGATTTTTAGACCAAACGGGCGCCAAATATCCAATTATTCAAGCCCCCATGGGATGGATTGCCCGCTCACAATTGGCCTCAGCCGTGTGCAAGGCTGGCGGCCTTGGCATTATTGAAACATCATCCGGCGAAACTGATAATTGCAAGGCGGAAATTGAGAAAATGTTCGAGCTGACCGACGCCCCGTTTGGCGTGAATCTGCCCATTTTATTCCTCAAAGACGACGCCATGCTGAAATATATCTGCGATAGCGGCGTCAAATTTGTCACCACCTCAGCCGGTAGCCCAAGTAAATTTGTCGGCCCGCTGCAAGAAGCTGGAATTATTGTCTATCACGCCGTACCAACGGTTGAAGCGGCGATTCGCTGTGTCGAAGCCGGTGTCGATGGATTGGTGGTCGAAGGCGCCGAAGGCGGCGGCTTCAAAAACCCTGAAGAAGTCTCAACTTTGGTGCTGTTGCAAGCCATTCGCGCCGCCGTTGATGTGCCTTTGGTTGCCGCCGGCGGTATTTGCGATGGACGCGGCATGGCGGCTGCTTTTGCGCTCGGTGCCGAAGCTGTTCAAATGGGCACACGGTTTGTTTCATCGGCCGAAAGCCCAGTGCACAATAATTACAAGAACGCCATTGTCGACGCCCCAACCACGGGCACCTATATGTTGAATAAGAAAGCCTCGCCATGCATTCGCGCTCTAAAAACCGAGCGCACCCATAAAATTTATGACGAAGGTCTGATGCCTGCCGATACATTTGGCAATATTCTCGACCTTTATTTTGGTGGCGATATGGAAGCCTCGGTCGGTCTCGCCGGACAAACCGCTGGATTGATTAATGGGGTTAAGCCAGTAGCTGAAATTATCGAAGAAATGATTGCTGAGTTTCACACCATTGCGGGGCGCATGGGGCAATTGGCGTCAGCCAGCAGCTTTTAATGGGTACTACAGCGATAGAGTTTGGTCGGCAATCAGTACACCATCCTCGTCGGCATAGAGCCAATCGCCAGGCGCAATGGTCACGCCACCAAAGGTAAGCGTCACATCATATGTGCCGCCATCATTCTTTTGGCTCTTCTTCGGGTGGCTGGCTAAGGCCTTAATGCCAACAGCCTCAGCCGCTAGTTCGGCGCGGTCACGCACACAACCGTGAATGACAATGCCAGCCCAACCATTTTGCGCTGCCAATTGCGCGAGATTGCCGCCAAATAGAGCGCATTGCATGGAGCCGCCGCCATCGACGACCAAAACGCGACCTTCACCCGCTTGCTCCACTGCGGCCCGTACTTTGGTGTTGTCATCCTGCGTCAGCAACGTCTTCACCGGCCCATGAAACCGTACCCGGCCACCATAATCATGATAGTTGGGCGCCAAATGGCGTAATTTGCCATCATATTTATCTGATAAATCTGTGGTTGCGTAAAAGCCTGTGTCACTCATTGCCGATTTCCTATGCAGCAGCCAAAAAAAAGGGTCCGCAAAGGTTATCCTTCGCGAACCCTAATATAACGCAATTCGATTAGAATTGGTTCATTGTGTTGTCTTCACCAGAGGCCAAAAGTGCATTGTCGCCTGAGAAGTATTCTTTGTGGTCATCACCAATGTTCGAACCAGCTAAATCCTGGTGTTTCACAGAGGCTTGATCACGGCGAATTTCCTGACGCTGAATGTCACGAACATAAGCCAACATGCCCAGATCACCGAAATAACCTTCAGACAGAATATCTGTACCCAAAGCGGTTTCGTGATAGGTCGGCAGGGTGATCAAATGGTGGAAAATGCCGGCATCACGTGCCGCATCTTTTTGGAAGCTTTGGATCAGATTATCAGCTTCGACGGCCAATTCGCTGGAGTCAAATTTCACATCCATCAAACCACGTGGGGTTGAAGCTGGATCTGGATAAGCTGACACATCTTTGCCAGCAGCAACCCATTCACCATAGACTTGCTCGCGGAAGGCCAGTGTCCAGTTGAAGCTTGGTGAGTTGTTATACACCAATTTGGCATTTGGAATGGTTTCACGCACGCGGTTCACCATGCCAGCAATTTGCGCAACATTTGGCTTCTCGGTTTCAATCCACAACAAATCGGCACCATTTTGCAGAGAATTAACGCAGTCAAGAACAACGCGGTCTTCACCTGAACCATCTTTAAAGGCATACAGGCCATTTGGCAGACGCACTGGTTTCACCAGCTTGCCACCTTGAGTCAGGGTCATTTCGCCATGACCAATGTCGCTAATATTTTCAACCGGCTCGACTTTTAAGAAAGCATTATATTGGTCAGCCAAATCGCCAGGTGTTTGTGACACAGGCACTTTTTGTGTCAGGCCAGCGCCGAGTGAATCGGTACGGGCAACAATCACACCATTTTCAACGCCAAGCTCAAGGAAAGCATAACGAACGGCGTTAATTTTTGACAAAAAGTCTTCATGCGGCACGGTCACTTTACCATCTTGGTGACCGCATTGCTTGGCGTCAGAAACTTGATTTTCGATTTGGATGCAGCAAGCACCGGCTTCGATCATTTTCTTGGCCAGCAAGTAAGTGGCTTCTTCGTTACCAAAACCAGCATCAATATCGGCGATGATTGGCACAACATGGGTTTCAAAATTGTCGATTTTAGCCAAAGCCGCATCAACGTCGCCACCGCTTGCGCGGGCTTCATCCAGATCTTTGAACAAGTGACGCAACTCACGCGCATCAGCCTGTTTCAGGAATGTGTAAATTTCTTCAATCAAATTTGGCACAGTGGTTTTTTCGTGCATCGACTGATCTGGCAGAGGGCCGAAATCAGAGCGTAGCGCGGCAACCATCCAGCCACTCAAATAGACATATGATTTGCTGGTTGTTTTTTCATGACGTTTCACAGCCATCATCATTTGCTGCGCGGTGAAACCGTGCCAGCAGCCGAGAGATTGTGTGTAATCAGCGCTATTGGCATCATAATCAGCCATATCTTTGCGCATAATATCAGCTGTATAACGGGCAACATCGAGACCAGTTTTGAAGCGGTTTTGCAATTGCATACGAGTTACATATTCTGGGTTAAGGGCGGCCCACGCACTGCCGTTTTCATTCAGCGTTTTGGCGTTCTGGGCGACCAGATCGGTATATTTTGTCATCGGAGGTTCCTATTCATAAGGGTGACTAATGGCTGTGAGATACAATTTTGACAGGCCAATGTCGAGTCAAGAACAAGCCCTTGAAAAAATTAAAGTAAAAAAGTTTACACACAAACAGGTAAATTTTGTTATATATGTAAAACTTGTAAACTTTACGGTCGACATAGTGGCTCCATGAGGTTTACAAACCACTGTAACTAAAGGCTTAATATGGCTGATGCGACGAATAAACTAGTCGAACGAAAACTCTTCGCAGGCGCCCGTGTGCGTCGCCTTAGACGCGAACAACGACTGACACAGGCCGCAATGGCTGAGGCACTTGGCATCTCAACCAGCTATCTAAACCTCATTGAACGCGACCAACGACCGATTTCAGCACAGATTCTTTTACAATTAATCGACGTCTTCGATATTGACCCACGTGGCTTGGCTGGCGACGAAGAAGCGCGCGCCCAGGCTCAATTGCACGAAGTGTTCTCTGACCCGATGTTTCGCGATGCGCCGCTGCCAAAGGATGAGTTGAAAGATTTCGCCGCCGCCAGCCCAGCCGCGGCCGATGCCGTAGCGCGTCTGTATCAGGCGTTTTTGCAAAGTCGGTCAAATAATTCTTTATTGGCTGAGCAATTGGCCGGCAGCGGCCCGGCTGATAATCCAGGTGCGGTTATGGCGCTGGAAGAGGTGCGCGATTTCATCACCCATCAAAACAATCATTTCGCCGCTCTGGATGAAGAAGCCGAGGCTGTCTATCGCGCCTCAGTGGCTGAACATGATGAGCCTTATTTGGCCTTGCGGGCAAGGCTGGAAGAACGCCATCGGGTGAGCACGCGGATCGCGCCAGTTGAAGTAATGGAAAACACCCTGCGCCGCTATGACCGGCATCGGCAGACAATTTTTCTGTCGGAATTGCTCGACCAGCCAGGGCGATCTTTTCAGCTGGCCTATCAATTGGCTTATTTCGAGCAAATGCCGGCGATTGAGGAGATTATCCGCCAAGCTGGTATGGAAAAAGAAGAGACGCGGGTTGTGGCGCGCATTTCGCTGGCAAACTATTTTGCAGCCGCCGTGCTCATGCCCTATGACTCTTTTTTGAAAACCGCAGAAATTAACCATTATGACATCACGCTGCTGGGGCGTCGCTTTGGCACGAGTTTTGAACAAGTCTGCCATCGCCTGACGACTTTGCAGCGACCCGGCGCCCGAGGCATTCCGTTTTTTCTCATCCGCGTCGACAATGCGGGCAATATTTCCAAACGTTTTTCAGCCGGCGGCTTTCACTTCGCCCGCTTTGGTGGTACCTGTCCGCGATGGCATGTGCATGACGCCTTTCGGATTCCCGGCAAAATCTCCACGCAGATTGTGCAAATGGAAGATGCGACGCGCTATTTTTCCATCGCCCGCACAGTAAGCCGCGACAACTCCGGCTTTGGCGTGCCGGATAATCAATTCGCTATTGCCCTCGGTTGCGAGATTAAACACGCTGACAAACTCGTCTACGCGCGTGGTGCCAGCCTCGAGAAAGAAGAAGGTGACACGCCGATTGGGGTTAATTGTCGGCTGTGCGAAAGATCCGACTGCAATCAACGCGCCACACCTTCAGTGAATCGCGACCTGCGGCTTGACGAACATGTGCGCGGCCTCTCACCTTTCGGATTTTAATGTCATGACGCAAAATACTTGCCCTGAAGGAAATGACGCGATAGGAAATCACCATGTCGAATCGTAAAGCCAAAAAGCAGAAGATCTTTAAGCCGAAAGCCCGTAAGCCACGCGGCTTTCGCGACATGTCAGGCGATGAATTGAGCCTCCAGCAATCTATGATTGCAACGATCTCTTCTGTTTATGAACGTTATGGCTTTGGCGCATTAGATACGTCGGCGTTTGAATATGCTGACGCACTGGGCAAATTTTTGCCCGATGATGATCGCCCCAATGAAGGCGTGTTTGCACTGGCCGACGATGATGGCCAGTGGATGAGCCTGCGCTATGACCTAACGGCGCCATTGGCGCGCTATGTGGCAGAGAATTACGACGCTTTACCCAAACCGTTGCGGCGTTTTCAATGGGGCCCCGTATGGCGCAATGAAAAGCCGGGCCCCGGCCGCTATCGTCAATTTTTACAGATTGACGCTGATACAGTCGGCGCCGGCAACATGGCAGCTGACGCAGAAATATGCATGATGGCAGCCGATTGTATGGCAGCGCTTGGGATTGAGACCGGTGATTACTTGGTGCGCATTAATAACCGCAAAATAATGGACGGTCTGTTGCAAGCCATTGGGCTCAATAGCGATAGCGATGATTATGAAAGCCAAAGACTGACGATCTTGCGCGCAATGGATAAATTTGACCGTCTCGGGCTCGATGGGGTGCGTGATTTATTAGGCGCCGGACGCAAAGATGACAGCGGTGATTTCACCAAAGGTGCGGGTCTTGACGACCAACAGATTGAGCAAGTGGCAGCCATGGTCTCGATTCAGGCCAACAACCGACCAGCGGTGATTGATGCCATGGAAGCTCTGGTTGGCAGCACAAAAGCTGGCGCCGATGGGGTTGGCGAATTACGTGAAATGGATGCACTGTTCACCGCCCTTGGCTATCAGGCAGACCGGCTGGCGGTTGACGCGAGTATTGTGCGCGGCCTCGGCTATTACACCGGCCCCGTCTATGAAATTGAACTGACTTTTGACGCCGAAGATGAGAATGGCGACATCACGCGATTTGGTTCAGTTGGCGGCGGAGGCCGTTATGATGATTTGGTCAAGCGCTTCAAAGGCGTTGAAATTCCCGCCACTGGCATTTCAATTGGTGTGAGCCGTTTGGCCGCCGCCCTCACCATGTTGGGCAAAACCCAAGGCAGCCAGACTGATCCGCTGATTGTTGTTCTGGTTATGGACAAAGAAACCCGCCCAGAACTCATGCAATTGGTGCAGGGTTTGCGGCAGGCTGGCCTGCGAGCCGAGCTCTATATTGGCGACAGTGCCATGAAGGCGCAATTGCGCTATGCCGACTTGCGCGATGCCCGACTGGTGATCATTGAAGGCGAGGACGAGCGCCAAGCTGGTGTGGTCACGCTGAAAGATCTCGAATTGGGCAAGCAGCAATCCGCTGAAATCGAGGACAATGCCGAATGGCGCGCCTCGGCTCATGCGCAGCAACAAGTGCCGCGCGACGCCCTAATTGACACAATTAAGCAAATACTAGCCTAACAATCGCTTATATTCATATAATATGAATAAAATGAAGTATTTTTGGGAAATTACGCCACTATTTAATTTAAAACATATTCAAATTATATAAATTCGCCATTATGTGTCATTTTCATTTTCTTTTTATTAATTTTTATGCCATAAATCTCTATGGCTTATCACACAAATCTCCCTGTTGAACCAGCAAACCGCGCACCGCTCGGGCGGTTAACCACGGCCAATGCGGTGATTGACGCCTTGGGCGGCACGAAGGCAGTGGCCGACCTTCTGGGTGTTGGCGCTTCTTCAGTCTCCAATTATCGCCGTCTCGGGTTTCCAGCGCGCGCCTATTTTACCCTCGCCAAAATTTGCCAAACGCATGGCCTTGATGTCGCCGACGCGGTATTTGGCGGTGTTGCAACGCCCGGCACCTCGGCCAAGCGGCCAGCGGCACGGGCGAGCCAAACGGCAGCTCTGTCAATGTTCACCGCGCAGGGTTTTGAGCCATGCCATACGCCGATCATGCAACCAGCCGGACCGTTCATCGACCGTTTGGGTGAAGAAATGCGCCGCCGCCTTTATTTATTCACCGACCCTGGCGGCGAGCAATTATGTTTGCGTCCAGATTTAACCATTCCTACGGCCCTGGCCTATTTGGCCAATAACCCAAACACCCCGAAAGCGCGCCTCGCCTATGAGGGGCTTGCCTTTCGCTATCAGTCGCGCGGTGCTGGCAAGCCAGAAGAATTTTATCAGGCCGGCATTGAAATATTGGCCAGCCCACCGGACGACCATTTGACCGATGAAGCCGATGTCTTGAAAACAATCGTGCAGGCGGTAGAAACGGCAGGGGTCCAGCAATATCAAATCATCGTCAATAATTTGACCATGTTCAGCCGATTTTTGGCGGCGCTTGATTTATCGCAAGGCACCACCAAACGGCTTGAGCGAGCCTATCACCAGAGCGCCAATTTTGATGCTGTGCTGCAGACGCTTTTGGATGAGGCAGAGAACCCACAGCCGCCGCGCGACATTGCTTTTATTAACGGCGACCCGCAGGCCGAAATTGTTGGCCGCACGATCGGTGATATTAACGCTCGAATTCTGCGCTTACAAAGCGAAGCCGATGCCGGTTTGACACCAAAGCAAGCCAGAGCAATCGTGCAGTTTATGAAATTATCCGGCCCCATAGAGCGCGTACTGCAAGACATTGAAACTCTGCTTGGTCGCGCGGGTGCCATGGCGCCCTTGCAAGATTACTGGCAAGGCTTACTGACAGCCGCCGAGCTTAATCGAGAAAACCCTCAAAAGCCGGTATTTTTAGCCACGGCACAGGGCCGCAAAATGGCCTATTACACGGGCTTGGCATTTGAAATTCACGTGCCAGCACTCAATGCCCAACGGGTGATCGCCAGTGGCGGGCGCTATGATGATTTATTGCAAAGCCTCGGCGCGTCAACACCCTTGGCCGCCGTTGGCGGCGCCATCGCCTTAGAGCGCCTGCGAGCCGCCAGCCAACAGCAAGGAGGTGCCGCATGAGCAGCTTGATTTTAGGCGTGCCGTCGAAAGGCCGTTTGGAAGAAAATGCCGCCGATGTTTTTGCCCAAGCCGGTATTAACCTGAAACGGGCCGGTGCGCGTGGTTATACCGGCCTGGTAAAGGGTATTGACGATATTGATGTGCAATATATTTCGGCTTCCGAAATCGCTGGCCGACTGGCTGATGGCAGCGTGCATTTTGGTATTACTGGCGAAGATTTATTGCGCGAAGAAGTCGCCGATATGGAGAGCGTCATTCAACTGGTTCTCCCCTTGGGTTTTGGTCGCGCCGATGTGGTGGTGGCCATTCCTAACGCTTGGGCGGATGTCTCGACCATGGCCGATTTGGCGGAAGTGGCGGCCGATTATCGCGCACGGCATGGTCAACGGTTGCGGGTGGCGACAAAATACACACAATTATGTGCAGATTTTTTTGCCCGTCACGGGGTCAACGATTATGTCATTGTGCAAAGCTTTGGCGCCACAGAGGCGGCCCCTAATGTCGGCGCCGCTGAAGCCATTGTTGACATCACCTCGACCGGCGCCACGCTAACGGCCAATCAATTACGGGTGCCCGAAGACGGCGTCATACTGAAAAGCGAAGCCAATTTGGCCGCCTCTTTGCGGGCCGATTGGTCAGAAACAGCCCGCACGGCCGCGAAAACCTTACTGGCCCGTTTGGCCGCCTATCGCAGTGCTGGTGTCACTAGGCAAGTGCAGTTTATCGCTGAAGCCAGCAGTGGGCGGCGCACCAAACAACAGCCGAACCAAAACGATTATGACGATGCCGCGCGCCGTTTCGGGGCCCAAAGACTGGATGATGAGCAAGCCATATCAATTGCCGCTGAAGTCGATCGGTTTTTCGTCCCCGAAGCTAATTTACAGGCCATGATTGATCATTGGATGGCGCGGTTTAACTATGACCAAGCCGTTGTTACACAAGCTGATTTCATTTTTCAAAGGCGCAATGACTTATATGAGCGTCTGGCTGGCGCCCTGCTGTGAGTGCTCTGATTGTCGCGCTAATTGTTGTGGCAACTTTCGTTACGGCCTTTATGTCGAGCATGTTCGGCATGTTGGGCGGCATGACTTTATTCGCTGTGTTAGCCAATGTTATGCCAATTGGTGCCGCCATGGTGCTGCACGGTATTTTGCAATTAACGGCCAATGTTTATCGCGCTTGGCTCAATCGGCGCGATATCAAATGGGATATTATTGGATATTTTTCTATTGGCGGGATAATTGCTCTGGCGATTTTGAAAATTATCGACTTCTCGCCTAATCGCATTGTGGTTTTATTTGGCCTCGGCCTCATGCCCTATATTATCATCGCCATTCCAAAGGCCTGGGCACTTGATGTCACGAAGAAACCGGTCGCTTTTGTGGCCGGCTGGTTGGTCGTGTTTATCAATTTGCTGACCGGAGTTTCGGGGCCGGTTTTAGATTTATTCTTCCAGAAAACGGCGCTGACCCGACATCAAGTGGTGGCCACCAAAGCGGTGTTGTCTGGCATCGGCCATAGCGCCAAAATTATTTTCTTTGGGGCGCTAGTGTCGACCGCTAGCCTCGCTAATTGGCCGACCCTAGACCTGCTGATATTGGCGATTATTGCCTCTATGCTTGGCACCCGCGTCGGTAAATTTGCACTGGACAATATGCAAGACGCGACATTCTTCTCATGGACTCAACGCATTCTATTGACCATGGGCGCCCTGCTGATAGCCCGCGCCATTCAGCTAATGTTGGCCAGCGGCTGATTAATTTTCGCGGAACACAACCAAACAAGAGCTAACTTGAAGCCCAGACGTTATTTTTTGGTTAATGCTTTTCACAAAATGAAAGGCCGAGTCCGATTATTTTTATTTTTATTCTAGAGCACTCTTTGCAGAGTTGGCGGAAATTAACAGAAAGGAGGAAAACTGGCTAGAAGAATTTCAACAAAAAAGGCCGCCCAATTGGACGGCCTTTTCATATTGTTATTTGGGGCGATTACATCATGCCGCCCATGCCGCCCATGCCGCTCATGTCTGGCATGCCGCCACCGCTGCCTTCTTTAGAAGGCTTATCGGCGACCATAGCTTCTGTCGTGATCAGCAAACCAGCCACTGAGGCTGCATCGCGTAACGCTGTGATAACAACTTTTGCTGGGTCAACAATACCGGCTGCAATCAAATCGCAATACACTTCGTTTTGCGCGTCAAAGCCAAACTTGCCTTTGCCTTCCAAAACTTTTCCGACCACGATAGAACCTTCAACGCCAGCATTTTCTGCAATCTGACGTAAAGGTGCTTCCAGCGCCCGACGAACGATTTTGATACCGGCATTGATATCCGCATTGGTGCTGGTTTCTTTCATCACGGCAGCTGTTGCCAACAGCAAGGCAGTGCCGCCGCCAGGTACGATACCGCCTTCAACGGCAGCGCGGGTTGCATTCAATGCATCATCGACACGGTCTTTGCGTTCTTTCACTTCAACTTCGGTTGCACCACCGACTTTCAGAACTGCGACACCACCTGACAATTTAGCCAGACGCTCTTGCAGTTTTTCGCGGTCATAATCAGAAGTTGTGGCTTCGGCCTGTGCACGGATTTGTGTCACCCGCGCATCAATCTCTTTTTTCTTGCCGACGCCATCGATGATGGTTGTTTCGTCTTTGGTAATATTCACGCGCTTGGCAGATCCGAGCATGTTGAGGGTGACATTTTCCAGCTTGATACCGAGGTCTTCAGACACCACTTGACCACCGGTCAAGACGGCCAGATCTTCCAACATGGCTTTGCGACGATCACCAAAGCCAGGGGCTTTGACGGCGGCGATTTTCAGACCACCGCGCAATTTGTTAACCACCAAAGTGGCCAAAGCTTCGCCTTCAATGTCTTCGGCAATAATCAATAATGGGCGTGATGACTGAACAACCGCTTCCAAAATTGGCACCATAGCTTGCAGGTTTGACAATTTGGTTTCGTGCAGCAAGATCAGCGGATCTTCCAGTTCGGTTGTCATTTTTTCTGCATTGGTAATGAAATATGGCGACAAATAACCACGATCAAATTGCATGCCTTCAACAACAGTCAATTCGCTTTCGAGGCCTTTGGCTTCTTCCACAGTGATGACGCCTTCATTGCCAACACGGTGCATGGCTTCTGCAATCATTGAACCGATTTCGGCTTCACCATTGGCAGAAATTGTACCGACTTGGGCAATTTCTTCATTTGATTTCACTTTTTTGGCACGACGCTTCAAATCAGCGAGGGCGGCAGTCACAGCTTGGTCAATACCGCGTTTCAAATCCATTGGGTTCATGCCAGCAGCAACGGCTTTGTGGCCTTCACGAACAATCGCTTGGGTCAAAACAGTAGCTGTTGTAGTGCCGTCACCGGCTTCATCATTGGTGCGCGAAGCCACTTCACGGACCATTTGAGCGCCCATGTTTTCGAACTTATCTTCGAGAACAATCTCTTTGGCAACCGACACACCATCTTTGGTTGTGCGCGGGGCGCCGAAAGATTTGTCGAGAACGACGTTACGGCCTTTTGGGCCAAGCGTCACTTTGACGGCATCGGCCAGAATATCAACACCGCGCAACATAGCGTCGCGGGCTTCAGATCCAAATTTTACTTCTTTTGACATGGTAATCTCCTAACAGGGCAATGGCGTTAGCCAATAATGCCGAGAATGTCGCTTTCTTTCATGATGAGCAGTTCTTCGCCATCAATCGTTACTTCACTGCCTGACCATTTGCCGAACAGAACCTTATCTTTGGCTTTGACATCAAGCGGGGCAATTTTGCCGTCTTCACCGCGCACACCGGCGCCAGTTGCAACAACAACACCTTGCGAAGGCTTTTCTTTTGCAGAGTCAGGAATAATAATCCCACCTGCTGTTTTTGTGTCTTCATCTAAGCGACGCACTAATACGCGATCATGCAAAGGACGAAATTTCATAAT
>CALEFA010000069.1 GCA_937876775.1 uncultured Rhodobiaceae bacterium | reverse complement strand
GAGCAAGGATACAGGATCGCAGCACTATGTCAGCTCTGACATTGTGGGGTTGCGGCTAATTTGGAGGCCAGCCGTTTGGACGTCAGGGGAGCGGGCATGTCGCCAGTCTTAGCACTTCGTTCGATGTTTCCAGACTTAACATCAACGCGGATTTCTTGTCCCATAAACTCAAATAAAATGCGTATGCGGTCGTCGCTTAAGATTTTTTCGATAGCGCCGGTAAAGTCGGCAAAAGCCCCGTCATTGATGGTCACGCTCTCGCCCTCTTGCAAATCATCGGGCGGTAGTAATATTCCAGCCTTATCGCAGCGTTGTTGCAAGGCATCAATCAGAGCATCCGGAACCGGCGCAGGTTGATTAGCATGAAAGCTCACCAGTCGCGCAACCCCAGTTGTTGAATTGATTTTGCGCCAATCGCCCTGATTTTCACCCAAATGGATAAAGATATAACCAGGAAAAACCGGCCGTTCGACGCTGGACAATTTTCGGGCGTGTCGCACCGATTTTATCTGCATCGGCATAAATGTTGTAAAGTTTTGGCGCGCCAAATTAGCAGCAGCTTTGTGGAACCCGTTGGGCTTCACCTGAGCAAGATACCAGCGATTAAATGAAACCTTGCTCACAGGGGGGAACTCCCAAAATTCTGACATTGGCATCATGCTAACCATTCTGAATGGTAAACGCCAGCGGGTATTAGCGGTCATTTGAGACATATATTTGCTCATTGCCGCAAATGTGGCGTGGTTTAGATAGTAACGCAGCTAAATTTTAGCTTTGGCTGGTGACATAGACGAGAATTTCGATCACTTGTTGCGGCGTCGTCGCCCATGCCATGGCCGCTGCATCGACTTCTTTCAGCGGGTGAATGATATCCGCGTCATGTAAGGTGATGTAGGGCGTACCGAGCGCGGCGCAAAAGCCCGCGTCAAAGGCTGCATTCCATTGTTTGTATTTGTCGCCGAACCGCACGACCGCAAGGTCACATTGCTCAATCAGGGTTTTGGTGCGAATCGCATTGACCTTGGCTGATTTATGATCGCGCCAGAAATTATTATCCTCCGCCCCCAACATGTCGCCGGCCGCATCGCTAGCTGGATGGTCAGTCACCGGGGCGGTGAAGGTGACGTCAAGATCATGGTCGACGCACCCCTGTTCAATCTGCTGACGCCAATCCGTATGAATTTCACCGGAAAGATAAACTGTCAATGACATGGCCACTCCCTCTTTTGTATACGGCTCTTTCTGTTGATTAGGATTAGAACAGAAAAACAGTTGCTGCAATGGCGCAAAGTTTTAGCTTAAATGTCGAAAAATTCGGCCAGTATGTTTAAGTCTAGAGGCCCGAGGGTCAAAAATCTTGCTTCAATATTGGCAAAAAAAGCATCAAGAGCGTGGTCAGTGGCTTGCACCAGAAGCTCCCGCCCAAAAATCTCCGTTTCAAGAAGATTAAGATCAACGCCCTTTTGAATGTTTTTCCTAAGCGTATTCATCGACGTATTCATGATTTCTTTGGCTTCTGATAAATTTATCGGCGAGCTCAGCGACTTGGCCTTTAATGCTAGGAGTATCAAATCGCCTGTAATGGATGAGGAAAAACGGTAAGGAACCCAATCGGCCTGATATGATTTCAACAGCGGCGAATCCTGAGGCTCCATTTCGCCACGACTTACTTTCAATGTATGCTGCAGAAACTCAACATCCAAATGAAGCATAATCTCCTGGGCGGTTTTTAAGCCCAATGATTTCCGCTCGACGGTTCGAGTGGAAAAATTGCGAAAAATCTTTGCTAACAATTTTCTTTCTTGCGCGCTCATTAAAGAACGTTCGTTTTCTCCTAAAAATAAAAACTCGCTGCAAGCATTCTTTGAGCCGGAGAAGAAGCTGGTGTTACCCTTGCGAATGGTCTCAAAAATGCCGAGCGACTTTCCCTCTTTCAAGTATTTCGAAATCGTATTGCGGCTTGGTTTTAGGTTTTGCATGAGCGTTGCAATATCAAAACTCTCACCACGAAAATGAGCGTCAAACAATGTCATGATTAAGTCTTTTTTACTGTTGTTGGAATTGATCCAGTTATTGATAGCTGGAGAAAAATTACCAATATAAACTTTTTGAGACCAAAGTTTTAGTAAAACATGTAATTCTATTCTCACCCACTATTCCCAACAAAACCTTAACAAGAACAGGCTTTAACTGTATATGTTGCCCAACGAAATAAACAGTGAAAATTTGACATGTCAAAATTTGATGGTTTAACTGAGCGTCTTACAGGATTATGCAGTGCCTATGAATAATGCCGTACTCGTAATTATTGGTTCTTTTACCGCTGGACTGCTGGTGGCCTATTCGTTACGCCCCATCGCCATTAAATGGGGGGTAACCGATAAGCCCGGCAAGCGAAAACTGCATGTTGGCGATGTGCCACTTATTGGCGGGCCATTGATTTTATTCGTCACCTTTATGGGATCTTTGCTTTTATCGGTTGAATTTCCTTTGGGCGCTTTTATTGCTGGCAGTCTCGTCGTCTTGCTGGGCGTGTTCGATGATAAATATGATGTTCCAGCGTCACCCAAATTTTTTCTGCAGGTTGCCATTGCCTGCCTCCTGATTTCTATCGATAGCGCGCACATCGTCGATATTGGGATTTACCAAAAAGATTTTGCCAATCCGGCCAATCAAATTTTGCATTTTGGATTGGCCGTTTTGGCCATTGTCATTGGCGTCAATGCGGTTAACCTTATCGATGGTATTGATGGGCTTGCGGCGTCTATTGTTCTAGTGATTTTGATAAATGCCAATCTAGCTTTCGTGGTTTCGGGTCAGAGCGTTCCTAAAGATATTCTTTTACACTCAGCGCTTCTCGCAGGCGCCCTTTGCTCATTCCTAGCTTTTAACCTAAGCTTGATTGACGGCAAAAAAATATTTCTCGGCGATAGCGGCTCAATGCTTATCGGTCTTCTTATTACCAGCATGCTGATCAACATCAGTCAAACGCCGTCCTCTAGCTCAGGCATCACAATTCCTGCAAGTTTGTGCTTATGGCTGACGGCCCTACCAATGACAGACATGTTGGTGACCTTTATGAAGCGTATTTTAAACGGGAAATCGCCATTTTCCCCCGATCGCGGGCATCTTCATCACAGGCTGAAAGATATCGGGCTTTCCAAGTGGCATATACTGATCGTCATACTAACGGCCAGCGCCATTATATTCTGGGGCGGGGCAGCCATCACTTTTCAATTTGGTGAAACAGCAAGCTTAATAGCCTATGGGGTATATATGGTCAGCTATGCTATCTTTATTAACGCACTTGATAGGGCACAAGCTAAAGCCGACTAAACAGCGGCTGAGTAAGCCACTTTTAGACAGCCTCGACCAATCTTTTGCTGCTTGCGTCTAGTCGCGCGGGAGAAATAAGAGCGAGATACCAGCGAGAAAAGACCCAGCCGCCATAATGATGGAGACCGACGATAAACCCATGCCAGCGGCAAATAACAAGCCACCAACCCAAGGGCCAATAACCGCGCCGCCGCGTCCCAAGCCAAGCACCACGCCGACACCCGAACCAAGCACAGCAGCAGGGAAGCTCTCTGCGAATAGCCCGACCGAACCGCCAATCACCGCGAATAGGAAGAAGCCAGAAACCGCGCCCGCCAACAACATGGCGTCAAGCGAACCTGTGAACATCGGGAAAGCCGCAACCGAGGCGGTACTGCCCATCAAGGCCAGCAACATCAAGCGTTTGAGCAAAAAAAACCGCGATAATATGGCAATGACAACCGAGCCCGTCAGCCCGCCAATGCTAATCATCGCCAGCACCTCCGTGCCGTCAATGGCCGAATAGCCAATATCGGTGACCGCAGGCGGCATCCATTTCACGAAATAATAATAGGTCAGAATATTGCCCAGATAGCAGGCAATCATTACAAAGGTGATGCGCGCCGTTTTGCCCTGGAACAGGCGCCTCGGTGAGACGCTCTCGACTTCCGCCTCGGCCGAAGCCAGTTGAAACGCCTCATTGTGACCTATTTTCTGCAGCGTGGCAGAAATCTTCTGCTCAGCCCCAGCCGGACGTCGACGCTCTAAAAAGCCAATCGATTCGGGCACGAAAAAATACACCACAGGAAGGAAACAGGCACTAACCACGGAACCGAATAAAAAGATCGACCGCCAGTCATAATGCTCGAGCAAAGGCGCGGCGATTTTACTGGCCAAAAAAATGCCGAATGTATAGCCGCCCGCGACAAGGATAACCGTCAGCCCGCGATTTTTGGCATTGCTATATTCCGACGCCAAAGCCGTATTCGTGGCCAAAATGCCGCCGATACCAATGCCGGTGAACACGCGCGTGGCTGCCAATATTTCTTTATTGGGGGCAAAGCCCGACGCCGCCATGCCTAGCGATATGACCAGCAAGCACAAGAGAAACACCAATCGTCGGCCATGTTTATCAGTCATGGAGCCGATGAAAATCAGGCCACCAGCCATGCCGAGAAACTCTAGAGGCAATAGGAAACCAAGCTCGGCCTTCGACAGCCCCCATTCCTGGCTCATACCAGCGGCGGCCAGCGAGATTGACATCACATCATAACCGTCAATCGCCATTCCCATGGTACATATGACGACCACAATCCATTGCTGTAGACGCATGGGCGCCTGATTTAAAATCTCAACTGGGGTTTTTATCGCACTGCTACTCACTCTATCCTCCTCATGACTTCAGCAAGTCTCCCCTCGACCGAGGGGCAAAGTCAATTCGAAATTATGAGAACATTTTTGGCCAAGGCTGGCGTCAAAGCGGATCGCCGCCGAGAACCGCCGGTGTTTCGCAATAATTATGCAAAATATAGTCGCGGTGTTTTTCCATCCGCGGGCTGACCGCCTGCGCGACTTCCGGCACTGTCGAAATCATTTCAAACATCGCCAACATGCCCTGATTTTGCTTTGTGCGTGTCATAATTTCTGGCGGCGCAGGAATGACCAACATACTGATGGTGGCCCAATAAACATCAACCGCGCTGATAGCATCGCCGACCAGATATTTCGATCCCCTGGCCTCCTGAGCCGCCAAGCGGTCGTCGATAAGCTTGACGATTTCGCCCATTTTGCGCGGCGCGTCGCGGCTTGCGTCTTCGCTATAGCCATATTTGCGCCCGAGCGGCCCATCGTTCAAAATACGCATATTCCACACCAAACCATCCTCGGCCAGCGTAATCGCGGACAGACCAAACATATCGGCACGCTGGGCGAAATCATCCGGAATCAATTTAACGCTATCCGGCGCGCCAATGGCTTCGGCCAGCGCCAATTGCTCCGTCCAAACATTGCGCGGGCGTTCTTCATTGTGGAACATGGTCGGCAGGCCGGTCTGACGGGTCAGCTCGTAAAGCGTCGCCTGCCTGTCCTCACCGGTCTGTTTATCGATACCCATCATTGGGTGGAGCGCGCGAATAATTGGGATATTTTTGACGTAGCAAATATTTTTAAGCGCCTCGGCGTAAATCGCCTGCATGCCCGGTATGAAAGTAATGCGGGTGCCTGTGGTCATGGCGGCGGCCGCTTCCAGTGTGATAAATTCAACGTTATTTGATGAGCTTTCCATCTTCCCCTCCCCGGGCGATTGTTAAAACTGTTCACGTGCAAATATGAAACTAAGTGTGCAAGCAACCAGCGCCAACTTCAATAGGTTTCATGCCATGCTGTTAAAGATCACCGAGAGATAGCTGTGAGATAGCTGTGAGATAGCTGTGAGATAGCTGTGAGATAGCTGTGAGATCGCTGTGAGATCGCTGTGAGATCGCTGTGAGGTCACGGTAAGACAACTGTGCAGCTTCGGCCGTTCAACATATCTTTGAAAGCGTCGAGCTGACGTTCGTCTAAATCGCGGCTTGCCCACCAAGTGGCATGGGCATTGGGGCCGCGTTGGACATCAATGACCAGCCCCCACATCGGGGCGATTTGATTAGGCAAGAGCGCGTACCGCACATCTGTGACAAGGTTTCTGGCTTCATCAAAGCTTAAATAATCCTGCGAGAACCAACGAAACCTCTCAATATCTTTGTTTTGCTGGCTGCCCTCTTCGAGAGTCGGCAGATGGCTTGGATAGTCAAACACTTGGGTTGTCTCTCCTGAACACCAAGTGGGTGAGCCGACGGTGCGAATGGCATCAACATAAAAGCGGTCGTCGTGCTGATAAATCGACTTCCATAAAATCAGATTGCCAAATGAAGGCTTGAGGGTGAGACGGGTCGGATTGTGCCCCCTAGACTGGGCCAATGCAGCGGCGGCGGACGCGGTTCTTTCATATTGAACAAACCCCAAGCCGAGATAACAAACAATCCATCCCATTGCGATAAAACTAAACATCCGACGTCCGGTTTTCATCGCCAGCGCGACGAAAATGAGGGCGGGGATTGTGAAAAGCGGGTCAACGATGGAGATATTATTCCACGTCACCCGCTCATTTGAGAACGGCCAAAAAAGCAACGTGCCATATGAGGTGCAGGCGTCGAGCAGCCCATGCGTGGCATACCCCAATAGGCTGGCAAGATAGGTGGTCTTAAAGTTGAGGGAAGCTTTGACGAAAGGAAAGACGAACAGGGCAACAAGCAGCGCGCCAAACGGGATGAAGAAAAGCGAATGGGTAAACTGCCGGTGGTATTCGAGAAACAAAACCGGATCGGTTGATGACCTAATCAGAACATCCAAATCAGGCGCCAGTCCAGCGAGAAAACCAACCACACTGACTTTGACGATACTGCGCTTGTTCGACACACCCTGCGCAAAAGCCGCACCGACCGTTCCTTGAGATACTGGATCCATGTTAACTAACTAAACCTTATGTCCGCCCGATAATAACTAGAGGCCTAAGCAAAATAAACTCGCGCCCCTGCCTTAGATGCCATAGCTAACGCCGTTATACTTCCTGAAATATTAAAGCAAGTCGATTATAGATTTGCCCGCTCCAGTTTTGACCTGCCCCCCTGAAGCGTCGGAAGCGCGAATGCGCCGGAATTTTGATTGACCTTGGCAAAACTACTCCCACTCAATGGTTCCCGGGGGCTTTGAGGTAATGTCGTAGACGACGCGGTTGATGCCACGGACTTCGTTGATAATGCGGGTTGAGACGCGGCTCAGGAAACTGTGCTCAAACGGATAGTAATCCGCCGTCATGCCGTCAGTCGAGGTCACCGCGCGTAAGGCGCAAACATAGTCATAAGTGCGGCCATCGCCCATGACGCCGACGCTACGCACCGGCAAAAGCACGGCAAAAGCCTGCCAAATCTCGTCATAAAGGCCGGATTTGCGGATTTCATCGAGATAAACCGTGTCCGCCTTTCGCAGAATTTCCAGTTTCTCGCCGGTAATCGCCCCAGGAATGCGGATCGCCAAGCCAGGCCCGGGGAACGGGTGGCGGCCAACAAAAGCCTCCGGCAGACCAAGCTCTTGGCCGAGCGCGCGCACTTCGTCTTTGAATAATTCGCGCACCGGCTCGACCAATTGCATATTCATACGCTCAGGCAGACCGCCAACATTGTGGTGACTTTTGATGGTGACGCTGGGCCCGCCGGTGAAGGAGACGCTTTCAATCACGTCTGGGTAAAGCGTGCCTTGAGCCAGAAAATCAGCGCCGCCAGCGGCATTGGCTTCGGCCTCAAACACGTCAATAAATGTGGCGCCAATGATCTTGCGTTTCTTCTCTGGGTCGTCGACCCCCTCAAGCTTGCCGAGGAATAAGTCGCTGCAATCTTTGTGTACTAATTTGATATTGAAATGATCGCGGAATAGACCGACCACTTGCTCGCTCTCGCCTGCCCGCATCATGCCCGTGTCAACGTAAACACAGGTTAATTGCGCGCCAATGGCCTCATGTAGCAGCACCGCCACCACAGAACTGTCAACGCCGCCCGATAGGCCACAAATCACCCGGCCGGTGCCGACTTGCGCGCGGATGGCGGCAATGGCGTTGTCGCGAAAGGCAGCCATTGTCCAGTCGCCGGAACAACCAGCAATTTTATGGGTGAAATTGGATAATATTTTGGCGCCCTGCGGCGTGTGCACCACTTCGGGGTGGAATTGCACGCCATAAATCTGCCGCGCCTCATTGGCAATGGCGGCGAAAGGGGCGTTTTCGCTGGAGCCGATAATTTCAAACCCTTCGGGTAGTTTATTGACCCGATCGCCGTGGCTCATCCACACCTGAATTGGCTCGCCAACAGCGCCAACGCCGTCAAATAAGGGCGACGGGCTGGTAATGTTCAAAAACGCGCGGCCAAATTCGCGCTCGTCGGATTGCTCAACCTCACCGCCCAATTGTGTGCACAGCGTCTGCTGACCATAGCAAATACCAAGGATTGGCTTGCCGCTGTTCAAAATCGCCTCAGGCGCGCGCGGCGTATCCATATCGGCGACACTATTGGGCCCACCCGATAAAATCACCGCTTTCGGATCCATATCGGCAAACGCCTGCTCGCTGGCGTTAAACGGCACAATCTCGCAATAAACACCGCTTTCCCGCAAGCGGCGAGCAATCAGCTGGGTGACTTGTGATCCAAAATCAACAATTAAAACGCGATCCATGGCCGGTTATTCCTTTTGGCTTTTTACTTCTACTTTTGCATCCGCCGCGCGGTTGTCGTCGATCAGGCGGCGCAATGGCTCAACCTGTCCGCAATCGTCCAAACAAATTTTCTCATATGTCGCCAAGGCCTCATCGGCTTGCTCAAAACGCTCTATTTCAGCGGCTAATTCGATTTGCAAAGCAATCGCGGGTAAATTGGCCGGTTCAATGGCCAGCCCGACCGTGACGATGCGCAAAGCCTCGGCGGTATCGCCATTGGCGGCATGAATTTGCCCCTTCAAAATAAACGCGGCCGCATTGGCTGGATTGGCAGTCAGCGCCAAATTCACCAAATCGTCGGCCTGCTGTATTTGGTCAGCGGCAAGGGCGGCAGCAGCTTGAGCCAATAGATTTTCAGACTGGGAACGGTATTTTTCGGAAATCGCCATGGCCGGTGCGGTCAGACATATCAGGCCAAGGGCCAGCGCAAGAACAGATTTTTGAATCGCTTTCATGGTCTTATCTCGCATTACTGAGAGTGAAAATCAAGCCGGATTGGCCGCCGTCTCATCTCCCGGCTGGTCATTGGGGCGTCGACGCAGGACGGCGCAAAACAAGCCGTCGGTGTCACTATTGACCGGATCGAGCTGGACAAAGCCAGCCGCTTTAAGGGGCGCTGCTAAACGCTGATTCGCGTCGTCTTGCAGGCTTTCAACATCCAGTTCAAAAGCCGGTTGGCTGGCCAAAAAGCGTTTGATGATGCGCTCATTCTCGCTGGCAAAAACCGAACAAGTGACATAGACCAGCCGCCCATTGGGCGCCACATAATCGGCGGCTTTTTTCATAATATTGAGCTGCACATTATTCAACGCCATCAGGCTATCTTGACTGAGGCGCCATTTGGTTTCCGGTGAACGCCGCCAGCGGCCCGAACCCGAACATGGCACATCAGCCATCACCACATCACAGCCGCCAATCAGCGGTTTCAAACCATTGGCGTCAGCAATTTCAATCATCGACACGCCAGCGCGAGCCGCACGGTCAATAATCGGGCGCATACGGCGGGTGTCGCTGTCGTGGACAATCAGCCGCCCGCGATTGTTCATCAGCGCCG
>CALEFA010000068.1 GCA_937876775.1 uncultured Rhodobiaceae bacterium | reverse complement strand
TCAAGCTGGCCCTGAGCCGCGCCAACCACGTCAATATCATGCAGAAAGACTTGCGGGCGCGGCAAAAACCGCAGATGCACCTCACCTTTTATAACCGTCGCAAAACCAATTTTCTCACCAATCAGCTTTTGCAAGATAGCGCGCTGCGGCGCCACAGGCACCAGCATTGGCACAACAGCCAGAATAATCAGGCTGAACAGCAAAAGGAATATCATCGGAAAAACCGGAAGGCGCATGAATCACTCGATATTTTGGCCGACAGCCACCATGGCCGCCAATGTAAGCTAGCTTACCAAGCGCGCGGTGATTTTGCTATAAGCCTGACAAATCTCCTGTGCATGCTCCGGCGCATGCTATAGTGCGCCAGTAGACAAGAATCATCTAAGTTAGGGCGATATGGAAGACGATCCGTTTGATTTGGCGTCAGATGACGCCCCCGCACCGGTGCCAGCCTCTCCTGTCGCGCCAAGCTCAGCCTCTTCAGAAGGCCTGAGCATATCGCAGCGCGCGCGCCAAGCCGTGCATGCCAATCGTACTGAACCGCTGCTGAATGGTTTGAATGAAGAACAGCGCGCCGCCGTGCTGGCCGAAGATGGCCCGCTTTTGCTGCTGGCCGGTGCCGGCACTGGCAAGACCCGTGCTTTGACCACACGCATTGCCTATAAAATTGCTAACCAACAAGCTTGGCCGAGCCAAGTTTTAGCGGTCACATTTACCAATAAAGCAGCCCGTGAAATGAAAGAGCGGATTGAGAATATGCTCGGCGAAACGGTCGAAGGCATGCCGTGGCTTGGCACGTTTCACTCTTTGTCGGCGCGCATTTTGCGACGCCACGCTGAACTGGTTGGCCTGCGGCCAGATTTCACCATTCTCGATATGGATGACACGCTGCGTCTGCTGAAACAGTTGATTAAAGCGGAGAATATTGACGAAAAACGCTGGCCGGCGAGACAAATGTCAGCCTTGATTGACGGCTGGAAAAATCGTGGCTGGTCACCCAAAGATGTGCCAGCCGGTGAAGCCGATTATTTCGGCAATGGGCTGGGCGGTAAAATTTACACAGAATATCAAAGCCGGTTGAAAATTCTCAACGCCGTTGATTTTGGAGACCTTCTGCTCGAGTGCCTACGCCTGTTTCGCGAAAATGACGATGTGCTGAGCGATTACCAACAACGCTTTAAACATATTCTGGTCGACGAATATCAAGACACCAATGCGGTGCAATATTTATGGCTGCGCTTATTGGCGCAGGCGCATAGCAATATTTGCTGCGTTGGCGACGATGACCAGTCAATTTACGGCTGGCGCGGCGCCGAGGTGGATAATATTTTGCGGTTTGAAAAAGACTTTGTCGGCGCGCAAGTGATACGCTTGGAGCGTAATTATCGTTCAACGCCGCATATTTTGGGCGCCGCATCAGGGCTGATCGCCGCCAATGAGGGGCGTTTGGGCAAAACCCTATGGACGGATCGCACAGACGGCGACAAGCTAATGGTTCGCGGCGTTTGGGACGGCGAGGAAGAAGCCCGGGTGACCGCCGACGACATTGAAGCCGAACAACGTAGTGGTGAGAAACTGAATGACATTGCGGTCCTCGTGCGTGCCAGTTTTCAAATGCGCGAATTTGAAGACCGTTTTATTTCGCTGAGCCTGCCCTATCGCGTGATTGGCGGCCCAAGGTTTTACGAACGGGCTGAAATTCGTGACGCCAATGCCTATTTCCGGCTTATAGCGCAAATTGATGATGATTTGGCCTTTGAACGGATTTGCAATAAACCGCGCCGAGGCCTCGGCAATGTGGCGCTGCAAACCCTACATGAGGCAGCTCGGGGTCAGGGTATTTCCCTGTTCCGAGCCGGTGAGCTATTGATTGAAACCGAAGAGCTAAAACCGGCCGCCCGCCGCGCCTTAGCTGGCTTTCTGTCATCAATGAACCGCTGGCGCGAGCTTGTGCCGTCGATGTCGCACACTGAATTGGCCGAGTTGGTGCTTGATGAAAGTGGCTATACGGCGATGTGGCAGGCCGACAAATCACCTGATGCGCCGGGCAAGCTGGATAATCTGAAAGAACTTGTTCGCTCTATGGATGATTTTGAAAACCTCACCGGCTATCTCGAGCATATTTCGCTGGTGATGGAAGCGCAAAACACCGATGACGACGACAAAGTCTCGATTATGACGTTGCACGCCGCTAAGGGGCTGGAATTTAATAATGTATTCTTGCCCGGTTGGGAGGAAGGTCTGTTTCCGCACCAGCGCAGTCTTGATGAAAGCGGCAAAAAAGGGCTAGAGGAAGAACGTCGCTTGGCTTACGTCGGCATTACCCGCGCTAAGCGCAAAGCGACGATTTCATTTGCTGGCAATCGCCGCACCCATGGACAGTGGAATTCGGCCCTGCCGTCCCGGTTTATTGACGAATTACCCAATGACCATGTCGATGTATTGGAAAACCCAAATAGCACTGGCGGTTTTGCCACACAAAGCCGCTTCGCTAACGATTTCAATGCCTCCAGCTATACAAGTCCGGGCTGGCAGCGGGCGCAGAGCAATCGTAAGCGGTTTGAAACCAGCCAGCCAGCGCGCGCCACTCAAAGGTCGGCATCGGCCAGCATGTCAAGCAGCGCCTATCAACGTGGTGAGAGAATTTTCCACCAAAAGTTTGGTTATGGCCGGATTGATGAAATTGACGGCAATAAGCTGACGGTCAATTTTGAAAAGGCCGGCGTCAAAAAGGTGCTCGACAGCTATGTCGAAAAACATTAACCCCAGCTGATGAATGATTGCTGGAAAATAACCCTCACCACCACCGAACCAGAAGCCGCAGAAGCGGCTTTGCAAGCGGCCGGTGTTAGTGTGATTGGCGCCTTGCCAGTGATTGACGACGACAGCGGCCTGTATGAAAAGCCGGTGGCCGGCGCGCGCCACCTGATCGAAGGGTATTTCGATTTTGAGCCAGTATTAGCCAATTTGAACCTGCCTCATGATACCGAAGCGCAAATTGAAAAATTGCTGGTAACCGATTGGGTCAGCGATAGTCAGAAAAACCTACCGCCGGTCTATGTGCCGCCATTTTATGTTCACGGCACGCATGACCGGCTTGTCCATCGAGGCAGCCGCACACTCATTGCCATGGAAGCCGGTCTGGCATTTGGTTCTGGCCATCACGGCACGACGCAAGGCTGTTTGGCTTTATTTGCCGATGTATTGCGCCGCACAAAACCAAGGCATGTGGCTGATATTGGTTGCGGCTCAGGTACATTGGCGATTGCTGCGGCCAAATCTGGCTGCCGCCATATCATGGCTTCGGATAATGACCCAGATGCGGTGCGCGTTACCGTACAAAATGCCCGATTAAATGGCGTTGCGCGGCAAATTCAGACCCTTTTGGCAACCGGTATGGCGCACCAACGTCTGCGCGATGCAGCGCCCTATGATCTGATTTTCGCCAACATTCTCGCCCGCCCGCTGCATGGCTTGGCGGCTGAATTTGAACGCGCTTTACATCCGCAAGGACATTTGATTTTATCCGGCCTGTTACATGAACACGTGCGGCCTATTTTGGCGCGTTATCGGCAACATGGGTTTTACCCACAACAACACCATCAACGAGGGGCATGGACGAGCCTGCTCATGGGGCGTTAAGATAGGCATATGATGCAGAGTTTCGAAGACAATACGAGCGAGCAAAACAACAACCAACGCATTCCAGCCCTGCGCAAGCATTTGCGCGCCGTTGGTTTGGATGGGTTTATTGTGCCGCGCGAAGACGAGTTTCAAGGCGAGTATGTGCCCGAGGCTCACGACCGACTGCGATGGCTAACCGGTTTTGGCGGTTCGGCCGGCACAGCGATTATCATGTTGCGCAAAGCCGCTCTTTTTGTTGACGGGCGCTATATTTTGCAAGCCCCACAGCAAGTCGACACTCACTTGCTCGACATTGTGCCCGTGATGGAAACTGCACCGAGCCAGTGGCTGGGAGATACGCTAAAACGCAATCAGACCATTGGCATTGATCCGCGCCTGCACAGTCAAGCAGCGATTGAGGCCTATCAGCGTAAGGTAGCGCAGGCTGGCGGCAAACTCTTCTTCACCGACAACAATCTGGTCGATGCGATTTGGCACGATCGTCCGGCCTTGCCAGAAACCAAAGTGATAACTCAAGCGCTGAAATTGACCGGCCAATCATCAGCCGATAAGCGGCGGCGAATGGCCGATCACATAAAACAAGCGCAAGCCGATCAGTTACTCATCACCCAGCCGGAAAACATTGCCTGGCTGTTGAATATTCGCGCCAGCGATGTGCCGCATACACCATTTGCACTGTCTTTCGGCGTGTTGCACAAAAACGCCAAATTCGATTGGTATATTGCCGCTGATCGCCTGTCAGCCAAGGTCAAAACTCATATTGGCCAAGGCCTGCGCGTCAAAGCGCCGGATCATTTAAAAGCCGATTTACGCGCCTGTCGCGGCAAGAAAGTCATCATTGACGCCCATGCGACGCCTGCCTGGTTTTTCGCGCAACTAAAAGATGCCGAGATTATTCGTATGGAAGACCCTTGCAGTTTGGCAAAGGCTTGCAAAACAAAGGCGGAAATCAATGGTGCCGTCGCCGCCCATGAAATCGACGGCGCGGCTCTGTGTCAGTTTTTGCACTGGTTTGACACCCATGCTAGCACCGGAAAACTCACTGAAATCGACGCCGCCAAACAGGCTGAAACATTTCGCAAAGCTTCCGGCCAATTGAAAGATTTGAGCTTTGACACCATCTCCGGCGCTGGCCCCAACGGCGCCATTGTGCATTATCGCGTGACCCATGCCAGCAATCGCCGCCTGCGTCCCGGGGAGTTATATTTAATCGACAGCGGTGGGCAATATGCGCAAGGCACCACTGATGTGACCCGCACCCTTTTGGTGGGCGGAAAAGCCGCCCCCAAGGATGCCATTGACGCCTTTACCCGGGTTTTGCGCGGCCATATTGGCCTAGCGATGGCGCGTTTTCCTGCTGGTACGAATGGGATGCAGCTTGATACGCTGGCGCGCGCGCCGCTATGGGCGCACGGGCAGGATTTCGACCATGGCACAGGCCATGGCGTCGGCAGTTATTTGTCGGTGCACGAAGGCCCACAGAGGATTTCAAAGGGCGGCACCGTGGCCTTGCAAGAGAATATGATTGTCTCCAATGAGCCAGGCTTTTATGCCGCTGGCCGGTTCGGCATTCGCATTGAGAATTTGCAATATGTAACGGCCGCTAAACGAAGCAAAAACCAGCGCCCAATGCATGGTTTTGAACCGTTGACCTTGGCGCCAATAGATCGGCGCTTAATTGATGTGGCGCAATTAACCATTGATGAGCGGGCTTGGCTCAACGCCTATCATGCGCGTGTGTTGAAAACCATTTCACCACGGATTCCGGCGGCGGCTGGCAAATGGCTGAAACGCGCCTGCGCACCACTGTAATCAGAGAGTTTTAGCTGATCGTCGCCATTTCAATCCACTGATCCTCGCTCAGCACATCGAGCCCCAATTCCTCGGCCTTTTTCAGCTTTGACCCCGCCCCCGGGCCGGCCACAAGAATATCGGTTTTGGCCGAAACGGAACCGGCAACTTTGGCGCCCATTGCTTCGGCTCGCGCCTTGGCTTCGGCCCGTGTCATCTTCTCAAGTGTGCCGGTAAACACAATGGTCTTGCCGGCAATGGCCGTGTCTTGTGCCACCTCAGCCAGGGCTTGCGGTGTCACACCGGCCCTCAACAGCGCCTCAATGGTCTCGCGATTATGCGCTTCAGCGAAAAATTCAATGAGCGCCTCCACCATAATATTACCAACCCCGTCGATCGCCTCGATTTCAGCGCGCGCCAACATATCACCCTGCAAAATCGTCGCCATCTGGCTTTGCAAGCCCTCTATCGACCCGAAATGACGGGCCAGCAAACGGGCTGATGTTTCGCCAATATGGCGGATGCCAAGCGCAAAGATGAAGCGGTCAAGATCAATTGTACGGGCAGCATCAATGGCAGCGAAAAGCTTCACCGCACTGCCTTTGAGGGTGCCGATTTTATCTTTACTGCCCGAACCATAACGCCATATATCCGGCGGGTTATCGCTATAGCGTTGTTTCAGGGTAAAAATATCCTGCGGGCTACGGATGAGCTCCATGGCCCAGTAATCATCAATCTGTTTTTGCCCCAAACCGTCAATGTCAAAGGCACGGCGCGACACAAAATGTTTCAATCTTTCGCGGGCCTGAGCCGGGCATATCAAACCGCCTGAGCAACGCGTGACAATATCTTGCGTGCCGTCCTCGCGGTGCTCGCGTTGCGCCACAGAGCCACACTCGGGGCAATGGGTAGGGAATTCATAGGCTGGCGCATTCGGCGCGCGATCCTCTAAAGAAACGCTGACAATTTGCGGTATCACATCGCCGGCCCGCTGAATGGTCACTCGGTCGCCGACGCGAATATCTTTGCGGGCAATCTCATCGCTATTGTGCAATGTCGCATTGGAGACCACCACCCCGCCGACGGTGACGGGCTGCAGTTTCGCCACCGGCGTCAAAGCACCAGTGCGACCAACTTGAATGTCAATGGCGCGCAAAATCGTCGTCGCTTGTTCTGCCGGAAACTTATGAGCTATTGCCCAACGCGGCGCCCGCGATACAAAGCCGAGGCGTTGCTGATAATCCAACCGGTCGACCTTATAAACCATGCCGTCAATGTCGTAACCCAATCTGGCGCGCTGATGTTCAATAGTGTGCCAATGCTCAATCAGTTGCTCTGCGCTATTGGCTTGAACAAAGGCTGGATTGGTTTGAAATCCCCATTGCGCGAAACAAGCAATCATCGCCGATTGCGTCGTCGCTGGCATGGCCGACATATCGCCCCAAGCATAGGCGAAGAACCGCAATGGACGTGAGGCTGTCACCGAGGCATCAATTTGACGCAAACTGCCAGCCGCCGCATTGCGCGGATTGGCGAAAACTTTACCACCATTGGTTTCCTGCCGGGCATTGAGCGCGGCGAAATCTTGGTGATCCATATACACCTCACCGCGAATTTCTAAGACCTCCGGCACAGCGCCAGATAAATGCTGCGGAATATCTGGCACCTGTTTCAGATTGGCCGTGATGTCCTCGCCAACCTGCCCATCACCGCGCGTCGCCCCTTGCACGAAAACCCCATTTTCATAGCGCAAGCTGGCCGACAAGCCATCAATTTTCGGCTCCGCCGTCATCGCCAATGCTTGGCTGTCATCAAGGCTCAAGAATTTCCGAATACGGGCAACAAAATCGACCACATCGTCAGCCGAAAACGCATTGCCCAAAGATAACATAGCGACTTTGTGTTCAACTTTGCCAAATGCTTGCGACGGTTTGCTGCCCACTTTGTCAGATGGGCTATCGGCGCGTTTCAAATGCGGAAACTGTGCTTCAATCGCCATATTGCGCTGCCGCAGCGCATCATAATCGGCATCGCTAATCAGCGGCGCGTCATTTTCGTAATAGGCAATATCATATGCCTGCATATCAGCAGCCAATTGGGCTAGCTCGTCAGCCGCTTGCTGCTCGGTTAAATCACTCACAAGAATTTGCTGCATTACTTAGCCTCTAATAGCCTTCGCGCAGCTGCTCGCGCTTCGTCGGTCACCGCCGCACCGGCCAACATGCGCGCGACTTCCTCAAGCCGCGTGTCGTCTTGCAATAACGTTACTTGCGTGCTCATGCCCTGACCGGCGTCAGACTTACGCACTTGCCAATGCGAGTCACCGCGTGCCGCAACTTGCGGCGAATGGGTCACAACGAGCACTTGGCCATTTTGCGCCAAACGCTGCAAACGGCCCCCCACTGCTTCCGCTACCGCGCCACCAACACCAGCGTCAACTTCATCGAAAATCAATGTGCATGGCTCGCCTTGAGCCGCCAAGGACACTTTGAGAGCCAGCATAAAGCGCGCCAACTCCCCACCTGAGGCAATTTTTGCAATGGCCCCCGGCGCCATGCCGGGATTGGTTGAGGCTTCAAAACTAATGCGGTCGAGACCATGCGGGCCGCCGTCTGCTGGCTCGGTGCTGGTGATCTGAGTGGTGAATTGACCGCCGTCGAGCTTCAAAGGTGCCAATTCTTGGTTCACCAAAACATCCAAATCAGTGGCAATTTTTCGCCGTGCTGCCGACAAATCCTGCGCCGCTTTTTGGTAAGCCGCGCGCGCTGCTTGGGCTTCGCTTTCTAAAGCGGCCAAGCGCTTTGTACCACCATCAATATCAGCTAATTGCTGAGCAAACTTCTCTTCCAAAGCTGGCAATTGATCACAGCTGACCTTGTGTTTACGCGCTATGTCGCGCAAGGCAAATAAACGCCCATCAACTTTCTCAAGGCGCACCGGGTCATGCGTAATGCGCGACATGGCAGCGGCCAAAATCTCGGTCGCCTCGCGCGCTTCAATGAGCGTACGGTCAATCGACGTGACCGCCTCATCCAATAGGCCTGCAGCCTGCGGCGCCGCGCGTTCTAACCGTTTCAGAGCACTATTCAACGCCGTTTCCACGCCCCGTTCACCGCGCAGAAACTGCTCGGCTTCGCGCAATTCAGAAGCAATTTTCTCGGCATTCATCAGCAATAGGCGTTCATCTGACAGGCTGGTTTCTTCATCCGCTTCAGGCGCCAAATCGCGCAATTCTTTCAGCGCATAAGTAAGATAGTCCGCATCATTGCGGGCCTTCTCAATCGCCTCACGATAGTCATCAAGCTGTTTTTGCGCCTTCTGCATGGCGGCATAGTCAGTCGCCACACGGCTGGCCTGCCCCTCAAGCTTGCCAAATCGGTCGAGCAGCCGACGTTGGGTGGCCGCATCGGTCAAAGCCTGACTTTCATTTTGACCGTGGATTTCAACCAATTGTGCGCCAATCTCTCCCAATAGGCCGACGCCAATCGCTTGGTCATTGCAATAAGCCCGACTGCGCCCATCGCTCGACTGAACGCGACGCAAAATCAATTCATCTGTGGCTTCTTGCGGCTGCGCCAAATCGTGCGCCCGCAAAATATCTTGTACAGGATGATCTGGCGTTAGGGTAAACACTGCCGTCACACTGCCTTGCTGACAGCCTTGCCGAACCAAACCAGCATCGCCGCGCGCGCCAATCGCCAAACCCAAAGAATCAAGAAGAATAGATTTGCCGGCACCGGTTTCGCCCGTCAATGTGCACAATTGCGGACGCCATTCCAACTCCAACTGTTCAATGAGAACAATGTCTCGAATGGAAAGCGAAATCAGCATCGCCGCCGCCTAAAAGACCGCGTTAAATGTCCGGCTTAGCCATGAATCTTCGGCCTCTGCCGGCTGTAAATCGCGCTGTCGTAAAATCCGATAGCTGTCACGATACCAGTCACTATCAGGGAAATTATAGCCGAGAACGGCTGCCGCATTTTGCGCTTCATTAACCACACCGAGCGATAGATAGCTCTCGGTCAGACGGTGCAAGGCTTCCTCAATATGCATTGAACGACTGTAATTGGTCACCACATTGCGGAAGCGTTTAATGGCCGCCACATAGTCACCGCGATTCAAATAATAGCGCCCAACATCCATTTCCTTGCCAGCTAGGTTGCCGACCGCCAGATCAAGTTTGAGGGCGGCATCCTTGGCGTAGTCACTGTCCGGAAAGCGAGTCATTACCTCAAGGAGGCTATAACGTGCCAGCTCGGTAATGCGCTGATCGCGCTTGACGTCTGAAATCCGCTCATATTGGCACATAGCAATCAAATAATAGGCATAGGCAGCTTGGCTATTGCCCGGATAAAGCGCCAGGAATCGCCGCGCCGTCGCAATCGCCTCATCATATTTGTTTTGCACATAATAGGTGTAAGCCGACATGACCAATGCACGACGTGCCCACAAAGAGTATGGGTGCTGGCGCTCAACTTCGTCAAACTCGCGCGACGCGGTAATATAGTTCCGGCGCTCAAGCTCTTCAAAAGCCGTGTTGTAAATTTCTTCAACCGGGCGCTCAACATAGTCGTCGTTAATGTCCTTTGCGCCCCCGCAGGCGGCAAGCACAAAGGCGGAGAGAACGAGTGCCAGTGATTTCCGAAAAGTCATAAATTCGCCCTGTAAAAATTTCTCGCAAAGATTGGTACAATCTAACCCACGAGCCAAAGGACTCACAGTTTAGCAAGACCTGCCCTAGGTTTGTAAAGAATCTTTCGGAAAATGTCTTAAATTATTGCTATTCAGCGGCCAGAATTTGCTCACCATCAGCCAAGCTGATGATTTCAAATGCTTCAGGTTGCATAAACAGGGCGTTGAGCAGCTTATTGTGCAATGCATGGCCAGACTTATAGCCACGATAACGGCCAACAACGTGCAAGCCGAGGAGGTATAAATCACCAACTGCATCAAGCAGCTTGTGCTGCACAAACTCACTTGGTGAGCGCAGGCCTTCTTCGTTCATGACTTTGTCGCCATCAATCACAATCGCATTGTCCATGGAGCCACCAAGTGCCAAACCGGCGCTATGCATGGCTTCGACTTGCGCTAACATGCAGAATGTCCGTGCACTTGCCACTTTGTCGTCAAAGCGCCCGTCATCCATTTTCATTTCATAAGCCTGACGACCAATGGCGCCGCTTTCGAAATCAATCTCAGCTTCAAAAACACATTCTGCGTCAGGTACCAGCTCACAATAGCTATCGCTGCTTTCAACGCGAATGGCTTGTTTGATGCGCACAACGCGGCGTGAAACAGGCAGTTCACATACACCGGCACAATCAATCAGCTCAATAAACGGTTGGGCGCTACCATCCATAATCGGAACTTCAGGGCCGTCGATTTCGATAATCGCATTATCGACGCGCAAGCCAGCCAAAGCGGCCAGCAAATGCTCAACCGTGCCAACAACATGACCGTATTTATTGCCAATTTTAGAGGACAAGGTGACATCGCAAACACTACCGCAAACAGCTGGTATATAGGCTTCAACAGCCGGTTCGACATCTGTGCGGATAAAAACAATGCCCGTATCGGCAGGCGCCGGACGCAGGGTAAATGTAACTTCAGAACCAGAGTGCAGGCCGATACCGGCGCAACTCACAGATGACGCCACCGTTGTTTGCCACACGCCCATTTTAATCGCCGACGCAAAATCTGCGTGGCTTGCCGTGGCAAAGCGCTCATGAATTTGCGCGAGGCTGGCTGGTGGTGGTGACATAGACCGTGACTACTTTCATCTTTTGCGGGATCAATCATTTGAACCCTTTTGGTA
>CALEFA010000067.1 GCA_937876775.1 uncultured Rhodobiaceae bacterium | reverse complement strand
ATGGCGGACAGAGAGGGATTCGAACCCTCGAGACGCGTTAACGCCTACACGCTTTCCAAGCGTGCGCCTTCAGCCACTCGGCCACCTGTCCAGAGGGTGGAATATAAACAAACGCTGGCCTAAAACAAGTCGCAAGCACCCGCTTAATCATCCATTTTCAACGCTTGAATAAACGCATCTTGAGGAATATCAACGCGGCCGAACTGGCGCATCTTCTTCTTGCCCTCTTTTTGCTTATCCAACAATTTGCGCTTACGGCTGACATCACCACCATAACATTTGGCCGTCACGTCTTTACGCAAAGCGGCAATCGTTTCGCGGGCAATCACCTTGCCACCAAGCGCCGCTTGAATGGGAATTTTGAACAAATGTCGCGGAATTAAACCCTTTAACCGCTCGCACATAGCGCGCCCACGGTTTTCCGCATTATCCTTGTGAACAATCGTCGACAGCGCATCAACCGGTTCGGCATTGACCAAAATCGACATTTTGACCAGATTGCCAGTGCGATATTCAGAAATTTGATAGTCAAAACTCGCATAGCCACGACTAACCGATTTTAAGCGGTCATAGAAATCAAACACCACTTCATTGAGCGGCAATTCATATTCCAACATGGCACGCGAACCAGCATAGCTCAGATTGCGCTGCCGGCCTCGGCGGTCTTCACAAAGTTTGAGCACCGCGCCAAGATATTCATCGGGTACTAGAATCGAGGCGTTAATCCATGGCTCATCAATATGGTCAATTTTCACCACATCAGGCATATCCGCCGGATTATGCAACTCCATCATACTGCCATCGGTCATCGCCAACTGATAAACCACAGACGGCGCGGTGGTGATCAAATCAATATCAAACTCGCGCTCAATGCGCTCGCGGATGATCTCTAAATGCAGCAGCCCCAAAAACCCGCAGCGGAACCCAAAACCCAGAGCGGCACTGGTTTCCATTTCAAACTCAAAGCTGGCGTCATTGAGGCGCAGTTTCGCCATGGCATCGCGCAAATCTTCAAACTCACTGCTATCAGTCGGAAATAGTCCGCAAAACACAACCGGTTGCGATGGTTTAAAGCCGGTCAGGGCTTGATCGCAAGGGCGGCGTTCTTCGGTGACGGTATCGCCGACGCGCGTGTCGGCCACTTCTTTAATGGCGGCAGTGAAATAACCAATTTCGCCTGGCCCCAATGTGGCCATGGTATCGCGCTTCGGGCGGAACACGCCGACTTGGTCAACCAAATGGCTGGCGCCCGACGACATCATACGGATTTTCTGACCGCGATTCATTTCACCATCAATCACCCGAACCAGAACGACCACGCCGAGATAAGCGTCATACCAACTATCAACCAGCATGGCTTTCAGAGGCGCCGCGCGATCGCCAGACGGGGGCGGTAATTGCGTCACAATGGCTTCCAACACATCCTCAATACCCAGTCCGGTTTTAGCCGAAATGTTTACTGAATTTTCAGTATCAAGGCCGATCACATCTTCAATTTGTTGCCGCACCCGATCGCAATCGGCGGCTGGCAAATCAACTTTGTTCAAAATCGGTACAATTTCATGGTCGACATCAATTGCCTGATAAACATTGGCCAGCGTTTGCGCTTCTACACCCTGGCTGGCATCAACCACCAACAAAGAGCCCTCGCAAGCGGCCAAAGAGCGGTTCACCTCATAGGCAAAGTCGACATGGCCCGGCGTATCAATCAAATTCAGCTGATAGGCCTCCCCATCCTTGGCGGTATATTCGAGGCGGACGGTTTGGGCTTTAATGGTGATGCCGCGCTCGCGTTCAATATCCATAGTGTCGAGCACTTGCTCAGACATTTCACGCGCGCTTAAGCCGCCGGTCAATTGAATCAACCGGTCAGCCAAAGTCGACTTGCCATGGTCGATATGGGCGATAATGGAGAAATTGCGAATATGCGATTGCGTTGTCATGATTGCCCTATAGCACTATCAATGGCCATCGCCAATGCGGCAAATTCAGCCACGCAATTTGCCGCCGCTAGCTTTTTCAACAACGGCGGTAATTTTCGCAGCTACGGCGTCGATTTCAACATCGGTCAGGGTCGCGTCAATCGGCTGTAAAGTCACCTCAAGGGCAATTGATTTGGCCCCTTCAGCTAGGCCCGCGCCTTGGAACACGTCAAACACGCGGACATCGCTAATCAATTTCTTGTCGGCACCGCGCGCCGCGCGCACCAGAATATCCGATGCCACATCGCTGGCCACTTCAAAAGCAAAATCGCGGCGCACCGGCTGTAAGTTTGATAAATCTAGCGGCGCACGCGCATGGCCCTTGTTCGCCTTGCCACTTGGCACAGTTTCAGGCCACACTTCAAACGCCACCAGCGGCCCCGAAAGGCCGAAATGTTTCAGTACAGCTGGATGAATTTCTCCAAATGCTGCCATTGGTTGTTTCGGGTTGCGCGCCAAAACACCAGACCGTCCCGGGTGATACCAAGATGATTGCGGCGGTAGGACTTGCAAGCTGCTGGCCTCAACCCCACATGCCGCCAGAGCTGCCTCCGCATCAGCACGCGCACCAAATCCATCGACGGGCCGTGGCGCACCCTGCCAGCGGCGCGGCGCGTGATGTCCACGGCGCACACCGGAAGCAGCAAGGCGTTGCGCACCGGGCGTGGGCGCCAAAAACTCTTGGCCAATTTCAAACAGAGCCACATCGCCAAAACCGCGATCGACATTGCGCATCGCCGCCGACAATAAGCCGGGCAAAAGGGACGGGCGCATATGCGATAGGTCGGCCGAGATTGGATTGGCCAGTTCCAGCCCGTCTGCCACGGCGAATAAATCGGCATCGGCTTGGCTGATAAATGACCAGGTTACCGCCTCAATCAAGCCGCGCCCGGCCAGCGCGCGGCGCATAATATGCACACGGCGTTGCGCCAGCGTCAGCGTTGGTCGTGTCACGTCATGGCGCATTGGCAGGGCTTCCACTGGCACGTTATCAAGCCCAAAAATACGCGTAATCTCTTCTACAATATCGGCCTCTCCCTCAACATCGGGGCGCCAAGACGGTACGGTAATTTTCCACTTCTTACCGCTTTCAATAGCAAACCCTAAATCGGTCAGGATCTGCTGCATATGGTTTTCATCTAGCGTTAACCCTGTCAGGGATTTGACTTTCGCTGGTGCAAAATCCAGCGTCATGGGCGCGACCTGCTCTTGGCCGGCAAGGTTTGTCTCATGCACCTGACCGCCGCATATATCGACAATCATCTGCGCTGCTAAATTCAATCCTGTAACAACGGAATGACGGTCGACGCCGCGTTCAAACCGATAGCGCGCATCGCTTTCGATATAATGGCGGCGCCCCGACATGGCGATGGCGATTGGCTCAAACCAAGCGCTTTCAACCAAAACATTAACCGTATCCAGACCACTTCCAGAGGCCAGACCGCCCATAATGCCAGCCAGCCCCAGAACCCCCGCCTCATCGGCAATGACGCAATCATCGGCGCTTAGCTCATAGGTTTTTTCATCCAAAGCCACGAAGCTCTCACCGGCCTTGGCTTGTCTTGCCTGCACCCCACCGGTTAGCTTATCAGCGTCATAGACATGCAGCGGACGGCCCCGGTCGTAGGAAATATAATTTGTAATGTCGACCAAAGCGCTGATTGGCTTCAAGCCAATGGCCCGCAACCGCTGCTGCAGCCATTCAGGGCTCGGTTGATTTTTTACGCCGCTAATGAGCACACCGGCGAACACTGGACAGACATCGCCCGATACCGAAATATCTGGGCTTGCCTGACCATTGCTGGCCACGGGAGACAACGGGTCAGCTTTCAACGTGCCCAAGCCAGCCGCCGCCAAATCACGGGCAATGCCGCGCACGCCCAAACAATCAGGCCGATTGGGGGTGATGGCAATTTCAATCATCGGGTCGGTTTGACCCAAGGCGACAGCGGCAGGCGTGCCAATTTCAAATGTTTCATCAAGCTCAATAATGCCGTCATGATCGTCAGACAAATCTAGCTCGGCGCCCGAGCACATCATGCCATTACTCTCAACACCGCGAATTTTAGCTTTTGCCAAAACCATGCCATTGGCCGGAATAACCGCGCCTTGTTGTGCGAGAATACCGCGCAGACCGGGGCGCGCATTGGGGGCGCCGCAGACTAATTTCTGCGTACCAGTGGCGCTTTGCACTGTGCAAATTTGCAATTTATCGGCGTCGGGGTGCGGTTCAGTAGCGATAATATCAGCCACTTCAAAACCGGTCAGTCGAACCGCTGGATCTTCTACCGCCTCAACCTCCAAGCCGACCAAAGTCAGTTTTTCGACAATCTCATGGAGATCAGCCGTCGTGTCCAAATGCTCATGCAACCAAGAAAGGGTAAATTTCATATTCGCCCCCTACTTCCCGGCCAAATTTTTATTTGATAGGCCGCCCGACAGGCTCGGCACATCAAGCGGCACAAAGCCGTAATGTTTCAGCCAACGCAAATCAGCATCAAAAAACGCCCGCAAATCTGGCATGCCATATTTCAACATCGCCAAACGGTCTATGCCCATGCCAAAAGCAAAGCCTTGGTATTTTTCGCTATCAATACCAGCATGTTGTAAAACCGCTGGATGCACCATGCCGCTGCCGCCGATTTCCATCCAATCATCGCCCTCGCCGACAATCAATTGATTGCCCTCACGCCGACATTGCATGTCAATTTCCATGCTTGGCTCAGTAAAGGGGAAATAGCTCGGGCGCAGGCGGATGGCGATATTATCAATCTCAAAAAACGCCGCAAGAAACGCCTGTAAAGTCCATTTCAAATGCCCCATATGGGTGCTCTCATCGACCACCAAACCCTCAACCTGATGAAACATTGGCGTATGGGTTTGATCGCTATCGCAACGATATGTGCGGCCCGGCGCGATAAAGCGAAAGGGCGGTTCGCCAGCCTGCATGGTACGCACTTGCACCGGACTTGTATGGGTTCGCAATAGCAAACGCTCACCCTCTTCATTGGGATGAAAATAAAATGTGTCGTGCATTTGACGCGCGGGATGGGCTTCGGGAATATTTAAGGCGGTGAAATTATAATAGTCGCTCTCAATGTCCGGCCCTTCGGCGACATCAAAACCCATATCAGCAAAAATCGCAGACAGCTCATCCATGACTTGGCTCACCGGATGAATACGCCCTGACAATAAGGGGTCGGCCTCAATCGGCAGAGTCATATCTTGTGTTTCATTGATCAACTGAGCACTTAGCGCATCGGCCTCAAGGGCTTGCTTGCGCTGAGCAATGGATTGAGTAATGCGGTCACGCAATTGATTGAACACCGGCCCTTTTTCCTGCCGCTGTTCATTGCTCATGCCACCTAGAGTTTTGAGCAACGCAGATATAGAGCCTTTTTTACCAAGCGCCGCGACGCGCACGTCTTCCAAAGCAGCCACACTGGTGGCCGCTTCGATGGCTTGTAAAATCGAGCTTTCAAGTTCGGTCGAATTATCCTGCGCGGTCATGGCCCACCCGTATCACGTTACGCACTGCCGCGCCAAACTGGCGCGGCTTAAGTGCTATGTTTGCAACGCTATAAAACAGCGTCAACAAAATACGTTCGCGTTAGCGATTAACCGAGTGCGGCGCGAGCTTGGCCAACAAGCGCTTCAAAAGCGGCTGGCTCATGCACAGCAAGGTCAGCCAACACTTTGCGGTCAACCTCAATACCGGCTTTGTTCAGCCCGTCGATGAACTGACCATAAGGCAGCCCATGGGCACGAGAACCGGCGTTGATACGCTGAATCCACAAAGCGCGGAAATTGCGTTTGCGGGCACGACGGTCACGATAGGCGTATTGCCCAGCTTTTGTGACCGCTTGCTTAGCGACTCGAATGGTATTTTTGCGGCGGCCGTAATAACCTTTGGCTTTCGCAAGAACTTTTTTATGGCGCGCATGGGATGTCACGCCGCGTTTTACACGAGACATAGTCTATTCTCCCCTAACCGTTCGGCAAAAATTTGCGCACTGTTTTAGCATCTTGGCTGGCAAGGATTGTGGTCCCGCGCTGATTGCGAAGCTGCTTATTTGTGCGTTTGATCATACCGTGGCGTTTTCCGGCTTGGCCGGCGCGCACTTTCCCTGATGCCGTCAGCTTAAATCGCTTCTTGGCACCGCTTTTGGTCTTCATTTTGGGCATTTCGTCATCCTTTATCTTATGGCCTAAAACGGTTAGGCCGTGAGGTGCAAATTCAACCGACATGGCAGCCCTTTTCAGCCAGCCGGTCACGCTTTACACAATTGTTGCAAAGCAGGCCGTGTTATACGCAATATAGAAGAAATTGCAACAGCCAAGATGGATTTGCCCCATGTCGATAAACGCCCTCAACATCGCCCATCGCGGCGGCGCCAATTTATGGCCTGAAAACACTATTGAAGCCTTTGCCAATGCCATTGAGATGGGGGCTGATGGCATTGAGTTTGATTTGCAATTAACGGCTGATAAGAAACTCGTACTGCATCACGACAATCGGCTCAATGCCGATATAACGCGCCGTGATGGTGCCTATTTAAGCAAGCCAACGCCTTATATTCGTCAACTAACCTTGCCGCAATTGTCGGCTTATGATGTCGGACGCATTAACCCCGAAAGCGCTTTAGCCAAAAGACGACCGACCCAGCAACCAATTGATGGCTGCCGGGTGCAAGAATTTTCCGTCCTCTGCGATATGGTTTTACAAAACGCCAAGCCGAGCTTTCGCCTCTATGCTGAACTAAAGACCGATATGGATAACAACGTGCAGGCGGCTGAAGAGTTAGCCGATTGTTTTGTTGCGCAAATTAAGGATCATGCGATTTTGCCTTATATCACGCTGGTGTCATTTGATTGGCGCTGTTTATCAAGGGTGCTCAAGCAATTGCCGGATTTACAGCACGCCTTTACCACGCTTTCTTTTGCCGAAACCGACCCCGAACACCCTAGTGCTCATAATGACCCGCCGGGAAGTTATGTTGCCATGGCGCGGCGCGCGTCTGCCCAAGGGGCGCCCTGGTGGGGTGATTATGACTGGCGAACACAAAGCGGCGACAGCCATTGTGTGCGGGTTTTACGCGCCATTGCGGCAGCCGGTGGGCGTGGGTGGTTTGCCGAGGCGCAAGACATTAATAGAGAAACCATGGCCCTTGCCATAGATCTGGGACTGACGGTCAGCGCTTGGACGGTCAATGAAGCCGACGCCATGCAGAAGCTGGCGCAGGCAGGTGTCGAGGCCATCATCACTGATCGCCCCGATATTATGCTGAACTTATAAAACAGGCGTGCTTAACGCGGTGCCAAAACCATAATCATTTGACGGCCTTCGAGTTTCGGCATGGCCTCAACTTTGGCAATCTCATTGGTGTCGCCGCGCACTTTATGAAGCACTTCCATGCCCAAATTTTGGTGAGCCATTTCGCGGCCACGAAAACGCATGGTGACTTTAACCTTATCGCCCTCGCCCAAAAATTTATTCACCGAACGCATTTTGACATCATAATCATGCGTATCGATATTTGGTCGCATTTTGATTTCTTTGACATCAACTGTTTTCTGACGCTTGCGCGCTTCACTGGCTTTTTTCTGTTCTTGATACTTCAGCTTACCATAGTCAAGAATTTTACAGACTGGTGGCGAGGTGTTGGGCGACACTTCTACAAGGTCAAGTCCGGCCTCCTCAGCCATTGCTAGGGCACTGTCGGTGTCAATAACACCCAGTTTTTCTCCATCGGCGCCAATAACCAAAACTTTTGGGACTGTGATCATGGCATTTATGCGCGGGCCTTCTCGAGAAGGGGGCGCGGCTAGTGGTCTGCGTACTATCGGTTCGCTCCTTGTTTGTTGCACTTGGGGTGACCTTTTTTATTTAGGGCCAACCCGACGCACAGATTTAGGCGAAGACGCGCGGAAGTCAACACTGAATTTAACTCCGGTACCACGGCGGACGCGGCCAAATAAAAAACCTTAGCCATGGCAACGCCTTAAGTGACGGTTGAAAAACCGCATCAAAATGGCGCCAAGAAATTCGTCGTATTAAAGCTAAGAAGCCAGCCGACCCCAATGGCCCGTAAACCCAAACTTCGTCGGCCAGAGCGTTCAGCGCCGTTTGCTGCGGATCTATCAACAATGTTAAGGAGCTGGCCGCCGCATAGTGTTGCTCAATTGCGGCCCGCGCTTCATCTAAACTCATGCCGAGAGTGATTAGCAAAACCCCACCTGGTTCGCTGACCTGTCGAGGCGGTGTCAAGCTCACTGGCTAGCTGCCGCCGGATGCGGCCCTATCAGCTGCTGATAAACGCTCAAAGTGCGCGCGCAAAGCGCCTGCTGGGTATAATGTGTGCACGCATTGGTTCGACCATTTTCTCCAATTTTCTGACGTACGGAGGCATTTGTATTGACCAATGTCACCAGCGCTTGATGCCATGCCGCAGCATCGCCGGGTGCGACTAACCAACCGCTCGCGCCCTCGGTAGGCGAACCAGTTGTGATGGTCTCGCGAAAACCACCGGCATCGGAAGCAATCACCGGCAGGGTCGCTGCTTGCGCCTCAATTACCCCACGCCCAAAAGGTTCGGTTCGTGTCGATGGAGCAACAACGGCATCGCTGGCGGCATAAGCAGCGGCCATATCATGCTCTAAACCAGCGAACACAACCTGATCGTGCAAGTCATAATGACTGACCAAATCTTTCAAGCCCGCCAAATACGCCTCACGTCCTTGCGTGCTGCCAACGAACACCAATTTCACCGCCATGCCTTCCGGTGCTTTAGCGGCAACTCCGGCAAAAGCATGAAGCAAAACATCTTGGCCTTTGGTTTCGGTTAATCGCGCCGGACATAAGACAACAAAGTCGTCAGCACCAACGCCCCATTGAGTGCGTTTGGCAACGACCCGCGCCATATCAATATTGTTGCGCGCTAAATGGTCGACATCGCAACCACGCGGTATGACTTTTATTTTTTCTGCCGCCACCCCATGAACCTCGGCGATGAGGGACGCCGTATAAGATGAATTGGCAATCACTGCGGCTCCACGGGTTAAGACGGAATTGTAAAACACCTTGCTGGCCGGCGCTCTATGAACTGTACCGTGGTAGGTCGACATATAAATGCTGTCGGTTCGTCGCGCCGCGAAATATGACGACCAGGCTGGCGCCCGCGATCGCGCATGAATAATATCGACCTGATAATCGGTGATTATTTTGGCCAAATGGCTCCGGTTACGCCACATGATAACTGGATTTTTTGACGCAACTGGTAAAATCAAAATGCGCGCGCCCAGGGCCGTTAATTGATCAACCAATCGCCCACCTTGGCTGGCCACCAACGCGGTGCCCCCAGCCGCAATAATCGCTTCGCTAACCTCAACCGTGGTCGCCTCTGCGCCACCAATATCCAACTCAGGAACGACTTGCAATATCGTCCGGCCGGTTAAATCAATCGGCTGTTGGGGCAATGCCATAGTGGTAAAGTCAGCGGCCATTTTGAGATTCTCGCTCTATCAAGATTTCAATTTCTCAGTCATACTGCGTTTTCAATAAATTCCCAAATAACTATCGAGTGAGAGTGATGAACGAACCGATTAATATGCAGTACACCAGCCGCTCTGAAACCTCGCATGGGCCGCAGAAACTAGCCTATGAACAGCTCCAGGGGCGGGGCCCAGGCGTGATATTTTGCGGCGGCTTTCGCTCTGATTTGACCGGCACCAAAGCCAGCGCGCTGGCTAGTTGGGCTAAGGCCCGCGAGCAGGCATATGTGCGGTTCGATTATTTTGGTCATGGCGCCTCAGACGGAGCGTTTACTGATGGCACAATGAGCCATTGGCGCGGCGATATTCCTCATATCTTAAACACGCTGACTAGCGGCCCGCAGATTCTTGTTGGCTCCAGCTTTGGCGGCTGGCTATCACTCTTGGCGGCTCTGGACTGCCCCGACCGCGTTGCAGGTCTCGTGCTGATTGCGCCAGCTGTTGATATGACCGAGCGGTTAATGTGGGATCGGTTTTCGCCAAAAGCACGAGCCAAATTGGAAAAAGACGGGCTTATTTATAACCCGTCTGAATATGATCCGGAAGGGTATCCGATCAGCAAAAACCTCATCGAAGATGGGCGCCAGCATTTGCTGCTCGATAAAGCGATTGAACTCAATATTCCTGTGCGCATTTTGCACGGTCAACGCGATGATGCAGTGCCGTGGACCTTATCTTTAGAACTGGCTGATGCCTTGGATAGCGAGGATGTGGCGCTGCATTTCATCAAAAACGGCGACCATCGCCTGTCCAGTGACGCGCATTTGAAAAGTCTTATCAGCTTGATCGAAGAGTTTTTGCCTCAATAATCCTTAGCGTCAAACAAAGCCTTAAGGCCTTCACGATAGCTTGGATAAGCCAGTGTCACGCCAAGTTCGTCTTTAATCCGCTGATTGCGGATACGCTTATTATCGCCGTAAAAACTGCGCGCCATAGGTGACAACTCAGCCGCTTCAAACGGCACTAAGGGCGGCGCCGACTGGCCTAATAACTCAGCGGCATAGGCGACGACATCTTGTGGCGGCGCCGGCTCATCATCGCACACACTATAGGCGCGTCCGGCATCGGGGCGAGCCATTGAGGCGGCCAAAATCGTTGCAATATCTTCGACATGAATGCGTGAGAAAACCTGCTCCGGCTTATCAATGCGCCGCGCCGTCTGATTAACCACGCTGGTCAATTGATTGCGCCCCGGGCCATAAATTCCAGCCAGACGGAAATACATGGATGGCACCCCGTGAGCCTCAGAAAAAGCCCGCCATTGGGTCTCGGCATCAACACGTTTCTGCCCGCGGGCGCCAATCGTGCCGGCTGGCGTATCTTCATCTATCCACGCTCCGCCATGATCACCGTAAACCCCCGTCGTCGACAGATAACCCAGCCATTGCAGGTCACCGGCAATCGACGCCAACGCCTCTCCCGCGCTGGCTAAAGTCGGATCGCCAGCCTCATTGGGCGGCGCAGATATGAGCGCGTGTGAGACGCCTGTAAGCGCATCAGCAGATAATAATGCGCCGGCCTCCGGCCAAATAATTGGGCGAATATTACGCGCTTGCAATTGCGCCGCTTTTTCCGGTGTGCGGCAACTAGCTGATAACTGCCAATTCTGCGCCTGCAGACGTGGAGCCAAAGCAGCGGCACAAAAACCAAATCCGAAAAACATCATATGTGTCATGCCATCACCGCCTGCCATTCTGCCGCGACATCAGTGTCCGTTTCCGCCGCCATCATTCTTGCGCCAATGTCGCGGGCGCGCGATTTATCAAGGCGCCCCAAGGCCCAAACCGCCATGCCGCGCACCAAGGGCGACACGTCATCAAGCCGCGCCTCCAGAGCTTTCACAGTGGCTGCATCGGCTGAACTTTTATTGCCCAAGGCAATCACCACATTGCGTACAAACCTATCGCGCCCGGTGCGCTTAATCGGTAGGCCCGCAAAACGCTCACGAAAGCCGGCATCATCTAATTGCGACAGGCCGATAAGATCGGGTAAATGCAGATCATCGCGCATCGCTAATTTGGCTTCGCTTCCCTGCTTGGCAAATTTGTTCCACGGGCATACCGCCAAGCAATCATCGCAACCATAAATATGATTGCCAATACCAGCGCGCAATTCCGTATCAATCACCCCTTTGTGCTCGATCGTCAGATAGGAAATACAGCGCCGCGCATCAAGCTGATAAGGGGCCGGAAAAGCCTTCGTTGGGCAAATGTCGAGACAAGCTGAACAGTGCCCGCAATAATCACTTTCCGGCGCATCTATTGGCAGCTCAAGGGTGGTGAAAATACTGCCGAGAAACAGCCATGAGCCATAGTCGCGCGACACCAAATTTGTGTGTTTACCCTGCCAACCCAGACCGGCGGCGCCAGCCAAGGGTTTTTCCATAACGGGTGCCGTATCAACAAATAATTTGACCTCGGCCTCACCGGTTTCGCTCAACCAGCGAGCCAGACGACGGAGTTTCTTTTTCATCACATCATGATAATCGCGGCGCTGGGCATAGACCGATATCAGCCCCGAATCTTGTGCGGACAAGTCCTCCAAAGGGTTTCTATCAGGCCCATAATTCATCGCCAGCATGATCACACTGCGCGCCTCTGGCCACAGATTCTCAGGGCTTGCACGACGGATTTCATGTTCCGCCATCCAATCCATATCACCATGAAACCCTTGCGCTAAAAAATCGCGCAAGCGGGGGGCAGCCTCCGGAATCGCATCGGGCCGCGTGACCCGACAAAGCTCAAACCCCTCGGCGCGCGCCCGCTCAATGAGTTGCTGTTTTATCTCCAGCACCCCACCAGCCTAAAAATCTAAATCTGTATAATAAGGCGGTGGCCGCATGCCAGCCACATGATCGGCCAAGAGAGGACGAAAGCTCGGACGTGATTTCAATTTGGCATACCAATCGCGCACCGCTGGCCATTGTTTCCACGGCACATCGCCAGTGAAATCAAGGCACGATAAATGCGCCGCCGCCGTCAAATCTGCCATCGACAGGTCGCTGCCGGCTAACCAGTCGCGCTGCTCAAGAAGATAGGTCAAATATTCTAAATGCAGATTGAGATTGTGTAGCCCAACACGCACTGTCGCCATGTCTGGCCCGCCACCGCCATCACTATCGCTTTTGAAACGGCGGTCAATTTTTTCATGGGTGATCAGACGCCCGACCTCATGATGGAACTTGTCATCAAACCACGCGGTAACGCGGCGCACTTCGGCACGCAATAGGCCGCTCGATGGCATGAGCGTCGTTGCCCCGCCCTTTTCTTCAAGCCATTCACTAATTGCATAATGTCCTGAAATCGTCCCCGCCTCGCCAACCAAGACCGGTACTTCACCCGATGGGTTGAGCATTAAGAAGTCTAGACGCCTTTCCCATGGCCGTTCTTCGACATATTCCACGGCAAATTTCTTCTCACCGAGCATGAGGCGAACCTTGCGTGAAAATGGACAAACCGGTTGATGAAAAAGACTAGGCATGAAGGGAATTTACGCTGAGACTCGTCATCGGGCAAGTGGCCAGAGACACATCTTTGCGGCATTGGCATTTGGCGCACAGGAATTTCTTGTCTTGGCCCTCGCAACTCATTAAGTTTTGGTATGTCTTTCGCACACATCTTTTTATTAGCGGCCATTCAAGGACTTACTGAGTTTATTCCGGTGAGTTCGTCAGGGCATTTAAATTTGGTGCACGCCGTCTCCGACCTGCCTGATTTGGGTGTTGGTTTGGACGTCGCCCTGCACGCTGGCACGCTGCTGGCGGTGATGGTTTATTTCCGTCGCGACACCGGCCATTTGATTGGCGGCGGTGTGGACATTCTGCGCCGGCGCAAAAGCCCCGCAGCCCAGCAGTCTTGGATGATCATTCTTGCCACTGTGCCGGTTTTGCTGGCGGCAGCCGCTTTAATGGCCAGCGGATGGTTGACCTTTCTGCGCAGCGCGCAGGTGATTGCTTGGGCCAGTATTATTTTCGCGATACCGCTGTATTTGGCAGACCGCTATGGGAGCAACACCAAATCGTTCGAAACCCTAACCGCGCGCCCGGCCCTGCTCATTGGATTAGCTCAGGTTTTGGCTCTTATCCCCGGCGCCAGTCGTTCAGGCGTAACAATTATGGCGGCCCGAAGCTTGGGCTTTGAGCGCGCGCAAGCAGCTCGGTTCTCAATGCTGCTTTCCATGCCGGTTATCTTTTGCTTTGCCATCGTCGGCTTGGCGGATCTGCTGGCCAATGGCGACACCACAGCTCTGTGGCAGGCGGCTTTGGCAGCTGCGTTAGCGGCATTTTTTGCTTTTCTCGCCATTGATATTTTCATGCGCATGATGCGGCGCATGACTTTGGCACCGTTTGTTATTTATCGCATCGTCCTCGGTGTTGGTTTGTTGCTATTGATTAGCTAGTGCGAATATCGGGCCGGAAACGGCGCAAATACTGCGGCAAAAGTGTTTCAATTGGTGTCGCTTCAACCCCGAGGCTTGCCAGATCGCCTTCCTCTTCTCCGGTCACAATATTGTCAGATTGCAATAAAGTAACTTGATCAGGCGTCAGCAAAGGCTTGGGCATAAATTGCGTTACCCCAGCCATCATGCGGGCGACGAAGAACGGCATTGGCAAAAGCAAACGCTTGCGGCCAATTTGTTCAAGCAAAAGCGCCATTAGCTCTTTGAATTGGTAAACCGTCGGGCCGCCCAACTCATAGGTACCGGCTGGCGCTCCGGCCAAACACGCAGCGACAGCATCGGCCACGTCAAACACGCTGACCGGTTGATATTTGGTCACCCCACCGCCAATCAGGGGAAGCGCAGGCGCAATCAAGGCCATGGCGGCGAAACGGTTAAAGAAATCATCTTCTGGCCCAATGACAAGCGACGGGCGCAAGATATGCGCGCCAGCAATATGCTCGCGCACCGCCGCTTCACCAGCAGCTTTGGTTTGCGCATAAACGGCAGCCGATTGCTGATCAGCGCCAAGGGCCGAAATCTGTACAAATCTAGTGATGTTCTTTTGCCCTGCCAATAGTGCCAGACGAGCAGCACCAGCGGCTTGCACTGCGGCGAATTTTTGCTTGCCGGTTTCATATAAAATGCCGACTGAATTGACCACGCCGTCGGCACCCTCAAGGGCGGCTTCGACACTATCGGCATGGCGCAAATTAGCGGCGACAATTTCGACCTGTCCGACGCGGCCGGCGGTTTTCAAAAACAGCGCTTCATTGGGGCGGCGCACAGCGACACGAACCCGATAGCCGGACTTCACCAAACGGCTGACAATATGGCGGCCAAGAAAACCAGAACCACCAAAGACGACCACCAAACTACCGTGTGCTAATGCTGTCATTTTATCCCCATGCAGGTTTCTGCGTGTCTGTTTCAGCACCGCGAAAGCGGCACTGGTTTGAACTTATGCTAAGTGCCTTACATAGAACAAAGCATCGACCATGTGTAGCCCTAACTGAATGATTGATTGGTAATTGACAATTGCGGCGCGCTTGCCTAAACCAGCCAGACGTGCCCAGGTGGCGGAATTGGTAGACGCGCTAGCTTCAGGTGCTAGTACTCGCAAGGGTGTGGAAGTTCGAGTCTTCTCCTGGGCACC
>CALEFA010000066.1 GCA_937876775.1 uncultured Rhodobiaceae bacterium | reverse complement strand
GTTCTGGTTCAGGCACCGGTGCGACCTCGTGGGGCTGATACCCAAGGGCGGCAAGAATTTCTGATAAATCTGCCGCACCGCAACCCATAATTGACATCATTTGCTCATTGGCTTGAAACCCTTGGCGGGCTTTATCGGCTTCTAGAAGCGGGCGAATTAAATCGGCCAGGCGCTCAAGCATATCCAAGCGAATGGCACGGCTTTGGGTTGTGTAAAATCCGGCGGCGCGATAAATGCGCGGCGGTAAATCTTGCCGCGGCACGGATGTCAGGCCAGCGTTGGGCAGAGCGTGTAAACGCGATTGCAAAACGTCGTTTTGCCGATCGCCTTTTTGATCTTCAAGCAGGGCGATAAGCGCCAACAAACGGGCCGGCGCAGGTTTTAAAAGAGTTGGCAGAAAAACATTATAGGCACCAAAACGGACACCCAGTTTACGCAATTGTCCGCGCATTGGCTGGTCGAGGCGGCCAAGAAGGTCGCTAATGTCAGGACGTGCAATATTGCCCTTATGCTCGACCAGTTGGAACGCTAAGCCACGTGCTAGGCCATCAGGCTCTTTGGCTTCGTGCAAGGCGAAGAGTGGCGCTAAATCGCTGATAAATTTAGCCCGCAACCACTGGGTCAAGCGGGTTTCGGCCAATTGCCGCGCCTCACCATTCAGCGCTTCGTCTGCCAACAGGCGGGCTTGCGGTAATAAATAGGCTAAATTGGCTGTGTCGCTTTCGTCGAGCGGCAAATGCAAATGCGCGACCACGGCTTGTTGCCAAATAATTTCACCAATCTCGGACAGGGTAAAGGCATCATCGGCGGCGTTGGCCAATTCTTGCGCGCGGGCACGCAAAGCTTGGCTGGCGGCTTTTTCAACCGCTGCACGGGCTGTGCCAGCCGGCGCGCCTTGCAAGCGCGGATCACGCTCGACTCGCAGACCAATGATCCGCCCCATATATTCTTCCGCCACTAAAATATCTCCATTGTCTTCAATCACTGCTGATACATCCTCTCGCCCCTGTAAGCGCTTCATTAATGCTGAAGCTTTGCGGTCAACAAACTGCCCCATAAGCTTAACATGTAGCGCGTCTGATAGCCGATCTTCAACAGCGCGACTCAATTCTTGAAAATGCACGGGGTCTTCGAGCCAATGAGTGCGTTGCGCAATATAGGTCCAACTGCGAATATGTGACAGCCGCATGGATAATGTATCCAGGTCGCCTTCGCTGCGATCGCATCGCTCGATACGTTCGGCCAGCCAATGTTCGGGCACCACCGTGTCGCGGCGTAAAAAGCCGAAGATTTCGCCAATCAGTGAACTATGTTCGCCGATGGTGGTTTTGCGGAAATCCGGAATTTGCGCCACCTCCCATAATTGCCGAACTCCGGCTTCATCATGAGCCAGATCGCAAGTTGTCGGATCTCTGCTCAACAAGCTGAGGGCCTGCATATCGGCGGCGACCGGAGCGCGAATGAGGCCGTCGCGCGGCACCGGTCGGTCGAGGCTGGCCAGCAAATCGGTAATGGAAGTGAAATCAAGATTGGGATTGCGCCACATTAGCCCTTTTACCGGCTCGAATTCATGATTCTCAATTTGCTCGACCAGAGCATCATCCAATAAATCTAAATCACCGGTCACACCAAAAGTGCCGTCCGATTTATGTCGTCCGGCGCGTCCGGCGATTTGAGCCAATTCGGCTGGCGACAGTTCGCGGTGATGGCGGCCATCAAATTTGCGCCGCTGAGCAAAAGCGACATGGTCGACGTCCATATTTAGCCCCATGCCAATGGCGTCGGTGGCAACCAAAAAGTCGACCTCTCCAGATTGATACATGGCCACTTGGGCATTGCGTGTGCGCGGGCTTAAGCCGCCCATAACAACGGCTGCGCCGCCGCGCTGCTGGCGCATAATTTCGGCAATTGCATATACATTATCAGCTGAAAATGCTGTTACAGCACTGCGTCGCGGCAGGCGCGAGAGTTTCTGCGAACCGGCGAAACTGAGGCGCGAAAATCGTTCGCGACTCTCAATCGTCACCTTATTGAGCAGGCGCGATAGAATAGGGGCCATGGTGCCGGCCCCCAAAAGCATGGTCTCGGCCGTGCCGCGCGCGTGCAAGATGCGGTCGGTGAAAACATGTCCGCGCTCTGGGTCTGCCGCCAATTGACATTCGTCAATGGCAACAAATTCCACCTCACGGCTGATTGGCATGGCTTCAGTTGTGCAAATGAAATAGCGCGCATTGGGCGGTAGAATTTTTTCTTCGCCGGTGATTAGCGCAATGTCAGCCCGATGGATATGGCCGAAATGGCCAGCCAAACAACGGTCGTAAACCTCGCGTGCCAAAAGCCGCAACGGCAGGCCAATCATCCCCGATTGATGCGCCAACATACGCTCCAACGCCAAATGGGTTTTGCCCGTATTGGTCGGCCCGAGGATGATTCTTAAAGAAGGAGAAAAACCGATTTTTGACATGGCCTTAACATGGCCAGTTGGGGCAGATTAGGCAAGCAACGTTTCAACAGTAAGGCGAATCGCAAGATTTCGAATCGAAATGATGCGGGCGTGTGAGAGAGAATCAGCAATTTATGAAACATTTATAGAACATAATGTGTCCGAATCGCTGACATAGTAGCGCTTCTTGCTTCGTTCACGACTAAATGTTGTGTCAGTGAACAGAACGAAAATGCCCTAGAATCATAAATTTTGCGAAAAAGATTGCCAAATGTCCTGCGGCTAGCCATTATTTTTGGCGATAGGGAGAGTTTTATGGATTTCGATATTCCACAAGATATTCAAACTTATTTGGCCGAGCTTGATAAGTTTATTGAAGAACAAATTATACCGCTGCAAATGCAGGATGATAACAACCGGTTTTTTGATCATCGCCGTGAACACGCGCGTACCGATTGGGACAATGATGGTCAGCCGCGTCCGGAGTGGGAAGAGTTGCTGCGCGAAATGCGCCGACGTGCCGATGCGGCGGGCCATTTACGATTTGGTTTGCCCAAAGAATATGGTGGGCAGGATGGGTCAAATTTGGCCATGGCGGTTATCCGCGAACATTTTGCTGCCAAGGGTTTGGGGCTGCACAATGATTTGCAGAATGAAAGTTCAATTGTTGGCAATTTCCCACAGATTCTGATGTTCCGCGATTTTGGCACTGATGACCAAAAAGATGAGTTCATCAATGGCATGTTAGCTGGCACTCATCGGGTCGCCTTTGGTCTCACCGAACCTGATCATGGTTCCGATGCGACATGGATGGAAACACGCGCTGTGCCAGAAACCCGAGACGGTGTCGATGGTTGGTTGATCAATGGTCAAAAAATGTGGACCACGGGCATGCACGTCGCCAATTATGCGATGATCTTTGCCCGTACATCAGGTGATGATGGGGCGGCGAAAGGCATTAGCTGTTTGCTGGTACCAAGTGCGACGCCGGGCTTTGAGGTGGAAGAATATTTATGGACTTTCAATATGCCGACCGATCATCCGCGAATTTCCCTGACGGATGTTTGGGTGCCCAATAGTGCAATGTTTGGTCCAGCCGAAAATGGGTTGATGTTGGCGCAGCATTTCGTGCATGAAAACCGCATCCGCCAAGCCGCTTCGGGCGTTGGCGCGGCGCAATATTGCATTAATGAAAGTGTGGCCTATGCCAAACAACGCAAGCCATTTGGCAAGCCTCTGGCCGTCAATCAGGCCATCCAGTTCCCCCTGACCGAATTGCACACAGAGTGCGAAATGATCCGCAATCTGGTTTATAAAACAGCGGCACAAATGGATAAAATGTCGAAACCGGATGTGGCCATTCATTTGTCTGATAAGGTTTCTATGTGCAATTATCGCGCCAATCGTTTGGTCTGTAATGCGGCCGATCAGGCCATGCAAGTCCATGGTGGCTTGGGCTATTCGCGCCATAAGCCATTTGAACATATTTACCGCCATCATAGACGCTATCGAATTACTGAAGGGTCGGAAGAAATTCAAATACGCAAAGTTGCAGGAACCTTATTTGGGTTCCTAGGCCCCAATAAATAGGCGCCGATATGTCTATTCCTGAAGGCTGGGAGTTGCTCGATATTGGCAAGCGTCTGGGCAGTGATCAACCAGATTTTATGAGCCACATTGGGCCGCTATATACGCGCGACAATGGTGTAATGCCGCAAATCGGCTTTGAGGTGTTGCCACACATGTGCAATCCAATGGGTATTTGCCACGGTGGCATGATGATGACGATTATGGATACAGGGTTGGCGTTTATTTTGCACGCGGCTCTTGATGGCGCGCAATTTACGCCATCGGTGAGTTTCAATTTCGACTTTTTGGCGCCCGGTAAATTGGGCACATGGCTGGAAACCAGTGGCACGTGTACGCGCACCAACAAGCGTACCGGTTTTGTCAGCGGCCTATTGAATGGACCTGACGGGCCGGTGATGAGCGGTAGCGGCATCTTTAAAATCACCAATCACAAGTTTTCTTGAGCAAATAGGGCTGATTTGGCCGATTATCGTCAATCAAAGTGAAAACCTGCTTGACGCTGCGAGGGCATTTTTCTATATCAAAGGCTTGAATGGCGAGGGCAAACCTTGCCTGCTTTATTTTTGGGTGCCAGCACCCTGCAATTAAACGGAGAGTGACCATGTCACGAGTATGTGAACTGACAGGCAAAGGCGTGATGAGCGGCAACAATGTGAGCCATGCTTTGAACAGAACGCGGCGTCGTTTTTTGCCGAACCTGCAGCAAGTAAGCCTGCCAAGCGAAATTTTGGGCCGCGCCCTTCGTTTTCGCATCAGCACACATGCGCTGCGCTCGGTTGAGCATCGCGGCGGTATTGATGCATTTTTGCTGAATGCAGCCGACAAACAATTGTCGTCTAAGGCACTGAAGCTGAAAAAGCAGGTGCTGGCGAAAACAGAAACCGTTTCTGCTTAGTTTCTAAGTCAAATTAAGTGAAATCAAAAAGCCGGTCGCGAGATCGGCTTTTTTATTATCTGCCTGCCCCGCGTACGGGTGTGGCGGCAGTGCGCACACCGCGGCTAGCACCGCCAACACTCGGCGCTTGGGCGCGAGAACTGCCAGCCTTCAAGGCGCCAGTATTCATCCCTTTGACCTGCTTTTTATCGCCTTCTTCGTCGAATAATTCGGCCAGTTTATCGGTCATGGCACCGCCTAATTGTTCGGCGTCGACAATCGTGACAGCCCGCCGATAATAGCGCGTTACATCATGGCCAATACCAATGGCCATCAGCTCGACCGGTGATTGGGTTTCGATATCTTCAATCACATTGCGCAAATGTTTTTCCAAATAATTGCCGGCATTGACACTTAGAGTACTGTCGTCGACCGGCGCACCATCAGAGATAACCATTAGAATGCGGCGCTGCTCAGGCCGCGCCAATAGCCGATTATGAGCCCAAATAAGCGCCTCACCATCGATGTTTTCTTTGAGCAGGCCTTCGCGCATCATCAGGCCAAGATTGCGCCGTGCGCGCCGCCATGGGGCATCGGCAGATTTATAAATTATGTGGCGCAAATCATTCAGGCGACCTGGGTGGCCTGGCTTGCCATTGGCCATCCAGATTTCGCGCGCTTGGCCACCTTTCCAGGCGCGCGTGGTGAAGCCAAGAATTTCAGTCTTTACGTTGCAACGCTCTAGCGTGCGAGCCAGAATATCAGCGCTCATCGCTGCCACAGTGATTGGGCGTCCGCGCATGGAACCAGAATTGTCAATCAGAAGCGTGACCACTGTATCGCGGAATTTGGTGTCGCTCTCCATTTTATATGAAAGCGGCTGCATCGGATCCATAATAATGCGTGATAGACGGGCGGGATCGAGATAGCCCTCTTCGAGGTCAAATTCCCAATTGCGGTTTTGCTTGGCCTGTAAGCGGCGCTGTAGCCGGTTTGCCAATCGCGACACGACACCTTGCATTTGCTGCAATTGCTGATCGAGATAGGCGCGCAAACGCGTCAGTTCTTCAATATCGCATAATTCTTCGGCTTCAATGGTCTCATCAAATTTCGACGTATATATATTATAGGCGGATTTTTCTGGGTTCAGCGCGCCATCGGGGGCATAGGGTTGCGCCGCTTCACCCGCCTCCTCGCCATCGCTCTCGCCGTCGACTTCTTCGCCGTCCATTTGCACGGTGGTTTCGTCGCCTTCTTCCATTTCAGCGTCGCCAAGCTCCATGTCATCGGCCGACATGCCTTCTTGGCTTTCCGCTTGGCCGCCTTCGCCTTCTTGCGGGCCATCCTCGCCGTCTTGCCCGTCGCCGTCTTCGCCGTCGCCTTGCTCACTCTCAGAGCCGGAGCTGGTCAGGCCGAGGTCGGCGAGAATATCACGTGTCAAATTGGCAAAGGCTTGTTGGTCTTCAATCGCAGATTCGAGCTTGCCAAGGTTGTCGCCGGCGCGCTCATCGATCCATGCCCGCCAAGCGGCGACAACCCCTTCGGCCGACGCCGGAGGAGCCATGCCGGTGAGGCGTTCGCGGACCATAAAGCCCAGCGCTTCTTCAAGCGGTGCATCATCGCGCGTCATATTGGCCCGATAGCCTAATTTTTGACAGCGGGTATCATGCATGCGTTGAATATTGGCGGCAATGCCGGCCATGTCGCGGGCACCAATAGATTCGCAACGGGCCATTTCAGCGGCGTCAAATGGCGCGCGCGCTTCATTTTCACTAGGCGCCAAGCGGTTGCTGATATCGGCATCATGATGGGCTAATTTAAGGGCGAAACTATCTGATTGACCGCGTACATTTTGCTTATCGGCGAGCGGTAAATCGCGCGCTGGTTGCGGCAAGCGCGCCCGTAGCCCGTTCAGGCTCGGGGTTTCCGAACCAAAACTAACAACCAGTTCGCTTTCATCCGCAATCGACCGCATGGTCTGAGTGAGCGCACGTTTGAACTCTTCGACGGGGCTGGTTTCGCTCATATAGTCGCCTTAATTGCTGGCCAGAACACTAATCGCGCTGTCTGGCAAGTCATCGCCAAGACAACGTTGGTAAAATTCTGCCACAGTGGCACGTTCCAATTCGTCGCATTTGTTCAAGAAAGTGACTTGGAAGGCAAAACCAATATCGCCAAAAATAGCCGCGTTCTCGGCCCATGTCAGCACTGTACGCGGGCTCATCACGGTTGAAATATCGCCGTTGATAAAGCTTGAGCGCGTGAGGTCTGCAACCCGCACCATGGCGTTAATTTTCTCTCGACCCTCAGCCCCTTCATAGCCCAAGGCTTTGGCGTGGACGATGTCAGTTTCGCGCTCAATCGTGAGATAGTTCAGCGTGGTGACAATATTCCAACGGTCCATCTGGCCTTGGTTAATTTGCTGTGTGCCGTGATAAAGGCCTGAAGTGTCTCCCAGACCAATCGTATTGGTGGTCGCAAACATACGGAAGCCAGCATGCGGACGGATAACTTTATTTTGGTCGAGCAGGGTCAGTTTACCAGCCACTTCCAGCACCCGCTGAATCACAAACATCACATCTGGGCGACCAGCATCATATTCATCAAATACCAAAGCCACTGGGTTTTGTAGCGCCCAAGGCAACATACCTTCTTGGAACTGCGTTACTTGTTTGCCGTCTTTTAAGACAATGGCGTCTTTCCCGACTAAATCAATACGGCTGACGTGGCTGTCGAGATTGACGCGCACACACGGCCAATTCAATCGTGCGGCAACTTGTTCAATATGTGTCGACTTGCCTGTGCCGTGATAGCCTTGCACCATTACCCGGCGATTGTGTGCAAAACCAGCAAGCAGGGCCATTGTGGTGTTCTTGTCGAACAAATAATCTTCGTCCAAATCTGGCACATATTGGCTGGCTTCGGAAAAAGCTGGCACTTGCATATCAATATCGACGCCAAAAACTTCGCGCGCTGAAACTTGCGTGTCCGGCATGTCGGGCATTGGCCCCTCGTGGTCTTGCGCGTTGGCGTTGGCTTTTACAGCTTCACTCATAACTTTCTCCCGGTTGCCGCGCCTGCGGCCTTAAAATGAATTGCAAGTGGTAGCAAAAATAGACGACTAACAAAAGCCAGAAGCTTTTAGATAATCATGGGCTTGGATGGTCTTTTGCAATTGGGTTTCGTATTTCCTCTCACCACCATTGGCGTCAGGGTGATATTTTTTGACCAAAAGCTTATAGCGCTTGCGCACATCTTCGGGCGTTGCCGATGCTTCGAGGTCGAGAATTTCCAGTGCTCGTTTTTGTCCGGTTGATACACGCGGCGCGCGGCGGGTCTCGCCTTTAATCGGTCCGGCATGGTTCATGATTTCAAGAGGGTCATCAAACTGCCAATCGCCTTCTTTCATGCCTTTGGCGCGGCGCGTGCCCATTGACCATGTGGGCCGGTGGCCGGTTGAGGCAGCGCGGCGATAGTTTTCAATATCGTCGTCTGACATGCCCTCAAAAAAATCATAGCTTTTGTTATATTCGCGAATATGGGCAAAGCAGAATGTGCGCTTGCCTTGCTCTCCAGGACTTGCAGGTGCAGGGTAACCTGCTTTTTCATCGCAAGCTGGCCAGTCGCATTTCTTTTCTGCTTTGACAACAGTTTCGGTCCGCTTTGAAGCGCGGATACTGTCAAAATATTTCGAATTCAAGTTCATGCGATCATCATAAATTGGTAAAAAAAAATTGTATCAGAAAAACGCATGGTTTAGTGCTTCTTCTGAGCCTTGATATACGCCAAATACAAGCAAAATCAAATAGGAGTTCGAAGATGGTGCGTGAGACATTGATTGAAAAACTGACAACTGCCTTTGCGCCGTCGCATTTAGAGGTCATTGACGAGTCACATTTGCATGCAGGTCACAGCGGCACGCGGCCTGAAGGAGAGACCCATTTTCGTGTGAAAATCACCTCAGAAGCATTTATTGGCCAACCCCGATTGGCCCGCCAACGCGCTGTTATGAACCTGCTGAGTGAAGAATTGGCTGGTCCAGTCCATGCGCTGGCCATGAAGCTAAAAACCCCTGAGGAAGCGGGGGCTGACGCCTAGAGGCCTGAGGGGCAAGGTTAGACTTGCGGGCGCGTGATGCGGATTTGCAAAATCTGATTGCGCTGTTTACTCATAATGCGGAAGCGTAGACCATGAAATTCGAACACCTGACCAACATCAGGAATTGAGCGCGCTTCGTGAATAATCAAGCCAGCAATTGAGCTGGCCTCGGTATCGGGCAATGACCAGCCCATTTCGCGATTGAGGTCGCGAATACTCAAGCTGCCAGAAATTTCTAATGTGCCATCGCCACGTTTGCGCAAGAGGCTGGTAGGCAAATCATGCTCATCGTCGATTTCACCGACAATTTCTTCCAAAATATCTTCCATGGTTACCATGCCCATTAAGGCGCCATATTCATCGACGACCAAGGCAAGGTGCAATTTTCGGCTGCGGAAAGCATTCAGCTGCTCGCCCAAAAGCGTGGTTTCAGGCACGAACCATGGTTCACTGGTTAGCTGTGCTATGTCCAGACCAACAGCCCCAGTTGGACTGGTCGCGAGGGCTCGCAAAAGGTCTTTGGTATGAAGCATGCCGATAATATTCTCAGGCTCATCGCGCCATAGGGGGAACCGCGTATAGGGGCTTTCTAGCACCGCTTTGACAATATTCTCGCTTGGTAAATCGCCATCGATCATCACCATGGATTTGCGGTGAATCATAATTTCTTCAACCCGCGTGTCGCCGAGATCCAGAATGCCACCCAGCATATCACGGTCGCCTTTGTGCACACTGCCTTCTTCGTGGTGCAAATCGATAGCGCCACGAATTTCTTCATGGGCAGGCAATAAGCGTCCGGCGTCCTCATTTGTGAAACCGGCCAAGCGCAGAATAAATCGTGAGATAATGCTTAACAGGCGGGTTAATGGCGCCAATATAATGACCAAAATGCGCAATGGTGCAGCGGCCCGCAGAGCCGTCAAATCAGGCGTCAAAATGGCGTAGGTTTTTGGCAGCACCTCAGCAAAAATCACCACCAAAGCGGTCATCATTAATGTTGCATAGACCATGCCGGCCTCACCAAACAACCGCAAGAAAAGCGCCGTCGCCAGAACCGAGGCAAGAATATTGACGGCATTATTGGCCAATAAAATAGCACCGAGTAGGCGTTCTTTTTGATCTAAAAGCGCTATTACCCAGCGTGCTCGACGACGGTTCTTTTTGCGCATGCGCATCATGCGCGCCTTGCTCGTGGCTGTCAGCGCGGTTTCTGACCCAGATAGAAAGGCAGAGAAAACCAGCAGAACGATGATAATGCCAGCAACCCAGAGAATGCTGAAATCAAATTGTTCCATTAGGCTTGCGCTCCTTCAGCGATAAGAAAACTGCGTAACTGATCGTCTGTTACCGTATCGGTGACAAAAGCGTCACCAATGGCGCGCGCCAAAATGAATCGCATGGTGCCCGCCTGCATTTTTTTATCTTGCCGCATGGCCTCAATCAAGGCGTCGACGCCAAAGTTTCCGTTACCGATTTGCGCCATCGAAATTGGCAGACCAGCGTTTTGCATATGGGTTTTGATCCGCTCAGCGTCAGTTTGCGCACAATCTCCGCGCTTCGCCGAGAGAGCAAAGGCCAAAACCATGCCAAAGCCTACCGCCTCGCCATGCAAAAGGGCGTCGCCATAATGGGTCAATTTTTCAAACGCGTGAGCAAAAGTGTGGCCAAGGTTTAACAAGGCGCGTTCGCCGGATTCGCGCTCGTCACGAGCCACAATCGCGGCTTTGGCGCGGCAACTTTCAGCCACAGCATGGGCCACGGGGCCAGCTTCCAGCGCCAATACGGCTTGCTGGTTAGCGTCCAGCCAATCAAAAAAATCGGCATTGCCTAGGGCGCCATATTTTACAATCTCGGCATAACCAGCGACTATTTGCCGGTGTGGTAGGCTGGCCAGAACATCGGTATCGGCCAATACTAAATCGGGCTGATGGAAGGCGCCAATCAGATTCTTGCCTTGTCCGGCATTAATCGCCGTTTTGCCACCAATGGAGCTATCGACTTGCGCCAAAAGGCTGGTCGGAATTTGAATGAACCGCGTGCCACGACGTAAAATAGCTGCGGCGAAGCCGGTCAAATCTCCTATAACGCCGCCGCCAAGGGCGATGATGCAGTCATCGCGTTCGATTTCAAAATCGATCAGTTGGCCACACAGGGCTTCCAATTGAGCAAATGATTTGCTGGCCTCGCCGGCTTCAATAATCACTGTTTCATAGGTAACCTTGGCCTCGGTCAGGGCTTTTTCTAGGCTCGGTAAATGCTGTGCCGCCACATGCGTGTCAGTGACAATAGCCACACGTGGGCGCTTCAAAAGCGGCACAATATGCTGAGCGCTGTTTTGCAAAAGCCCGCGGCCTATATGAATGTCATAAGCGCGTGCAGCCAAGTCGACGCGCACGCTTTGCGTGTCAGCTGTAACCGCGGATGATGATTGTGTTGCACTCATATCTTTCGCTTAAAGCAAAGCATAGGCCTTTGTCTAGCGTTAGGTCTCGTTTTTACGCTGTTCAGCCACTGGCTCGAAGCGCGTGGCCAAAGCTTTTTTCATATCTCTGATGCTAGATCGAGCATCTGTGCGCGAAATATTGACACGCAAATCGGCGAGCTCATATATCGGCCGGCGCAGGGCATTTAATTCGGTTAATTTGGCGCGCACATCTGTGCCGACGAGCAAGGGTCGCTTGCCCGGATTGCGGTTCACCCGCTGCACTAATTCATCCAGATCGACATCAAGCCATAGGGAGACGGCAGATTGTTCAATCAAGGCGCGCGTATCCGGGTTAACGAAGGCACCGCCGCCCAGCGCCAGCACTTGTGGTCCGTCTTGCAGCAAGCGAGCGGTTACGCGTTGTTCGCCATCGCGAAATGCCGCTTCCCCATGTTTGTCAAAAATGTCGGCAATGCTCATGCCGGCGGCTTTTTCGATTTCGTCATCAGCGTCTCGAAACGGCAAACCCAATTCATTGGCCAGCCGTTTGCCCAAGCTGGATTTGCCCGCGCCCATCATGCCAATCAGCACAATTGGGCAGGTCACATCCATCTTGATTTTCGCCGCCTTCGGATTTTTGTTCATCTGTAAATGTGTAATGTTAAAAGCCTGTCGCGTCTAGCGTGCTGAGCTGCCATGATTATCGAATTAGGTCGACAAAGCTGCCCAGTTTCTGCCGCAAAGCTGTTATAGTAAGACAGAATCATAAAATGAGTGGAGGTTTCCGTGGGTTTCAAACTATCTTCGATTATCACAATTGCCCTGGTTTTACTGGTGGGAGGTTTGATTTTCTTTACCCAAGCCATTGAACCAAAAAGAGAAACAGCCGTTGAGGTGCTAAATAATGAGCAATTTGCCCGTTAGGCAAGCTGTCTTTCTCGCGTTTATTTTTTTAGCGCCGCCGGCGCTGGCGCAACAAGACCTGCCTTATGCCATGCGCGCGCCCTTGGATATTATTCCAGCACCCATGCGCCAAGCGGTAGGTGATGAAGCAGGTCGGGCGCGCAATGCTGAAACCAAATTGGCGCCGCGTGTCGCCGCCCGACAGATGACGCGGGCGGTGCGCGCCGTTGCTGCTTTGCCGGGCTCGGAAACACAAATTGTTCAGGTCGGTCAATTGGGGGCTTTGGAAGATGCGCCAGTGGGGCTGGAAGCTGGCTTTGGTGGGGCTCTTTGGCAGGGCGCGCGATTGAATTTCGTTGGCGACTTAATGGCCCGTTTGCCGAAACATTACCACTTGTTGGCGCTCCGGCAGTTAGAACGCCGCCTGCATCGCTCGGCCACTGCAGCGCCCGTTGGATCAACCCAAGGCACAAGCTGGACGGTGTCTCGCTTGAACCGCTTCTTGGCCATTGGTGATACGCAATCAGTGCTCGACCTCGCTGCCTTAACTGGCATTGATTCGCGCGATGCTCTGGCGTTAAAGGCAACAATTTTGGCGCATATGGGACAGGGTGATGACGCTGCCGCCTGCGCACAGACAAGCCCCCCACGGCAAGCTGATAACCGCCGCGCAACGCGTGAATTCTTTTTACAATTGACGATTTATTGCCATTTGCTCAATGGCGATAATGCAAAAGCGGCTCTGGCCATTGAGCTAAATGAAAAAACACTGGCTGAAGATGTTTTATTCCGCGATTTGGCGTTTTTACTATCGACCGAGGCGCCAATAGAGGTCATCAGCCAAAGCCAGTGGAAAGAGCAAAATGCTGTTGCTCGGACGGCTGGTGAGCCGCCGACTGAGGCTGCCAGCACCAGCCAGGCTGAGGAGGCATCATCCGCCGACGAGCAGCCAGTGATTATCTTGCCGGCTGAATTAACGGCTTTGCAGGTCGCGCTTTTACGCCTCGCCGGCCAAGCACTGCCCGTCGACGACAATATCATTCCGGCCTATTTGCTGGCTGCGGTTGTTGCTGATGAGCGGCAACCTGCCTTGGTGCGCGCGCAAGCGGGGATCAAAAATTTGGTGCATGGCCAAAAAGCTGCCATGGCAATGACGCAATTAAGTCAGCAAGCAGATTTTTCTGAATATTTCCCAGCTTCCTTGCCAGCCCTACCTTTTGAAACGCCGTTGCCTATTTTTATTGTTGCGAGCGTGCAACAGATTGATCGAACCCCGCTTGATGCGCGTCCTCGGTTGATGGCTTATTATCTGCGGCAAGCTCTGGAAAAGGGCGTATGGCGCGATATGGTTTTGGCTTTGTCTGACCAGCTTAATGCGCTTACGACAGTGGAATTAATCGATGCTCAAACACAGGTAACATTATTACCGGCCTTGGCGATGATTGGGGCACATGATGCGGCCGATCGACTTTACTGGATGAATTCTGCCTCCATGGCCGCGCCCTCCCAGCGTTTATTTAATCTGTCGCAAGCTGACTTTGTTCTGCCCGACTTGCCGGAAGTCGACGAATCAGCGACTGCCTCTGAAGATGCTTCTTCCGATGCACTGGCACCCTTTGTGGCAAGCGAAGATGAAATAGGGTCTGCGTTACAACAACAAATTGAGCCGGCCTCGCTTGATGTTGGTTTTCCCATCTCGGCTGGACCGGAGATTGACTGGCAAGAGATCGCGAACAGTTTGACGGCGAGCGCAAAACCAGTCAGCGATTATTTGCGCTTCGAAGTAAGCGTGTTGCAGGGCTTGGGCTTCCCGCTCGTTGATGACAGTGATGATAAGGCGATGGCTAAGGCTTTCGCCTTAGAAGAGCCATCGGCGCGGGCGCAAAGGTGGTTAAAACTGGCGTCGGATAAATGGATTGGCGATTTGATATTGACGATTACCGCCGATATGGCCGAGCTGCCGGCTGGGCAATGGACGCGTCAGGATATCATTGCCGTTTTGATGGCTCTGCGTCATGCCGGGTTCAACCTAGAAGCCGTGGCCCTTGCTCGCGAATTATTGGCGCTGGCCTATGCGGATTTGATACCGTCGCATAGCGATGCGCTCATTTTGGCTGACCTAACGTCAACCGAAACTGCGATTGATTTCTCTCTGCCGCAAGACTTGCGCGATGAGACAATCGAGATATTGAACCGCGATTTTGAATGGTCAGACAATCTACCGCTGATTGATTTTGGCGCGCTTGGTCAGCCCGAGGAATAGGCAATGGCTGATATGACGCCAGACATGTCCGGGCAAATTGACTTATTCCTCGATATGATGGCTGCCGAGCGCGATGCTTCGGCGCACACAATCTCTGCTTATCGGCGCGATTTAGTCCGCTTGGGAAATTTTTTGATGTCGCGCGGTGATAATTTTCTGACCGTTGAGCCATCCGGATTGTCTGATTTTATGGCCCATTTATCGGCTGAAAAAATGGCCAACTCAAGCGCCGCTCGGCATTTGTCGAGCCTACGACATTTTTTCAAATTTCTTTTAATTGAGGATATGCGGGGGCAAAACCCTTCCGAGAATATTGCGCGGCCATCGACAGAGCGGCCTTTGCCAAAATTATTATCCTTGGCCGAGACCGAAGCGCTGATTGGCGCCGCCCATAATCTACCGGCTCGCACCCACGCCGAGCAGGGCGATAAATTGCGCAGTATTTGTTTGGTTGAAATTCTTTACGCCTCGGGCTTGCGGGTCAGCGAATTGGTTAGCCTGCCGCGAGCTGGCATTCAACAATCGCAACCAGTGATTATTGTGCGCGGTAAGGGCGGGCGTGAACGCATGGTGCCATTGTCGCCACCAGCACAAAGAGCGTTGGCTGATTGGTTGATTTGGCGCGACAGCCAGAAACCATTAGCTGCCTCACTGTTCTTATTTCCTAGCCGCAGCCGACAAGGCTATTTGACCCGCCAAAGATTTGCGCAAATTCTCTTGCAGCTTGGAGCCGCCGCCGGCATTTCTGACAAAAAACTGTCTCCGCATGTGGTGCGCCACGCTTTTGCAACCCATTTGGTGGAACATGGCGCAGACCTGCGCGCTGTGCAGCAAATGCTTGGTCATGCCGATATTTCGACGACGCAGATTTATACAGCCGTGCTGGATGAGCGTAAAAGGCGATTGCTTGACCATGCTCACCCGCTTGCCAAACGCACGTCTTTATCAGGTGATGACGAGGCGTAAAAAAATCAAGAAAATGACTGCCTATCGCTTGCCGCTTGGAGTATAAAGGAACCATGCAAAACTATTTGGAATTTGAAAAACCAATTGCCGCCCTTGAAGGGCAGATTCGTGAATTGCGCAGCGTCGGCAAAGAAACCGGCGGTGTGGATATTATTGAAGAGATTCACAAGCTGGAAGGCAAAGTCAGCCAACAGATTGAAAAGCTGTATGGAAACCTTGATGCGTGGCAAAAGACGCAAGTCGCCCGCCACCCCATGCGCCCCCATTGCAGCGATTATATCAAGGCGCTGGTCGACGACTTCGTGCCGTTGTCGGGTGATCGGCTGTTTTCTGAAGATCACGCGATTATTGCAGGGCTTGGTCGTTGGCAAGGCCAGCGCGTAGCGATTTTGGGGCATGAAAAGGGCGCCGATACGCAGGCGCGAGTAAAGCATAATTTCGGCATGGCCCGACCAGAAGGCTATCGCAAAGCTATTCGGGTGATGGACATGGCCGAGCGCTTTAATCTGCCGGTGGTGACCTTGGTCGACACTGCGGGCGCTTATCCGGGCATTGGCGCCGAGGAACGCGGGCAATCTGAGGCGATTGCGCGGTGCACTGACAAATGCTTGCAAATTGGCGTGCCCTTTGTATCGGTAATTATTGGCGAAGGTGGCTCTGGTGGGGCATTGGCTCTGGCAACTGCCAGTCGCATTGTGATGCTTGAACATTCAATTTATACGGTGGCTTCGCCTGAGGCTTGTGCCTCTATTTTATGGCGCTCATCGTCAGAAGCCGATCAAGCAGCGGCGGCCTTGAAAGTGACGGCGCAAGATTTGTCTCAACTGGGTGTGATAGACCGTATTTTGCGCGAGCCGCTTGGCGGCGCTCATCGCGACCGAGAGCGTATGATGGCTGATGTTGGCATGGCGGTTTCCGAGGAACTGGCACAAATGGCCTCCTTATCGCGACGGGATTTAATTGATCAGCGGCGACAAAAGTTTCTCGACATGGGGCGCACCGGCATCGTCTAGGACAGGGCTTATAGTTTTTTCAAAAAACTCTGAACTTCGGCGACAAATTGCGGGCCATCCTCAAGGGCGGCAAAATGCCCTGCTTTATCAAAATCATTCCAATGGACGACATTATAACTTTGTTCGACCATGCGTCGCGGCGGGAAGGTGATATAGGGCTCGGCAAAATTGCCAATACCGACCGGCACATCAACTTTCTCTCCCTCGCCAATGAACGGCAATTCCTCAAAAAAGCCACGATAAAACCATACGGAAGTAGCAAAAGTGCCGGTCATGAGATAAATCATCACATTCGACAGCAATTGATGTTTGCTGAAGCGGTTCTCAATATTTCGCCGCCCATCGGCTCCAAAATTATCGCTCCAACCATGGAATTTCTCGACAATCCAAGCGGCTGTTCCAACTGGACTATCCATCATTGCAAAGGCCAAAGACTGTGGCTTAGTGCCCTGCAATTGCAGATAAGCACCCTCAGCTTGCATCGTGGCGCCGGCGTTCTCGGCCCATCTAATTTCTTCTTCAGTTTGCGGTGTTTCGGTTCCGCGCAGACCATACATATTGATGTGAATAGCCGTGCAGCCGCCGCCTTTGGCAGTGCTGTGATTGAGGCCGATAAGCGCGGTGATGACACTGCCCCAATCACCACCCTGAGCGATATATGTCTCAAAGCCCAATTGCTCGCGCATTAATTTGTCCCATAGCGCGGCTGTGCGCTTCGGCCCAATCGGGCGTGCTGGCTTGCTAGAAAAGCCATAACCTGGCATTGACGGGCAAATCACGGTGACGCCATCTTCTGCATCGCCACCAAACCGTTCCGGATGGGCGAGGGGTTCGATGACCTGTAAAAACTCATAAACCGATCCGGGCCAACCATGGGTCATTAAAAGTGGGCGCGGATTAGATCCTGAGCCGGGCTCATGGATGAAGTGAATGGACATGTCTTCGATCTGAGCGGTGAAATGGTCGAATTTATTGAGTTCTGCGAGCGTATCTTCCCAGCGATAGTCATTGAGCCAATAGTCGCACAAGGATTTCAAATAAGCGGCATCCGTGCCATAGGCCCAAGGGTCTTCGGTGGGCGCCAATTGTGGGGCGGCGAACCATTGATAATCGAGATCCG
>CALEFA010000065.1 GCA_937876775.1 uncultured Rhodobiaceae bacterium | reverse complement strand
TTGTGGCAGGGGCGCTTTTGCTGCTTGGCCTGACATTCGTGCCGCGCCGCCTGTCAGCGGCAAATAACAGCCCCGCCCCCCATAACCATAATGACGAGGCAGGCCATGACCCAAAATGAAACCCTTGTTTACCAATTGCTATGCGATGCCGACCGGCCGCTGAGTGCCTATAATATTCTCGACGCACTTCGCGACCAGGGCATCCGCGCACCGCTTCAGGTCTATCGGGCGCTTGCCAAATTAGTCGAGCGCGGCGCGGTTCACCGGATTGAAAGCGTGAATGGGTTTGTCGCCTGCCAATTGCATGATTGCGGCGGCAGTGAAGTTAGCATCTTCATGCTTTGCACCCAATGCGAACGCGCCGATGAATTCACCGATACCAGCATTGATAGCCGGTTACAAAGCCTTGGCAATGAACGCGGCTTTCAGGCGGCGCATAAGGTAATCGAAATTACCGGTCTTTGTGCCGATTGCCAGACAGCGCAAACAGCCGTGCAAGAACATTAGACAGTCAACAGCAGATATTCACGCTCCCAAGATCTAATCACCTCGAGAAACGTCTCGGCTTGGGCGCCTGTTAGCACTGGTGGCGCCATCGCGAAGATGGAGATGCCAATCATCAGGGTGACGGATGGTCATTTGGGTCATAACAAAGATTCCCATAAACGTTTGTGATTATGGAGACGATAATTAAGCAACAAGATGCCAAAATTCGTGCCAATATCATTGCGCAAAATCTACACTACTTGGACAACTGCCATCACGAAAAACATCATCATCATTTTTTGCCGACCTTTACGCTCTCCCACACAACTTAAGGCGATGATGGGGGCTGATATTTTGATTGCATTTTCCTACAAATAAGAATACTGAACTTCCGCGCATTGGCGAAGGCAAGTGGTTAGGCTGTCACGCTGTTGCACGGGAAATGTGAAGGAACCCATAAATAATGGGCCGAGCAGTCTTGAAATTGGCCATCATGTCCGCCGAAAACATTGATCCGATCGTTGTTTGCAGGCTCCTTCAATCGTCAGAAACCCTGAAGAAAAGTGAGTTAGGGAGTCAAAACAGTGACATTACGCATCAAGTCAGCCATTACTGATTGTTCTCTACCCACCCCTTTTCTTGTAATTGATCAGGAACGGGCAGCTGAAAATTATCGCAATTTTAGCAACAATTTTAAGAATGCTCAGGTTTTTTATGCTGTTAAAGCAAATCCTCATTCTGATGTGCTGTCTAGATTGGCGTCAGAGGGTGCATCATTCGACTGCGCTTCTTTTAACGAAATTCTTATGGTTGTTCAGTGCGGTGGAGAGATAGAGAAAATCTCGTTTGGCTCCACAATAAAAAAGTCATCTGATATCGCCAAAGCTTTCCAGCTGGGCGTCCGACACTTTGCATTCGATGCTCTTGAGGAGTTGAATAAAATTGCAAAATACGCGCCAGCATCCAACGTAATGTGTCGAATTTTGGCTAACGACCTAGGAAAAGGCTCTGAATGGCCGCTAAGCCGAAAATTTGGCTGTGATGCTATTATGGCGATAGAGTTGCTAGCCAAGGCTGCAACTACAGGCCTCAAGCCAAGAGGAGTGTCATTTCACGTTGGCTCGCAACAACTTAGCGTTTCAGCCTGGGATGCAGCAATTGCGCAAACCAAATATATTTTTGACGCATTATCATCTCAAGGCGTGAAACTAGACACTCTGAATTTAGGGGGCGGCTTTCCTACTAATTTTGGTAATGGTAGCCCTCCAGAATTGCGGCTTTACGCCCAAGAAATTCAAAACTCGTTAATCAAACATTTTAATAATGAAATTCCAAAGCTAATAGCAGAACCCGGGAGAGCTATTGTGGGCGACGCTGGTTTAATAGTTGGCGAGGTCATTTTAGTTGCGAAAAAAAGTAAAACTGACAGCTATCGTTGGATTTTTCTTGATATCGGTCGTTTTAACGGTCTGGCAGAAACTGAAGGTGAGGCAATCAAGTACCACATCTCGGTTCCGGGGCTGGAGAACGAAATATGTGAAAAAGCAATTATAGCTGGTCCAACTTGCGACTCCGTTGACACGCTATACGAACGTACTCCAGTTGAAATGCCCATTAACTTGCGATCTGGAGACAAAGTGTGGGTCCACGCGACTGGCGCTTACACATCAACTTATTCCTCAGTTGGGTTCAATGGTTTTACGCCCTTGAATGTCTATTCCGTAGAAGAGGTAATTCGCTCAAAATACTCACTCCTAGAAACCGGCTAAATATGCCGTTTGACGCCGTGGAAGGATAAAATTCAAGGCAAATTGCATCGTCATAGCAGGCCAAATATGCACAAACCAATAT
>CALEFA010000064.1 GCA_937876775.1 uncultured Rhodobiaceae bacterium | reverse complement strand
ATGAAGAGGGCGAGCGCTACGATTCGAGAGCTTTGGACAAAACCGTCGATGCCTTGACTAAAGCTATTGGCGAGCAGGGTTTTGCCTTCGCCGACATTCGTCCTCGGGTGAACCGTGACCGTAAAAATAATATTGTCGGCGTGGTATATGCGGTTGAAGAAGGGCCGCGGGTTTATGTCGAGCGGATTAACGTCAATGGCAATGATCGAACTTATGATGAGGTTATTCGCCGCGAAATGCGCCTCAGTGAAGGCGATGCCTTTAATCGGGTTTTGCTATCACGCTCAGAACGCGGCGTGCGTGGGTTGAATTATTTCAGCAATGTCGAAGTCACCGAGACGCCTGGTTTGGCTGAAGACAAAACCATCATTGATGTGAATGTGCGCGAGCAACCAACGGGCGAGCTAAGCTTTGGTGTGGGCTATTCGTCAACCGAAGATTTGTCGACACAATTTAGTGTTGCCGAGCGCAACTTCCGCGGACGTGGACAGCTTCTGCGCTTGCAACTAGGTCTTAGCAGCGAAGTGCAAAGCTATAATTTTGCCTTTACCGAACCATATTTCTATAATCGCGATGTTTCCGCCGGTTTTCGGCTTTATAAAACTGACCGCAGTTATGATAATCAGGCTGGCTTAGAAACAGCCGAAACCGGCTTTGGGGTAAACCTCGGCTTTCCTCTGTCTGACGATGGGCGGTTGAGCTTGTTCGCCAACTTCTCTGAAGATGAGCTGATCAATAGTTCCTCTAACAGTGTCGTGAACCCAAGCTATACCAATCAGAAATTAGAGTTTGGCTATTTTTACGGTATTGATAAGCGCGATGATTTTGTTGATCCGACGGCCGGTTGGGCGTTTAGCTTTGGCCAAGATATTGCCGGCCCGGCTCTCGATGTCACCTATTTACGTACCCGTTTGCGGGCTGATTATTATTATGAATTGGCCGAGGGATATGTTTTCCACGCCCGCGCTAAAGTGGGCATCATCAATGATTATCGCGGTGGTGCAGTAAATTATAATGACCGGTTTTTTGAAGGCGGCTCGAGCTTCCGTGGTTTCGACCGCTCTGGCGTCGGCCCGCGCCAAATCAGCACGGGTTATGCTTTGGGCGCCAATCGCTACATTGTTGGCACGACCGAAGTTTCTTTGCCGCTTGGCTTGCCGAAAGAGCTGGGCATGAAGGCCAATGCCTTTATCGATTTTGGTGTGCTGGGTGACACTGATACATTCTCAGCCGTTGCCGGAGACATCCAAGACGACTTCGCATTTCGTGCAACTTATGGTTTAAGTGTGTCTTGGAAATCGCCTTTCGGCCCAGTAAGGTTTGATTTTGCTGACGCCATTAAAGAAGAATCTTATGATGAAACTCGTTCCTTCCGATTTACAATCGGAACAAATTTCTAAAGGGGAAGTTATGACCAACCAATTTTTTACCAAACATTTTTTCAAAAGCTTGCTTTTGGTCGCCGCGCTGGTGATGCCGCATCAGGCCTTGGCGCAAGGCGTATCCATCATCGTTTTTGATCTGGAAGTGGCTGTTGGCGCGTCAAAGGCTGGTCAAGACATGTCTAAACAATTGCGAGACCAAGCCGAAGATTTGCGTAAGCGGGCGGACAAATTTGGTGAAGATCTGCAAGCAGAAGCCACTAAGCTTCAAGAACAGCGTTCGCTGATTGCCCCTGATGCATGGAAAGTAAAAGTCGAAGAGCTGCAAACTAAAGAGCAGACCAATCGTCAGAAGTTTAACGCTGAAGGTCAGGCCATCCAAGCTGGTGGGCAAAAAGCCTCGCGTGAAATTTTGAACATTGCAGATGAAGAGCTGAACAAAATCGCCAAAGAGCGTAAGGCCGATATTGTGATGAACCGCAAGGCCGTGTTTTTCGCCAGCCCAGCGATTGATGTTACCGACGAATTGGTTGAGCGCGTGAACAAGCGCATTAGCTCTGTCAAAGTGACACCGGTCACGGCCACTCAGTAAGTCCGATGGCTGACCCACGCTTTTTCGAGTGTGCGGGGCCGTTCTCCGCCAGTGCTCTTGCCGCGCTTATCGACGGCCAATGCACGGGCGAAGCTGACGCCATGTTCAGCGATTTATCTTCGCTTGAACTGGCGCAGTCGGACATGGTGAGTTTTTTCACCAATCCAAAATTAGCTGAGCAGTTGGCCGCTTCGAAGGCCGGCGCGATATTAATATCTGAGAAAAACCGAGCCTTATGCCCGCCGCAGACGCAAGCCATTGTGTGCGACGATCCGTATCGGGCGATGGCAATCGTGGCGCAGGCGTTTTACCCTTTGGCGGCGAAATCTCGTCCCATGCCGGGCGAGGGGCAAGATGGCGCCATGGTGCATCCGTCAGCGCGTCTCGGCGAAAATGTGACGATTGAGCTGGGGGCGATGATTGGTCGGCATGCAGAAATTGGCGACAATTGCGTGATTGGGGCCGGCGCGATGATTGGTCATGGTGTGGTGCTTGGTCATGATTGTGTCATTGGCTCACAGGTGACAATTGGCTATAGCCTGCTCGGCAATCGCGTTATCGTCCAAGCCGGCGCCCGATTGGGAACCGATGGCTTTGGCTTTGCACCGGGTAGCCAGCACATAAAAATTCCCCAGCTTGGTCGGTTGATTGTGCAAAGCGATGTTGAAATTGGTGCCAATGCAACGCTTGATCGTGGCGCCGTGGGCGATACGATTATTGGTGAAGGCACGAAATTGGATAATTTGGTGCATATTGCTCATAATGTTGAAATCGGTCGCCACTGCTTTTTTGCCGCTCACGTGGGCGTCGCGGGCAGCAGCAAGATAAACGATTACGTTCAAATCGGTGGCTTGGCTGGCGTTGCCGGACATTTGGAAATCGGCGCCCATAGTGTGATCGGCGCCCAATCATTGGTGACCAAATCACTGCCGGAGCATTCTTCCGTCAGCGGCGCACCGGCGCGGCCACGCAATGAGCTTTATCGCGATCAGGCGTTTTTGAGCAAATTGCGCAAGCAGTCAGACTAGGCCAAATACGGCGGTTTTGCGTAATAAAGCGTCACAATAGTTTATTTGTAGCGACCCCAAACACATTTTACCTATGGACGATGAGTATGATCCATCCGACTGCCCTTATTGATGAGACGGTGACCCTAGGCCAAGATGTGGTGATTGGCCCGTATTGCTGTCTGAGCGGCAATGTCACGCTGGGGGATCGGGTAAAATTGGAAGCGCATGTGGTCATTGCCGGTGACACGCATATCGGCGATGACACGCATATTTATTCTTTCGCGGCGATTGGCACCGCGCCTCAAGACCTCAAATTTGCCGACGAAGATGTCAAATTGCTCATTGGCGCACGCAATAAAATTCGCGAGCATGTCACCATGAACCCGGGTACCAGCGGCGGCGGCGGCGTGACCCGCATTGGCGACGATGGTTTGTTTATGGTTGGCGCCCATGTCGCGCATGATTGTCAGGTCGGCAACAATGTCATCATTGCCAATAATTCATGCCTTGCGGGTCATGTCGAATTAGGTGATTTCGGGATTATTGGCGGGCTGGTCGGGGTGCATCAATTCTGCCGCATTGGTCAACACGCCTTTGTCGGTTTCGGAGCGATGATTGACGAAGATATTATTCCCTATGGCACGGCCAAGGGCAATCGGGCGGTAATTTCAGGGCTTAATTTGGTTGGTTTGAAGCGGCGCGGTTTTGCGCGCGCCGAAATCAATGATTTGCGCAATGCTTATAAGTCTGTGTTTTTATCGAAAGACGGCGACCTGATGACCCGCGTGCAAAATATCGCCACCGAATATCCAAATGCGCCCTTAGTGCAAAATGTTGTTGCCTTTATGCAGGCCGATAACTCACGAGGCTTTAGCCTCCCATCCTCGACATAGGCCGTTCATGAGTGCCGCGCCGCTAGGAATCATCGCCGGACAGGGTGTTCTACCCTTGCGCATTGCGCAGGCGCAAAAACAGGCAGGGCGCTCAGTTTTCATCGTCGGCGTTACCGGCGAGGCCGATGCGGGCATTGAAGCCTTTGACCATCAGTGGATTGCTATGGGCGCGTTTAAACAAGTCGCCGATGCTTTCAAACAGGTGGGCTGTCAGGAATTAATTATTATCGGTGCGGTGCAGCGTCCCAATATTGCCACCATGCAAACCGATGAAGGCGGCCAGTGGTTCCTCGAAAAAGTCACCCAAGGTCATCAATTGGGCGATGACCAATTGCTAAAAACACTGATTAGCTATTTCCAAACGCAACAGCTGAGTGTGGTCTCGGCCGAAACCTATTGCCGCGATCTTCTGGGGCCACAGGGGCAGCAGGGCAAATATGCCATCGGCCCACATCAGCCGGATATTGATTTGGGACAAGATGTTGTTAAAGCCATTGGCGCGCTTGATATTGGTCAAGGTGTGGTGGTTGCGCGTCGAGTGGTGCTGGCGGTTGAAGGCCCGGAAGGCACCGATAACATGCTGCGTCGCATTGCCGATTTGTCGCCTGAATTGCGCGGCACGCCGGAAGCCCCGTCTGGGGTTTTGGTGAAACTACCAAAGCCGCGACAAGATCGCCGCGTCGACATGCCAACGATTGGTGCGCAGACCATTGCTTTGGCTGCTGAGGCGCATATGGCGGGCATTGTTTATGAAGCGGGCGGGGCGCTGATTGATGATTTGGCGGCGACCATTGCAGCGGCTGATGCCGCCGGCTTATTTTTGTACGGCTTAGAAGCGCCACAAGATGACTGAGCCAATTCAAACGGCAAAACATGTGGTCATTGTCGCCGGCGAAACCTCTGGCGACGCCTTGGGCGCTGATTTAATGCAAGCGTTGCAACAACAGCAAGCTCATCTGCTGGTGTCAGGGGTTGGTGGGCCGAAAATGCAGGCGCAAGGCCTCACATCATTATTCCCAATGTCGGAAATTGCCTTGATGGGGTTAAAGGAAATTCTGCCGAAACTGCCTAAATTATTCAAACTGGTTGACGCGACCGTCGCCCATATTTTGCAGGCCAAGCCTGACGTTTTGGTGCTGATTGACAGTCCCGAATTTAATCACCGTGTCGCCAAGCGGGTCAAAAAACAACGTCCGGAGCTACCGATCATTTGCTATGTCGCCCCACAAATATGGGCATGGCGTCGGGGGCGGGCCAAAAAAATGCGCGCCTATTTCGATGCGGTGATGGCGTTTCTGCCTTTTGAACCGGAAATTTTCGCCGCGAATAACGGCCCGCCGTGCCATTTTGTTGGCCACCCGATTATCGACCGCCTGCAACAACTTGAGCCACTGCCGGATTTCCGCAAAAAGCACAAATTGAAAGCAAAGGATATGGTCCTATCGGTTTTGCCCGGCAGTCGGTTCAGCGAAATTAAAGTATTGGTGAAGGTGTTCGGCCAAGTGGTTGGCCGCTTGGCGCAACAACAGCCGGATTTGAAACTGGCGATTCCGGTTTTGCCGCACACCAAAGAACTGGTGGCGACATTGACCGCCGATTGGCCGATAACGCCCATTCTCATTGACGACGAAGCGGAAAAAATCGCTGCCTTCAAAACCAGTCGCGCGGCTCTGGCATCGTGCGGCACGGCGACCTTGGAACTTGGCCTTGCTGGTCTGCCGACCATTGCCGCCTATCATATGGGCTGGTTCGGCGACTTTGTGGTACGCATCATGCGGGTGCCGAGCACGGTGCTGACCAACCTCATTCTCGACAAACCGGTGATGCAGGAGTTCTTGCAAAGCCGATGCACGGCTGAGGCCATCACACCGGCGCTGAGCACATTGTTGAACGATGATGCGGAGAATGAAAAATGCCGGCAGGCTCTGGCTGAGCTACTGCCGGCATTGAATTATCAGGGGCAACCGCCAGCCCAACAGGCGGCGGCATTAACCCTACAACTGGCGCTTTAGCGCGTTTTAATATCCGTATAATCGCGTTGTGTGGCGCCAATATATAGCTGGCGTGGGCGACCGATACGTTGGCTTGGGTCTTCCACCATTTCATTCCACTGTGCCACCCAGCCGACGGTGCGGGCGAGGGCGAAAAGCACGGTGAACATGGTTGTTGGGAAGCCCATGGCTTTTAGAGTAATGCCTGAATAGAAATCAATATTTGGATAGAGTTTTTTCTCGATGAAATACTCATCACTCAAGGCAATACGTTCCAACTCCATGGCCACGTCGAGCAGCGGATCATCTTTAATGCCGAGCTCGGAAAGCACCTCATGGCAGGTTTTCTGCATCACGCGGGCGCGCGGGTCGTAGTTTTTATAGACGCGGTGACCAAAGCCCATTAGGCGGAACGGATCATTTTTATCTTTGGCGCGGGCGACAAACTCTGGAATTTTATCAACTGTCCCAATTTCTGACAGCATATCCAGCGCTGCTTCATTGGCGCCACCATGTGATGGGCCCCAAAGGCAGGCAATGCCAGCCGCAATACACGCAAATGGATTGGCGCCAGACGAACCGGCCAAACGCACGGTCGAGGTTGACGCGTTTTGCTCATGGTCGGCGTGAAGAATGAAAATCCGGTCCATAGCGCGGGCCAGAACAGGGTTCACATGAGTATCTTCGCACGGCACAGAGAAGCACATATGCAGGAAGTTCGCGGCATAGTCTAAATCATTACGCGGATAGACGAATGGCTGACCGACTGAATATTTATAGGCCATAGCGGCAATCGTTGGAATTTTCGCAATTAAACGACGGCTCGCAATCATCCGTTGGTATGGGTCGTTAATATCCGTGCTGTCATGATAGAAAGCAGACAGCGCGCCGACAACGCCAACCATAATCGCCATCGGATGCGCGTCGCGGCGGAAACCATGGAAAAAACGGTTCATTTGCTCGTGCAGCATTGTATGGCGGGTAATCGCTGTTTCGAATTCTTGCAATTGCTGGGCCGATGGCAATTCGCCATTCAGTAGCAAATAGCAGGTTTCAATGAAGGAGCCTTTATCGGCCAATTGTTCAATCGGATAACCACGATGCAAAAGCGTGCCTTCGTCGCCATCAATGAAGGTGATGGTTGATTTGCAGCTGGCCGTCGAGGTGAAACCCGGGTCATAGGTGAACTGGCCCGTTTGAGCATAAAGAGACGAAACATCGATCACGCTTGGCCCAACAGCCCCTTCGTGAATATCGAAATTATAGTCTTTGTCTAAGCTTTTTAGCCGTGCAGATTTATTGTCGCTCATATTTGGTGCTCCATCGATTCCGAGATTGCATTTTATCTAGCACATTGTTGCGCATTTCGCCAGCGCAACTGCGGTTTTAATTAGATTTGATCTGCAATTCTCGCCAGAGCTTCTTGCTGCGTCAAAAGTGCCAAAACATCAAAGATCCCAGGGCCTTGACTGTTGCCAACTAAAGCCGCGCGCAGGCCTAAGCCAATTTGCCCCAGCTTAATTTGGTTTTCGTCCATATAGGCGCGCAATGCGGTCTCAATGTCGGGTTTCGACCAATTTGGCAATTGCTGCAAGCGTTGGTGGACGACGCGCAGTCTTTCGATGGTTTCCGGATCAAGAGCTTTACTGGCTTTCTCATCCAATGACAAAGGCCGCTGGGCGCGCAGAAAATCTCCGCCGGCCACTAAATCATGGAGTGATTTGGCGCGTTCTTTCAGCAAAGGCATGGCCTGCATCAGGCTTTCGTTGTGCGTTTCAAAATCCGGGTGCATGGCGCATACAAGGGCGCACAGCTGCGCATCATCGTGTTGGCGCAAATGGTGGCCATTGATATTATCCAGCTTATCCGTATCGAAACGCGACGGCGATTTGCCAATTTTATCGAGCGAGAACCAATCAACCAATTGTTCCGTGCTGAATACTTCGTCATCACCATGACTCCAGCCAAGCCGCGCCAGATAATTGCGCATGGCTTCCGGCAAGTAGCCCATGTCACGATAGGCATCAACGCCCAACGCGCCGTGGCGTTTTGACAGTTTCGCCCCATCCGCCCCATGAATCAGAGGGATATGAGCAAACACCGGAATCGGCCAATCCAAGGCCTGATAAATTTGCGCCTGACGTGTGGCATTGGTCAAATGGTCGTCGCCGCGAATAATGTGCGTCACCGCCATGTCATGGTCGTCGACCACCACCGACAGCATATAGGTCGGCGAACCATCCGAGCGCAGCAGCACCAGATCGTCGAGCTGGTCATTGGCCACCCGCACCGTGCCTTGCACTTGGTCGTCAATAATTGTCTCGCCGGTTTGCGGCGCTTTGAAGCGCACCACATAGGGCAGGCCGTCGGGTGCGTCACTGGCTGGGCGGTCGCGCCACGTGCCGTCATAGCGCATGGGCAGGCCAGCAGCGCGCGCGGTCTCGCGCATCGCCGCCACTTCCTCAGCCGTGCAGTAACACTTGTAAGCGTGGCCGCTGTCCAACAATTGCGTTGCCACGGCGACATGGCGGGCGGCATTTTGATGTTGATAAACCGGGGCTTGATCGGCTTGCAAGCCGAGCCAATTCATCCCGTCGAGAATGGCTTGCACCGCCGCCTCGGTCGAGCGGGCGCGGTCTGTATCTTCGATGCGCAGTAAAAACTGGCCGCCATGATGACGCGCAAAGGCCCAATTGAACAAGGCTGTGCGGGCGCCGCCAATGTGCAAAAAGCCGGTCGGCGAGGGGGCGAAACGGGTCACAATAGCTGTATTTGCGGGCGTGTTGGACATGGTGTTTCCTATATTCACTCAACTTGTGCGTGCTGGTTCAACGCGGATGGATGTGCCAGCCTTAGCCTTCTAGCACAAATTAGGCCGAAGACCATGACCCGCCAACAGTTTTTCCCGCTTGTCTTCATTGTTCTCGCATCGGGAATGGCGGCGTATTTCTCTCTTCC